>JBAYJU010000001.1:0-56358 GCA_041664865.1 Minisyncoccota bacterium
TCAAACTCCTGTACATCAGCGCGTTTTCTCTTCCCTTTCACGAAATCTTTCCACGCATCAAGAAGATTCTCGACTGAGATGATATGCTCGTATGTATGAATGAATCGGATTCTTTGAGGCGACCCCCCCCCGAGGATGTTGCCGGTGCTTGAGTGGATTAAACATGCGTATATCTTGTGGTATGGATTCTATCAGACCATACCGAAGACCCATCGACACACTCTTGGCGGGAAAGTAGATGCGGAGTTTGTGGGACTTATCGAAGCGGTCGCGAGTGCCAGCTTCCTGTCGCGAGGTGAGAAGCAACCATGGGTGCGACTCGCCATACGCAAGCTCGATACCCTAAAGGTGTTTTTGCTCATACTCTGGGAAACCAAATCACTTGATACAAAAAAATACATCGCGCTGTCTATGCCGCTTGATGAAGTCGGCAGAATGCTCGGCGGATGGAACGGGCAACTCACAAAGCAAAACTCGCCAGCGCAACAAGGCGCGGGCGAGAAATGAAGAGATTTGCGGGAAGCAGGTACACCGGCAAGGAACCAATTGTCGTTCCAGTCGTTGTCGTTGCGATTGCAATTCACGTTCCGCTCGTCGTTCCAGCGGTTGAACGTGAGGTAGCAATGTGTGGAGTGCCATCTATATCACTACCCATTGAAGCCTTGTGCGATCTCAGAGTTGTCTGCGGTGGTTCCGCGGTCTTCGGCATCATAATGCCAGAGCACTTCACACCAAGTATCTTCATTTTTTGAAGTGTCTGCGTGCATCCTCCATTTGAAACCATAATCACAAATGTTCTCAATGCACGGATACTGGGTTCGGTAGCGGGAAACCGTAATCGCCCGCGTATTCACCTACTACCAATCACAGTGTACCAAAAGAAAACAGCATATCGCAGAGCGATATGCTGTTGAAAGAAGAAAGGGTTAAGAATCCAAGGGCAAGTTCTAAGTTGCCAGAGGTACAAGTACTACTTGCGGGAAGCAGGTACACCGGCAAGGAACCAATAGTCGTCCCAGTCGTGGCCGCTGCGATCGCAACACACGCGCCGCTCGTCGTCCCAGCGGTCGAACGTGAGGTAGCAATTGTCACCCCACTGCGTACAGTTAGGGTACGCATCGGCGAATGCCGAATCGGCTTCGTTCACGGCCGCTGTAGCTCGCGGATCCGGTACGAGTCCGTACTGCGCGAGGAACGCAGGGACATCTTTCGCCGGCACAAAGCGCTTGGTCGGGACGAAGTGGACATCCACTTCCTCGCCCTCTCCAATCGGCATCGTGGCTAGCACATCTTTGTCGACATACTGCTTACGGCCCGTGGCGTCAATGACTTTTTGCGGGGTGCGAGTGCGGTCGACGCGAACATGGCGTTTGATGGTTCCCTCCGGGAACGCCATTGCATGAACCGAAGACGCCCGGTTCTTCACCGCTTCGGCGAAAAGTCTGATTGCATCTTCTGTGTTCTGGATCGCCCATTGGCGACACTCAGTCGACATGATGCAGAAGTGGTGTTGATGTTCAGTTAATGCCCCAGCCAACTTGGAAATCTGTTGTTGTTCACTCATGGCTTTCTCCTTTATGAGAGTGTTTTTACAACGCTGTTCAAGCTAGCCCGAATGGGTTTCGCCACAGCAGAAAATCCCTAGGGCTGCCTGCCCCGAGCTAGTCGAGGGGCTTTCTGCTGTGGCGAATGCAAGCTTAGTCTCAAAGAGCTATGTACTGAGTGTATTATTGCACGATACTATATTTCTGTCAAACTCACCCGAAGCGCTACACCTATTCAAGCTTCCGTAATGCGAGGCCTACTGCTACCGCAAACTCAGGACCTATCTCCTCGAGTATTGGGCGCATGAATGCTGGCGCTGAAGTCTTCACAAAAGGGTCTGCCACTCGCACGTCAATTGAGAATATCTTTTTCGCATATGCCCCGAGCGACTTCGTGACGCCGCCACCTCCAGTGAGCACGATCGAGCTGATCGACTTATTGTGCGATGTCTCATACTGCGTCACCACTCGATGCGCCTCTGTGAAAATGCGAGAGAACACTAGCTCTAGGCTCTCATGCGCACCATCACCCTCCATCCCTTTCTCTTTCTTGACTGCCTCGGCTCTAGGAATAGAAACCCCGCTCGATACGGAAATAGCACGCGTTATGTCCTGACTACCGACACTGATAGAGTGCGAAAGCGCCACGATGCCATGCTCGACTACATAAATCTTTGTCGATGCAGCACCAATATCGAGCACCATGACAGGCTTCACTGGCTCGTCTACCACGGCGCGTATGGTACTGAATATCTCTATCTCGTAGAAACTTGAAGAGAGTCCAGCGCCTGCAACTACCGACTGCAGGAGAGAAAGCTCGTCGTTGTGAACCGCAACAATAAGTACATCGACGGTACTCTGTCGTTCAACATTCTCCTGAGGGCCGATTTTGGGCACGATGAACCAATCCAGCTGCACTTCGCTTATAGGCACAGGGATATATTTCCTAGCCTCTAGCTCGATGACCGTCTTCTGCTCTTTTGGGTCCTTCCGATACGGAAGTTCCACAAGAGAGAGTAGAGAGCGCGAGAATGGGATCGAGACTCCGCAACTCGTCGTAGTCACTTTCGCTTCACGCAAGAGATCCTTCAATGTCTCGACGACTTGCTCTTGCGAGAGACTCGTCGCCTGACCTACGTCGCCGCCGGCATATGGGCCGAGCGCGAGCTCGCCATATGTCTCGAGAACCGCCTGCCCCTTTTCCTTACGGAGCTGTACGACCTTCAGTGATGAAGATCCTATGTCCACACCCAAAACACTCTTCTCCTGTTTAGAAAATAGAAAATCTAGGAACGCCATGGGAAAATGATACCATGTTCCGACTCATCGACATCATATTCCCGCCCCGCGCGGATGAGATCGTAATGCGAGACACTTCTGATGATGACTTCCTCTCGCTCGTCTCTCCACGGCTCGTGCCGGCTACACGACCTGGGACAGTAGCGCTACTACCCTTCTATCACCCGTCTGTTCGATCCGCAATTCACGAAGCGAAATATCATGGCAATGAACGCGCGCGTCGGCTCCTAGCGCTCGCTCTTGCCGAATATCTGTGCGATTCCGACGATGTAGGACATCGGAAGTCCTACATCGTGCCGGTGCCACTCGGGAAAGCTCGGCGCAGAGAACGAGGATTTAATCAGGCAGAGGAGGTCGCGCGGCGTGCAATCCATAACCTCGGGAAAGAAAGCACACAGAGATTCAAACTCGATACCAGCCTGCTCGTGCGCACTCGCGAGACTGTCTCTCAAGTCTCGCTACCGAGACTCGAGCGCGAAGAAAACATGCGCGGCGCCTTCGGCGCCGCGCATCCCGCCGACCCTACCAGCACATATCTGATTATCGACGACGTGCTCACCACAGGTGCCACGCTCCAAGCAGCAATCGACGCGCTCAAATCTGCTGGTGCCACCAATATCATCCCGCTCGCCTTAGCGCACTAGGATGCTAGAATGGAGATATGGCTGAGATGTTTAAAGGTAAACGCGCAGTGTTCCCTGCTGGAGAACAGAGAAAATTTCTAGATGGAATCTGCCAAAAAGAAACACTCGCTCGCATTGCGCTTATCTGCAAATGCTCCGAGCGCACGGTTCGCGATTGGCGCAGAGAGAAATTCTCCATGCCGCTTGGCGCCACACACGCACTATCTACTCATTTTAACGTACCGATTTCTGAAAAGATGTGCATTCGTGATGCGTATGCACATATTCCAAGAGCAAGCCGTATGGGAGCTGCAGCAACAATCAAGAAATACGGAAGCATCCCTCGCAACGAAGAACACCGGAAGAAGCAGTGGAGACTGTGGTGGGAATCGACAGGCAAACTTGCCAAAAATCCAATTCTCGAATCAAAAATCGTTTATAGACCGAAGCATGGCGCGAAGCTCGCTGAATTTATCGGCATCATGATGGGCGATGGAGGTCTCACCATGTATCAAGCCATAGTCACACTTCACCATGTGGATGATTTAGAATACGCTTCATTTGTGAAAGGCCTCATCAAGAGACTTTTCAAAATCGAACCAAAAATGTATCACTCTCCGAAAAATTCGGTGAATGATATTGTCGTGTCCAGAAAAAAATTGGTTATATATCTGCATGAACTAGGGCTACCAATTGGAAACAAGATCGACCAGCGACTAGATATACCTTTGTGGATTAGATGTAACCGAACTTTCGCGATTGCATGCTTGCGCGGACTAGTTGATACGGACGGATGTGTCTTTACGCATCGTTACCGGGTAAAGGGCACGTGGTACGCCTACAAGAAACTCTCCTTCACGAGCGCATCGAAACCATTACTGGAATCCGTGCATGATTTATTACAAGAACTAGGATTCCATCCCAGAACAACAGCGAAAGACGTACGCCTTGATAGGACAGAAGACATAAGACGCTATTTCAAGATAATCGGAAGCCACAATCCGAAACATTTGAGAAGATACGAAAATACGCTAGGATAGCGATACAGGATGGGTGACTGAGTGGCCGAAAGTACCACACTGCTAACGTGGCAGGAGCGAAAGCTCCTCGAGGGTTCGAATCCCTCCCCATCCGCCAGTAGTTTTGAAAAGCGAGCAGTGAAATCCCCTTATTTTAAGGGCCCATCTTAAAAACGAAATTTATAAAAACAGCTGAACCAGCAAGGGATTCGAACTTATGAAAATAATGATTTTTACAGAAGGTACGATTTTGATGCATAAAAATGCTTCGGGTTTGACGCGGGAAGAAATCGTTAAACAAGTTCAAGACGAAGAATCCTCAGTTCATGATTATAGTTTTTATATACCAGTTGGTAACGCCGTTAATAAAATTAAATTATGGCAAGACCAAGGTGCTGAGATTTTGTATCTAACATCCCGAAAGCGACAAGAAGAAATTAAAGAGATATCAGGAGTGTTAAAGAAATACGATTTTCCTGAGGGCAAGCTTCTGAGCAGAAAAGATGAGCAGGAATATAAGGATGTTGCAGAGGAGACGGTGCCAGACATATTTATAGAGGACGATTGTGAAAGTATCGGTGGTATCAATGAGATGACCTACACGCATATAAGCTCTGACTTAAAGGGCAAAATCAAATCAATACCCGTAAAGGAATTTGGAGGAATTGATTATTTGCCCGATTCAGTTAAAGATTTAAAAACGTTATAAACCTCTAACTTCGGGACATCATCACCGCAAAATCAAAACACAATCGCCGGCGCGAAGCGCCGGCGATTGTTTTTTGATTTGTAACAAAAACAGTGACGCCTATACCTGACACGAGTTGCACTGCCCTTTGCTTGTGAACACAAGCATAAGTGCCGAGAGACCTACGAGCAAGTAGACGAAAGTCTCTACTGATGGCCATGAACCGAGAAGAAGATTGACTACATTCCAATTGCCGCCCATATAAGAACCGAGCGCTACGAGCCCCCAGTTGAGCCCGCCGATGATGACGAGCAAGAACATTATGCAATGCATTTTCATGCTAGATGAGAATTATTATCGCGGTGGATAACCCGCTCACAACAGTATGGCTCATTTATTGCGACCGAAAAGACACCCTGTGCAAAACTCTCTTACAATTCAGCTATACTGACTACATCATGTTTCCATCACCAATCTACGTCTCGCTGGCCGTCCTCGTTATTGTGCTCGTATTGATTCTTATGCGACCGCGGCGATTCTTCTTCGTACGCCATGGTGAGACACTTCTGAACTCAGAGCATATCCGGCAAGGCGAAGACGGCAATCTTTCAGAAAAAGGGCGGCGGCAGGCAGCACAAGTCGGTGCAGCACTCAAGAGCCTGCCCATCGAACGCATCATCTCGAGCACCTACCCACGCGCTAGAGAGACTGCGCAGATTATCAATACGTATCTGAATGTGCCAGTGATTTTCTCAACGCTTCTCACCGAGCGCCGCAACCCGAGCGAAATTATCGGCAAGAAGACTCATGACCCTGATGTCATACGAATAGTTGATGCGATGGATCTCGCATATCACGATGATGACTATCGCATCTCAGATGAAGAAAATTTCTCTGATGAGAAAGAGCGTGCGCGCAAATGCCTGAACATCCTTGCGAGCCAGGGAGCGCACGAAACAGTCGTAGTCACGCACCACCATTTTCTCAAGATGCTCATCGCGTATGCGCTATACCATGAGCGACTCCATGCAGGTGATTTCATCAAGCTGTCGTTCTTCAACGTATCAGATAACGCCGGTATAACAGTGTGCGAATATCACCCATGGAAGATGTTCTCCGCGACTCGCGGCTGGCAGATCGTGAGCTTCAACGAAATTCCAGAAGGATAAAAAACCAAAACACACACGGCGCTTTTGGCGCCGTGTGTGTTTTGGTCATCCTAATACCCCATTCCTCCCATATCTCCGCCTGCTGGCTGAGCTTTAGGCTCAGGAATGTCGGCGATAGCCGCCTCAGTCGTGAGGAGTATCGCCGCAGACGAGACAGCGTTCTCTAGCGCCATGCGCGACATCTTCACAGGGTCGACAATGCCCGCCTTGAGCATGTCTTCTACTATCTCGTCGGTGAGCGCGTTGTAGCCCGCGTTCACCTTGCCAGACTGCACCTTCGATACGATTACAGAAGCGTCCTCCTTACCCGCGTTTATTGCGATCTGTGCGAGCGGCATCTCGAGTGCGCGCACTACTATGTCGAAGCCGGTCTGCTCATCTGCGGTCATTTTCGCACTCTGAGCAGCAATTTTCTTCGCAATTTTCGCGAGTGCCGTGCCGCCGCCCGGCACTATCCCCTCCTCAATCGAGGCTTTCGTCGCCTTCACAGCATCGTCAATCTTATCCTTAAGATATTTCATCTCCGTCTCCGTCGCTGCTCCGACAGAAATTACAGCGACTCCGCCAGACATCTTCGCGATACGCTCCGCTAGCTTCTCCTTGTCGAACTTCGAGTCTGTGAGCTCGATCTGCGCCTTCAATTGAGCGATGCGCGCAGAGATGTCGGACCTCTTGCCTTTGCCACCTACGATAGTCGTCGCGTCTTTTGTGGCAACCACGCGCGTCGCCTTACCAAGCATCGCGAGTGTCGCGTTCTCAAACGTCATTCCGACTTCATTACTGATTACTTGCCCACCCACGACCGCTGCGATATCTGCGAGCATATCCTTCTTACGATCGCCATAGCCAGGCGCCTTCACCGCAAGCACGTTGAAAGTGCCGCGCAATTTGTTCACGATGAAAGTGGAAAGTGCTTCTCCTTCTACATCGTCCGCAATGATGACCAGATCTTTCCTGCCCGATTGTGCGATCTTCTCGAGAAGCGGGAGAATCTCCTGTACGCTGCCAATTTTCTTGTCGGTGATTAAGATAGGCGCATCCTTCATCTCTGCCTCCATGCGCTCCGCGTTCGTCACCATATAAGCAGACACGTAGCCTTTGTCGATCTGGAGCCCTTCGACAACGTCATAAGACAGTTCCATACCCTGACTCTCTTCGACAGTCACCACTCCAGACGCGCCCACCTTCTCGACTGCTTCTGCGATGATAGAACCGAGCGCCTCGGACTCTGCCGAAATAGTCGCAACCTGTTTCACCTCTGCCTTGCCAGATACCGGCTTCGCCATCTTCCTGAGCTCTGCGAGTGCCGCGTCGCGCGCCTTCTCCATACCCTTACGTATAGCCATCGCGTTCGCACCCTTCAGCATGCTCGAGAGCCCGCTCTCGACGAGCGCTTCGAGGAGAACCACCGACGTGGTGGTTCCGTCGCCAGCAGTATCGTTAGTCTTGTTCGCAACCTCTTTCACTATTTCTGCGCCCATGTTCTCGAACCTGTCCTTGAATGAAATCTCCTTCGCTATAGAGACTCCGTCGTTTGTGATGCGCGGGCCGCCATATGACTTCTCGATGACTACATTGCGCCCTTTCGGGCCGAGAGTAATTTTCACCGCACGGGCCGCCTGAGCTATACCCTTCGCTATCGCCTTGCGCGCGTCCTCAGAAAAAAGAATTTGTTTAGCCATAGTTATTATAATTACAGTTAATTCACGACACCGAGCACATTTGACTCCGCTAGGATGTAATACTCCTGCCCTTCTATTTTCACTTCGTCATAGCCATAGGAGCTGAAGATCACCGTGTCGCCGACCTTCACCTGCATAGGAATCCTATTGCCGTCTTCATACTTGCCAGGGCCCACCGCGACCACTGTGCCTTTCGCTGGTTTCTCCTTATTGACCGTCTCTGGGATTATGATGCCCGAAGCGAGCTTTTTCTCGCCTTCTTTATCTGCAGGTTTTACAACAATCCTGTCGCCAAGCGGCGTGAGTGAAATACCTTTTGCCATATTGTTCTATATATAAATGAATAAACGCCCGCGCACCTGTAGGGGGAGTATAGAGAAACGCACACCTATACGCAACTTGCGCGCGGGTGTGGGTATGCTATCTTTACATGTACAGATGGAGGCACTCGTATCGGCACTACCGTACGCGGAAATAATCCTCTCAATACTCCTCATAGTCGGCATCGTGCTCCAGCAGCGCGGCGCAAACCTAGGAGGGGCCTTCGGAGGCGATAATTTCGCATCAACATTTTACAAGCGCCGTGGCGCCGAGAAATTTCTATTCAATGCGACAATACTCACAGCGGTGCTCCTCGTACTCGCGGCGATAGCGAACTTCCTTCTGGCAGGATCATGACCGACGAGACTCGTTCTCCATGGAGAGAACAGCTTGCACGCACTCGTACTATACCGGCATTCGACCGTCTGCGCGTTTACGTTCGCGGGCTTTCGCTCGGTGATCGCGTAATATTCTATGCTCTAGCTGGAATCGTAGGCATTGTCTCCATCACTAGCCTGTTCGCACTTGAGCAGTCGCTCCTTGAAAAGATACCGACATACGGTGGCTCTCTGGTCGAGGGCACTGTAGGTAGTCCGCAATTCATCAATCCGCTCCTCGCGATTAGCGATGCAGACCGAGACCTTGCGACACTTACACACAGCGGCCTCATGAGACTCTCTGGTTCCGGTACACTAGTCCCTGAACTTGCGGAGAACTACACCATAAGCGCCGACGGCAAGACGTACACATTCGCTCTGCGCAAAGGCATGAAATTCTCAGACGGAACGCCAGTTACTGCAGATGATGTCGTGTTTACAGTAAAGAAAGCTCAAGACCCAGCACTGAAGAGCCCCGAATACGCGGACTGGTCTGGAGTGAATGTGGTCGCCGTTGATTCACAGACCGTGCAATTCACACTCTCAAAACCATACGCACCGTTCTTAGGTCTCACGACCATGGGTATTCTCCCGTCGAGACTATGGCAGGGCATCTCAGATGCGGAGTTTCCATTCTCTTCGCTTGAGACAAGCCCAGTCGGCACCGGACCATTCAAGGTAGCGAGCGTCTCGCGCAATGCATCAGGACTCATACAGAGTGTGTCTCTCATTGGGAATCCGTATTACATTTCTGGCAAGCCCTATCTCGACAGCATCCGATTCAACTTCTACTCTAATACCGAAGATCTCGCACGTGCGCTGACTAGTGGCGCGATTGAAAGTGCCTACGGAGTGACTACGCCAGGCGCCATGACGGCACCATATGCTCGAGTGTTCGGCGTATTCTTCAACCAAAGTGAGAACCCGGTCTACGCTCGTACCGAAGTCCGCAAGGCTCTCTCGCTCGCGATTGACCGGCAAGATATCATCTCTTCGATGCTTAGCGGCAATGCAACACCAATCATGGGGCCAGTTCCGCCAGGCGGAGGGGTGATACAGGCTCCAGTGCCACAACCGAATATCCCGTCTGCTTCAGCGGCGATACTCAGGGCGGCAGGGTGGACATACGACGGGGATGCGCGCGCATGGAAAAATGCGAAAGTGCCACAGACACTTGATAAAGTCACCATCCGCACCTCAAATGTCCCTGAACTGAAGAACGTCGCTGGCGCTGTGAAAGCAAGCTGGGAAAAGCTAGGCATCTCAGTCACCGTAGAGCTATACGAGCCGGGTGACCTATCTCAGAACGTAATCCGTCCTCGCAAGTATGAAGCTCTACTATACGGCATGGTAATCGGGCGCGACCAAGATCTATACGCCTTCTGGGACTCGCAAGAGCAGAATGACCCCGGCCTCAACATCGCGCTCTATGCGAACAAGACCGTCGACACCCTACTTGAGCGCGCGCGAGGCACTACAGACGATGAGGCTCGCCTGGCAGACCTACAGAAGATTGAAGACACCGTCGCTAGAGACTATCCAGCAGCATTCCTCTACGCACCGAATTTCATCTACTCCATGCCCAGTGAGGTACGCGGCGTCTCGCTCCCGCAGATCATCACTCCAGCAGATCGCTTCGCAACTGTGACAGAGTGGTATCGTTATACCGATTCCGTCTGGCCATTCTTCGCTCCAAAAAAGTAGTTTCTATTTTCGTACGGGTTTCAGTTTCGATTTATTAAATTACCCGAACAATTAATCAACAATTATGCAACCATCACCAGCACCGGCTCCAGCGCCGATCCATCCTACAGAGCCAGACACCAGCCCGCGACAAGCGGCGCCGAGAAGTGGCGCACGCCCTCCTCGCCCATTCGATCGGAGCGGCCCACGCCCCTCTCGCTCGCCTGCCGGAAGCAGGCAGGGAGCAGCACGCCCAGGCAGCGCGACACGACGCATCCAGCGGATACTCCGCCGCCCCACACCTACACGAGTTCGTGCCTCTGTGGACTACTTCCCTGAACCAGCAGGGCCTACTACCGTGCGCATCATCCCACTAGGTGGTGTCGAGGAAGTCGGCCGCAACATGACAGCAGTCGAGATAGGCGCAACTGGCGACATCATCGTGTTCGACGCTGGATTCCAATTCGTCTCTGAAGATTCCGCACCAGGAGTCGACTACATACTCCCGAACACGAAATATCTAGAGAAGAACGCTTCGCGAGTTAAGGGAGTCATCATCACACACGGGCACCTCGACCACATCGGCGGGATTCCATTCCTACTTCCCCGCTTCGGCACACCACCTATCTACACACAGAACCTCACGTCGATCATGATCCAGCGCCGCCAGGAAGAATATCCAGACGTTCCCAAATCTGAAATGGTCATCGTAGAAGCCGGGCAGTCTGTCACGATCGGCTCGACGCGTGTTAAGTTCTTCCCTGTAACACACTCGATCCCAGACTCGATGGGCGCATCTGTGGAAACACCACAAGGGAACGTCATCGTCTCTGGAGACTTGAAACTCGACCACGAAGACGGAATACCGTCTGAGCGCGAACAGAAGACCTGGGGAGATCTCGGCAAAGACAAGAATATATTCATGGTCGCCGACTCGACCAATGCCGAACGAGACGGGTTCTCTATCCCTGAAGCGCGCGTAATCCAGACACTCGAAGATATAATCAAGACTGTCTCTGGACGCCTAATCATCGGCACATTCGCGTCACAGTTCGAGCGCATGATTCACATTATGGAATCCGCTGAGAAGCACGGAAAAAAGATTATCCTAGAGGGGCGATCTATCAAGACCAATCTTGAGATTGCCGAGAAGACAGGTCTCCTCAAGGTGAAGAAGGAGACGTTCATCCAGTCGCAAGACATCGGCAATTATTCGCCAGACAAGATAGTCATACTATCGACCGGCGCGCAGGGGGAGGAATTCGCAGCGCTCATGCGCATCTCGACCGAACAGAACAAATACATCACGCTAAACGATCGCGACACTATCGTGCTCTCATCGTCTGTCATCCCTGGAAACGAAATCTCCGTGCAGAAGTTGAAAGACAATCTCTACCGACACAACGTGACGCTCATACACTATCGCTCATCAGACGTGCACTCGACTGGCCACGGGAACTCGGGCGAGCTCGCCTGGATAAACAAAATGGTGCATCCGACATTCTTCATGCCAGGCTACGGCTACCGATCTATGACTACCTGCCACGCAAAGGCTATCGAGCAGTCTGGCTTCCCGCGCGAGAATATAATTATCGCGGACAACGGCTTCGTCATCGACATCGAGAATGGCGACAAGCTGAATGTGCACAAGCAACGAGTGCCTTCCGCTCCTATGGTCGTCGACGGATTCACTATTGGCGACATACAAGAGGTCGTGATACGCGATCGCCAGTCGCTAGCCAAGGACGGCATGTTCGTAATCATCGCGAGCGTGAACCTGAAGACCGGCAAACTCCGCAAGTCGCCAGATATCATCAGTCGCGGATTCGTGTACCTACGAGAGTCACAGGACCTCTTGAATGAGGCGCGACTTCTGATCAAGAAGACGATTGAAGACTCGACGCACAACATGAACCCTATCGACCTCGACTATGTGAAAAACAACCTCACCGACGTCATGGCGGGGTTCCTCTTCGCCCGCACCAACAAAGCCCCGATGGTGATTCCTGTCCTCATCGGTCTTTAGCCGATTGTGGGGTTTCGTAAACCCCACATAGCAGAGTGAAAGCAGAAAGACCCAGCAACCTAAAGGTTGCGGGGTCTTTTCGTAAAGAGCGAGCGCAAGAACATTGTTCAGCTTGCAAGAAATGCCAGCAGACTGACCACCATGCAACCGAAATAGATACACTTCCCGATGCAGTTTAGTTTCTCTTTCTTCTCTTTTCCTACCGCGTTTACCTCAGCGCTAAGACATAAAGGAATAGAAATTCCAGCAACAACACCGGCAGTAGCAGCCATGACACTGAAGGGAGAGAAAACCAAAGTGGTATAAGTCCATGTGAATATCGGGCAAACAAAAGCAATAAGTAAAAGTATGAAACCTACTAGACATACCCAATCATGCACTTTCTCCTTCTGAGCTAAATTGAACACCAGAACCAGGAACAACTCTTCCGCCAGAAACGCTACCAACCACAACAGAAAAAACGGATTAAAACCAATCTGTGGTCCTAGATTTAGGTCGCGCACCAGATGTATGCCTGCAGCATCTTTAATGACACCAATGTCAACAATGTCCTCTGTTCTGACATGAAGCATCCCGACCCGTTCACCGTGCGTACTGTGTGTCTTTATCGGCACCACTGTGTCAGGATTGTTGTACGCCTCCTTCCATTTGTCGCCGTAATCGAGCACGCCCGTATCGAACACTTGTTCGATACGTATGGTGTTTGGCGACCGCGGATACACGATCATCAGCTCGCCAGTCCCCAATTCCTCAACGATTACAGTTTCGGCAAACGCCACCCACGAAATCATAAGGGCGGCAAACGCCCCCAACAACACCATGATTTTCTTCATCTCTTTTCCTCCCAATATTCTGTTTGAAAGACCAAAATCGGCTCGCGCCAATCGTTTAATTTCTGATTTTAAGATACCACGCTTTGCGTAGCCTGTACAGAGATGTGGGATTTACGAAACCCCACATCCCCCGCGGCGCCTTCGGCGCCCCACTGTATTCTGCATGTGTTATTCTCATATAAAATGTACGCGCGGAATAGTCTCACTATCGCCAACTTCTTCGTCGCCATCTCATCGACACTTGTTAGCTACACACTGCTCTCCTATCTATCAACATTTATCTCTGGCGTAAACATCGGCTTCGCTATCGCAGCCGGCGGAGTAGTCGCAGTCGTAGCGTTCTTGTTCCTACCGCCTCTAGTAATGCGATATGGCCCACAACAACTCGCACTCTTTGTTACTTTCATAGAAATGGTCATGCTTTTCGCTGTGGCCGCATCGCCAGGCACAATAGCAAGCGCAATTCTAGTCATTTTAGTATTGGCTCTCCAGCCTGTCGTCTACTACCAACTAGACCTATTACTTGAAGCGACAGTCAGCAATGAGGGCACTACCGGGCGTGTGCGCACTTTCTTCCTCACTGGTGGAAACGTGGGGGTGCTTGTCGCGCCCCTACTAATAGGAGCCTTGATGGCAAGCGGCGAAAACTACACAATAATATTCATGTCTGCGGCAGCAGTCCTTATGCCGCTCGTAGTCCTCTTCGCAATGCGACGCCTACCACAAGGAGAGACACCAGAACGTTTTCCGATACGAGACACAATCAGGCACATCGCGCACGACCGCGACTTGGCAGCCGTAACAATCGGGCACTTTATTCTGTACCTATTTTACATATGGGCGCCGCTATACATACCAGTATATTTGCACTCAGTGCTCGGTATTCCATGGTCGACACTCGGCTGGATGTTCTCTGTAATGCTCCTGCCGTATGTGATCATTGAATATCCTGCCGGCTGGGTCGCTGACCGAATCCTGGGAGATAAAGAAATGATGCTAGCTGGGTTCATAATCGCCGGCAGTGCACTTGCCGCTGTGAGCTTGCTCACTGCAACCTCTACACCGTTCATAATTCTCTCCGTACTCGTCGCCACGCGCGTTGGCGCTGCACTCGTAGAGAGCATGACCGAGGGGCATTTCTTCCGACGCGTTTCTGAGAAGGACATCGTCTCGGTGAGTGTCTTCCGCGGCGTCTGGCCGCTCACTGATGCACTAGCGCCGCTCATCGGAAGCGCGATTCTTATATTTGGCAATTATCAGCTCTTCTTCGTGGTAACCGGCGGCTTCGTCCTCGTCACAGGCGTCGTCTCTACGCTCTTCATAAGGGATTTCCGCTAAAGTAGCGTGCACCCAAAAAAGGTTAAACCTTGTCCCAAACAACGGCGTATATACAATCTGCTGTGTAGCCTTACTTCGCCTTCGGCCAGTGGAGCGCGGCAGGCGGCCAGAGCTTGGTGAGCGGATGATCGGAGCAATCGTGTTTGCGAGCTGGGCAGACATAGCGGCCATAGAGCACCAGACCGTTGTTCACATATTTCCAATCTTTCTTCTGGATGAGATCCTCTAGATCTTTTGAGATCTTGGTCGGGTCTGTGTTGTCTGTCAGGTCGAAGCGAAGCGCGAAGCGCTTCACATGCGTGTCTGTCGCTATTCCCTCCCACACATTGAAAAGCTCCCCGAGCACGACATGCGCGGTCTTATAGCCGATACCCGGGAGCGTGACAAGCTCTGCTTCTGTGCGTGGCACGGCTCCGCCGTGCAACTTTTGTATCTCTTGCGCCGCAGCTATTATGTTCTTCGCTTTGTTACGAAAAAATGGAATTGAAGAAATCTCTTTCGTAAATGTCGCCAGATTCGCCTCTGCAAAATCTTTGGGTGTCTTGTATTTCTCAAAAATCGTCTCTGTCAGTTTGTTCACAGCTCTGTCGGTGCACTGTGCCGACAGAATGACGGCGACGACAAATTGAAAGGGTGTCTTGTATGCTAGCTCGCTCTTCGGCTCCGGATACGCCTTCTTCAGATACGCTACGATCTCCTTCGCCCGCCGCCCTCGTTCATCACTCATGGCCTTCGTCATATGGAAAAGCGAAACGGAAAAACGTCTGCAGAAGCGTCCCGGCCGCAAAAAGCGCGAGGAGTAGCACCACTGGCAGCCCTACAAATGGCACGAGCGATACGAGCGCAAGTATCGCCATGCCGGCCACGCCATCATGCCACAACACTTGCCTTCGCTTCATGAATGTCCGCATAGCTATGCCGCCAGCCAATATTCCCGCATACATGACAGCCAGAAGGGCCAGTAGCGCATACAATATGAGCACCAATAGGGCGAGCCCGATGCCTACAAAAGTGAGCATGAGTAGCACAATCACAATCGGTGTGGCCACAAATATTGCGAAACCGAGCAGAGATGTGAGCAATATGTCACGCAAACGATTCCTAGATACATTCTCGACAAGAGTTTCTGCAAACTTCGGAAACAATCCGGCAAGCAAACCAGCGAGGATGATGGCGCCTACGATTCGCGCAATGATGAAGAACCCGATACTCATGAACGCGAGCAGGCGCGATGTGCCTATATCTGGCAGATATGAAGCGTTCGTATATGTAACTCCTCCGGCTATCGTCGCAGAATCTGGAATCGTCGCCAAGTCTGGCGCTTCATAGGAAAGATTCCCGTGAATCGTCGTCCCAGGAGCAAGCGTCACGCGCCCACCAGCAACTACTGTTACGTCTCCAGCGAAATCACCGGCTAGCGATACATTGTTACCATAGATAGTGACCGGTCCCGATGCGCCTGCGTCGAGCTTCGTGTTCATCGCGATGATGAACACACTCCCTTTTGTGTCGCCAGAGTCATGTACTGAGAGCCCGATTGCGACCAAGTCTCCCGCGACAGGTTTGCTGATATCAATGTTACCTCCGATACAACGGAAATCCCCCTCAACGCTTGCTCGTGAATATATCGATCCGGCAAGTATGAGATTATCACCTGCCACAGGCGCAGCGGTTATGACGGAGCCGCCAAGAGCTGAGAAATCGCCTGCCACAGGCGCAGTCAATACAACAGATGCGCCAACCGCGTATGAATTCCCAGGAGATGAACTGGCAGCAATGAGCGATTGTGCCGCCTTAAAAGTCGCTGGCCCAACTACCGCCGAGTGAGCCGCCGACACGCTCACCGGTAGGAGAAAGGCGACGAGCGTGATGAGCAATGCGCGCGACATACAGAATTACCCCGCAGGAGGCATCGATAGATGCTGCGTAGGAGTCTCATCTGGGTGCTGGCATGTCTTGCGAAGCGGCTCGATAAAACTTGCAAGAATGAGGACCAGTAGAGTAATACCAGCCGAAACGGCGCAATACGTACAAAATGCTCCTATGAAATATACCTGGATAGTTATGAAATACAGCGAAGCAAGAATGCCCAGAATCGCCATCAATTGAATGGCACGTCGCAATAGCCGATCGAAGAGAGCGAGCTCGAGAGCCGAGAGTACGAATAATATCCCATAGAAAAATACGCCATATTCTGCAAGCGATATGCCGAATAGATATGCATACGGACTGTTGGCGACCACATTACAACCGTCCAGATTCTGAACGGTACAGATTAGCGGTACACCATTTGCCTCGTGTTGAGCCAGATATGCTGAATCTGCAAGCCCGCAAAAAGCAAGCACCAAGATGAGCACCACCACAACACGTTTCATATCATCCAGAATACCCGTCTTGCCACCTCGGTGCAACAAAAGCTTTGTTATATTCCTGCCACACAAATCTGCTAGACTGAGATGATTCTATGCATGTATTTCCTTTTGTGTATCACCTCATCGACAGCTCTATCGGGAGCGCACTGTCCGTGTCACTTGCCATATTTTTCGGAGCCATATTTCTGGAAGACGTGACGACAGTAATAGTCGGTCTTCTCGCTGCCGACGGTGTAATCCCTATCCCTATTGCGATTGGCTCACTCTACGCCGGCGTTATCGCAGGAGACATTAGCTTCTATCTGATTGGCCTTCTGGCTAGCACACACCGCCGATTCGGACGATATGTCGATCACGACCTCGTTGCGCCTATCCGTGCATGGCTCGAGACGCGTTTCATACTCACTGTATTTTCCGCGCGATTCATACCCGGCACACGAGTGGCGACCTACACCGCAAGCGGCTTCTTCCGTTCTCGGTTTATCACATTCATTTGCACAGTAATTGTAGCTACGCTCATCTGGATTACATTACTTTTCAGCGTGGCTTTCTGGTTCGGTGGAGCAACTGTGGCATGGCTCGGCCCAGTGCGTTGGGTCATCGCAGGAGTATTCCTACTCGCGCTTTTCTTCATCGGTCGGCACAATGTGCTCACCTACCGCGCCAAAAAGGACGAGATGTATTCAAAAAATATCTCCTAGAAACGTTTCGTACAAAGTGTCCTGGTATACTTGACGCATGAAAGCAAAACTTATTCGCGCAGGAGTAGCACTGATTCTTGTACTCGCTGCTGGCGGAATCGGATACATAGCTGGCGGGAGTGGTGCGCAATCCGCGCCAATGAGCATCCCTGCGCAGACAGTCACTGCCCCACCAGCTGGCTCGATACGCGCCGTGTACAGTCTCGACCAGAAGCAAAACGACAAAGAGATCATCGCGCTCATCGACGGCGCGAAGAGCCATATTTATTTTGCGATTTACACGTTCACTCTACCGAGCATAGCCGACGCGCTAGTCGCGGCAAAGAAGCGTGGTATAGACGTGCGAGGAGTGATGGATTCTGGGCAAAGTAGCAATAGTTATGGTGCACCAATAACCGATAAGCTCCTCTCTGCAGGAATTCCTATTCTCGTCGAGAAGCACGCCACAGGCAACGGCATCATGCACATCAAGGCGCTCGTCACCGACTCGGCATATGCAATCGGCAGTTATAACTGGACCAGCTCGGCTACGACCATCAATGACGAGATTATCGAGATAGGCACCGACCCTACACTGCGGCAGACGTACGAAAACATATTGAAGAAATTACTGGATGCCTACAAAGGCAATACCGCGGCCGCTAACGCGGCCGCGTATGTTTCTATCGGCACCATCGACTATACAGAAGCCAGTTCACACGTAGGTCAGACTGCGAGCGTGCGTGGAACACTCGTCGAGGCATATACGAGCAAGAGTGGCACCGTCTTCCTCGACTTCTGCAAGAGCTACAAGTCCTGCCCGTTCTCTGGAGTCATATTCTCCGATGATGCAAAGAAATTCGGCGACCTATCCAAGTATTCCGGAAAGACCGTCACTCTAACCGGCAAAATATCCTCCTACCAAAACAAAGCCGAAATCGTCCTCTCCGACCCATCCCAACTCGACCAAAATTGACGCAACTATCACTTCGTGCTATTTTAATTTTCAGACCTGTTCCACACACATTCAACTTAAGACAAAGGAGGCCCGCCAATGACTGGAACCCATCAAGATGTACCATGTAAACACAAGTTGTTGTTACCGTTTTTTCTTACCAAGGAGATTGCCGAAGAGGCTATGCGTATGGCGCTTACTTCAGCGCTTTCCGAGGATTTCAAGCGACATTTGAGGCACCCGAACGAGCCTCAGTTCCACATCGTTATGCTGGTATCTGCTCTGGAGGCGAAGGCTATGGCGTGTTATCCGAACCTGCCGTTATACCCACACACACTCGCCGAGTACAGCTATGGTGACCGTGGGAAGTGGCGCTATGACTTCCGTCAAATTGCCCGCTGTAAGACTTTGCAGCTCTGGCAAGAGCGAAACAATGGCGGGACCGACTCATCAGCGCATCTGCTGTTCCCGGGTGATACCCCTTTCTGGGGTGGCATTCTGCGCGAAGGAATTGCCGTCGGCTGTTCTGGTGACAAGCCCTGGATTGACCGAATGATTGCTGGCATAACCTCCGATATCGCAATCGCCCTTGCCCATGATGCAAAAGTCGAGTGGATAGAGGCAAATCCTGACGCCTGCTTCCTTCCTGAGTAACCGCGACACTTCGCCGCACCCACGCCGACCCTCCGGGTCGGCGTGATTCTTTTTACTTGCGCATCTTGGCCTTTTTGTGCTATATTCTAGGTACTTCCAGTGGCTACCGACCGACTTCGCATCAATAACGAAATACGCGCACAAGAGTTGCGCGTTGTTGGTGCAAAGGGAGAAAACCTGGGAGTTCTCTCGCTCGCTGACGCTCTAGTGGCCGCCAAGCAGGCCGGGCTCGATCTAATCGAGATTTCGCCCTCTGCGCTCCCGCCCGTTGCGAAGATCATGGATTATGGTAAATTCGAATACGAGCGAAGCAAGAAGGAGAAGGTAGCCAAAGCCAAGGTCAAGATATCGGAAACAAAGGAAGTCCAGATCAAAGTGGGCACCGGCGATAACGATATGGCGCTCAAGGCTAAGAAGGCGGCCGAGTGGCTCTCTGAGGGCCACCGTGTGCGCGCAGAGCTCTTCCTAAAGGGTCGCTATAAGGGTATGAGCGAGGAGTTCCTCAAGACTCGCCTTGAGAAGTTTCTCACTCGTATCCCGTATGCATATAAGGTAGCCGAGCCTGTCGCTAGGAGCCCAAAAGGCTTTGCCGGAGTCATCGAGCGCGATCTGGTAGCCCAAGCAAAACGCGAGAAAGAGAATCCTTCGATGGATTCAACAAGCTCACCACAAGTGAACTCAGTGCAAGCAACTACAAAAAATGAAAACCAATAAATCATATACAAAGAGAATTCGCGTAACCCGCTCGGGCAAGCTTATGGCGCGCAAGGCGGGTCAGAATCATTTCAATGCGAAGCAAAGCGGTAGCAAGCGCAGCGGTAAGCGCCGCGCAGTCGAGCTCTCGCTCACTGCGAAGGTGATCCGTCGCTTCCTCCCGGGAACCTAATTACTCTAATAATCATTTTCGTATGGCAAGAATCAAAGGAGGAATGGCGGCGCTGAAGCGCAAGAGAAATATACTCGAGAGAGCGAAGGGCTATCGTGGCACCAGTTCCAAGAAGATTAAATCCGCTCATGAGTCGCTCATGCGAGCCGGTCGCTATGCATTCGCGCACCGCAAGGACAAAAAGACCGCATTCCGCCAGCTCTGGATTGTCCGCCTCAATGCCGCTGTACGTGAGAACGGCCACAAGTCATACAGCTCGTTCATCGACAAGATCAAGAAGCTCGGCTTCGGTCTCGACCGCAAAGTCCTCGCCGAGTTCGCCAGCGAGCGCCCGGAGGTCTTCTCTCGCATCGCGAAGCAGGTAGCCTAACAAGCAAACTCAAAAACAAAACACGCGCCGGCTCCGCCGGCGCGTGTTTTTGGTTCTGCTACTCCCCCACCCTCTTCACACCCTCCTTCGTGATCTCCCATGTCTGACCGAACTCAGGGACAATGGTGCGAGCGCCAAGGTAGTCGTGGATGCGCTGTGCTAGGAATCGCTCTGTAGATGGCTCTCCGAGCGCGACGAAGATAGCTTTCGGGCGCTTCTCTGCGAGAGCCGCCTCTGCGAATTTCAATAGTCCGTCGCGATCAGCATGTGCTGACCACCCCTCGAGATTCTCCACTTTCGCATTGATGCGCACTTCAGCGCCATTTATCCGTACACTCTTCGCACCATCCACCATGCGCCGCCCAGGAGTACCAGGGGCCTGATATCCGACGATAAGGAGTGTAGAGGTCGGGTCGGGCAGATATCGCGCCTCCCAGTGGCCTATGCGCCCTCCGTGACTCATCCCAGCACCAGCGATGATGATCTTCGGGCTCGGCTCTTTCTCTATAGACATCGAGTCTTCACGCGCGAGCGTCTTAGTCAGGAACGGAAATTCGAAGATGCTCCCTTCTCGTTTCATTTCGTCCTCGACCTCAGGCTTGAAATATGTCGGCCCCCACTTCTCGTATACCTCTGTCACATGTATCGCGAGCGGCGAATCGAGAAACACTGGAATCTTCGGCAGAGATCCATCTGCGAAGAAGTTCGATAGCTCATAGAGCATGAGCTGGGTGCGCTCCATAGAGAATGCAGGGATTAGGATCGCGCCACCGCGCTCTATGGCTTTAGCGAGAGTGTCTCGAAGTAGCTCGACACGAGTCTGCTGACTCGGATGCAAGCGGTCGCCATACACGCTCTCAATAAGAAGTGCATCGGCATCTGTCACTTGCTCCCAGTCTGGCAAAAGTGGCGATGGTGAGTTGCCTATGTCGCCCGTGAGTGCGAGAGTAGTTCCATCTTCATCATGAATCCGCGCGCTCGCCGAGCCCATTATGTGCCCTGTGTTGCGCAGATAGACAGAGAGCCCTGGTGCGACTTCTTTCTCCACATGGTAGTCGAGTGTCTCGATAAGCGAAGACGCCGTCTCGACATCGTTACTGTCATATATTGGCATGCGCCCTAGGCGCGTAGCCTCTTCGGCGAGGATATGCGCAGAATCGAGCATGATAAGTATAGCCAAGTCTCTCGTAGGCGGAGTCATGTATATCTTCCCTCGGAAGCCATCGCGCACGAGCTTCGGTATGCGCCCGACATGATCGAGGTGCGCATGCGTGACGACGAGTGCGTCGATGGTAGTGACGTCATACGAGAACGGGCCGTAGATGTGTTCCTCGACGAGATCAGCGCCCTGCTCGATACCACAATCGACGAGCAACTTCCCGCGTGTACCCTCAACCAAGAAATTAGAGCCCGTAACTTTTCCGGCTCCGCCATAAAATGAAAGTTTCATACACAAAATGTAACACACGCAGGGCGCCGACAAACCCGAAAATGGAGAGTAAAGACTTGGCCTTAGTGGCCCGGAACGCGCTCCATTTTCGGGTTTGTCGGCGCCCTGCCAGAGTACGCAAAAAACCTCATCCCGAAGGGTGAGGTTTTTTGCGGAACTGTCCTCTCTGGCAACTTTTTCGTGCCAGGTGGGAAAGGTAACGGCTTCTGTCGGATTTCCTTACGGAATTCACCAAGAATGCCTTAATGCCTATTTCCCTTGCTAGAAGCAAGTTGCAGTTTCAAGAACAGCTCCACTCACAATTATACCCGAGCACTAACTGGACGCCAGCACTACATGTGGATACAAACTAACCACAACTACACACCGACCGTGCAGTTAGTGCTTGGGTATACACCCGGTATCAAGAAGCTAATCGCAATGACGTTTATAACTGTGCAATTCTTTCGCCCCGAACCAGTGCTTAATTTCATGCTCTGCCTCCTCTGGGGTCTCAGATGCGTGAAGAATGTTCGCTACTGCGCGCTTCTCGGCATTCGCGAGCGCTGGAGAATCTACTGAGAAATCGCCACGAATGGTGCCCATATCAGCCAGATATGGCAGCGTCACTCCGCAGATCTTGCGCACCATATCTACCGCATGCGTCCCTTGCACCACCATTTTAACGAGCGGCGCCGAAAGCATGTAATCAACAAGCCACTTGCGAATCTCTGGGCCTATTTTCGCAGGATCATCAGTTCCGAAATCTTCCATCATGTCGAATCCATACTTCTCATACGTCGAGGCCGTCTTCCCGCCTAGTCTAGTAATCCACGCATCATCTTTCGGATAATGATTATCAATCTCCTCACGCGTAGGCTGGAACATCTCAAGAGCCACGATCTTCAAATCACGCTGCTCGAATCGTTTTATAACCTCTCCAATGAGACCCTTCTGTACGCCATCTGGCTTGAGCATCACATACGTCCTCTCTTCTTTTGGATTCTTGTTTGCCATAGTTTTAAAAATAAATCCCCTGCAGGGGCTGTTATGCAGTTACAATACGCGCCCCACCCTTTTCGAGCAAGATGGTGTGCTCGAAGTGCGCCGAACGCGAGCCGTCTTTGGTGCGATAGGTATATCCATCTGGAGCGATAATTACGGCTGCCTTCCCAGTGCTCGAGATAGGCTCAAGCGCGAGCACCATACCCTCCTCAAGCAATTCCCCTTCCCCGCGACGACCGAAGTTCGGTATGAATGGTTCCTCGTGCACAAGGTCGCCAACGCCATGACCGCCTAGCTCTTTAACTACAGTGAATCCTGCGTCCTCTATTTCTTTTTGTATAGCGTGACTGATGTCGCCCAAATGCCCGCCGACTTTTGACGCCGCTATACCAGCAGCAAGCGCCTCTTCAGTCGCCCACATAAGCTTCTTAGATTCCTCGCTCACTTTGCCTACTGGCACTGTTATTGCAGCATCTACTATGATTCCCTCGTGTATGAGACCGAGGTCGAGACCTACAATGTCGCCCTCTTTCAAAACCTTCACCGACTCATTCGGGATGCCATGCACGACTTCGTCGTTTATGGATACGCAGAGCGCGGCCGGGTACGGCCGCGCCGCCCCCTCAGGCGTGTAGCCCAGGAAGCATGGCTCATCTCCACCATCACGGATCATCTGCTCAGCCAGATCATCGAGCTCTTCAGACGTCACACCAGGCGCGACTTTCGCACGCAGAGCAGCAAGTATTGCGCCGAGACGCTTCCCGCCTTCAATCAGATGCTCGCGCTCGGTGTCGGTCGTTATGATCATTAGAGTTTGAGAATGCGTTTTATCTCCTCAGCGATAACCTCGGGGGGGCGCTGGCCATCAATCTCAGTAAGCATGCCGGTCTTACGATAGAGATCTATCGCCATTTCAGTGCTCGCATGATACTCCTCAAGCCGCTTGTCGACTGCGTTATCATCCTGGCGCGACTCCTTCTCCCTCCTCAGATCGATGCGCTTATGGACCTCGTCGTCGAGAACGTGCAGATAGAATATATAGTTCGATCGCCCTAGCCATTTGAGCGATTCAGTGACAATCTCTGCCTCAGGCAGCTTACGGCCGACGCCGTCGAAAATAATACCCTCATCAATACCTACAGAAAGAAGCGTCTTTAGGTATAGGTATGAGGCAAGCCAGTATGGTTGCAGAAGGCCCGCATCATTAACCTCTTTTACCTTTCGTCCCACTGCCGTATCCTCAGCAGATAAAGCTCGGAACTGCCCTCCTGTCGTAAATGTTTTCCAGCCGGTTATGTCTGCCAAGAGCTTGGCCTGCGTGCCCTTCCCGCTACCTGGTTTCCCGATGAAGAATATAATTGGTTTTTCCATATGATTCCACTTTAATGGCAAAGCGTTTTAAAAGCAAAACCGCCGCCCTTCGGGCGGCGGTTTCGCAAGTTTTTAATACTCGCGAAGCGAGATCTGAGCATCGATTTTCTGTGTTAGGTCGAGGATGACCTGCACGGCTATGAGAAGTGCTGTACCGCCTAGCACGAGCGTTGTAACGCCTGTGAGGCCCTGAATGATAGATGGCGAGACCGCAAGCAATCCTAGGAAACAAGCTCCGGGTAGCGTGATGCGATTCACAACATTGCCGATATACTCTTCTGTCTCGCGACCAGGGCGTACACCAGGCACGAATGCTCCGGTCTTCTGGAGATTCTCAGCAACGCGGTGCGGCTCGAATGTCACTGCAGTATAGAAATAGGTGAAGAGCACCACGAGCACGAAGTAGATCGAGCCGTACTGCCAAGGATTGGATAGGAAGGCTGTGTACCAGGTCGACGCGCCTGCCGCAAATGAGACATGAATAGCAGAAAGCATCGAGAGCGCCATTTGTGGAACAAGAAGTAGCGAAAGCGCGAAGATGATAGGAATCACCCCGGCCTGCAAGAGGCGGATAGGGAGATATGTCGCTGCGCCGTTCGCCATAGCCGCTCCGCGCATCGCTCGCGCGTAAGCGATTGGTATCGAGCGCTCTGCATCAGACACTACGACAACAGCATAAATCATCGCTCCTGCCATGAGAACGAACGCTAGATACGCTGGGATATTTGCGGCAGACGCGGCAAAGATAGCGTGAGAAATGTTCGACGGTACAGCAGCAAGAATGCCTGCGAGAATTATGAGCGATATTCCATTGCCTATGCCGAATTCCGTCACGAGCTCACCGAGCCACATTAGAAGCATAGATCCCGCCGTAATAATCGCTATATCAGTGATGAACATGAGGGTGCTCAAATTGCCAAGTACATTCTGGCTCTGAAGCAAGAACAAGAAGCCGACACCCTGAAGAATCGCTATCGGGATAGTGAAGAGGCGGCTCCATTGGATGAATTGCGCACGGCCAGCCTCACCATTCTCAGAATATGCTTGCTTCACTTGAGGGAATACTATTGTGGCGAGCTGCATAACGATTGAAGCGGTGATGTATGGGCTAACGCCGAGCATTACAATCGAGAGCTGCGAGAGACCGCCGCCAGAGAACATATTCAAAAGTCCGAAGAACTGGTTGCTTTCGAAGAACGATGCGAGCGCGCCAGTATTAACACCAGGAATCGGCAATACGGAAAGAAAACGGAAGATGACAAGCGCCCCGAGTAGGAAAAGAATGCGGGTGCGGATTTCGGAATCGCCGAAGGCGAGTTTGATTTTGCGGATGAAAGAATTAATCATGGCTAGTGCCACCGGCTGCCTGCACTGCAGAAAGCGCGGCTGCAGAAAGTGTACACCCTCTGATTACCAGCGCCTTGGTTAGAGTGCCTGTGCCGAGGATCTTCACCTCTGGAGCACGACCCTTCTCGCGGCGCACAAGCCCGCGAGCGACTAGTGATGCTGGAGAGACAGTCTCCCCGACCTTGTATGCAGCCTCGAGTGCCGCGAGATTCACGCCTGAGGTAGCAATGCGGTTGGTGCGGACGGTACGCGCGCGATTCTTGCCGTGCCCTCGAAGTTTTGGAATCTTCTTGATTAGATCGCGCACCTCTGGACGGATCTTGTGCCCAGCGCGTGCCGTCTGGCCCTTACCTCCGCGACCGGATGTCTTGCCACGCGTGCCGCCACGACCGACTGGCGGGTTCTTCTTGTTCTTCGTGATAGGGGAAATAGAGTTGAGTTGCATGATAGGAAAATTATACCGTGCGAAGCTTCTTCAAAGCCGCGACTGTCGCGCGCGCGATAGTGAGCTTGTTCTTCGAACGAGAGTGAATCTTGGTCACCACGTCGGTAACTCCAGCCAAGTCAAGCACTGTGCGTACCGCCGAGCCGGCGACAAGACCACGTCCGCGAGACGGAATGATCTCGACAGTCGAAGACGCGTATTTAGTCATGACCTCATGCGGAATCGAGCCGGATGCCGTGCGAAGTACCGTGAAAAGATGCTTCTTGGCATCACGCGTCGCTTTGTCGATAGCTAGCGCTGTGTCGACGCCCTTGCCTAGACCCACGCCAACTCGACCCTTACGATCTCCTATGACGACTACAAGGCTGAAGTTGAAGCGTCGACCGCCTGCCATGACGCGAGCCACGCGGCGAGCGTCGATGGTAACTGAGTCAAACTCTCCGCGCTCACGAGGAGGGCGGGCAGTTCGCGACCCTGGGCGTGCCGAGCGGCCACGAAGCGATCCTCGCGCGCCTGGGCGAGACGTCGCAGATACAGCAGCAGCGACTTCCGACGTCGGGGCCGACACCACCTCTGGTGCTACAGTCTCTGCGACCACATCCTCTGTTTTCTCCTGTTCCATCGTTGTAGTCATGAATATTAAAATATGAGACCTCCCTCGCGCGCAGAATCGGCAAGCGTCTTCACTTGGCCACCATAGCGATACCCGGCACGATCGAAGACAATAGTACTAATTCCTGCTGCTTTTGCCTTTTCTGCTATTGCTGCGCCCACAGACTTAGCCTGCAAAGACTGCGGACCCTTGAACTCGCGGCCATGCGATGCGGCGATAGTCTTCCCTATAGTGTCGTCGATAAGCTGGGCAGCGACGAATCGGTTACTGCGATACACAGCGAGGCGCGGGCGCTCTGCTGTACCCTTGATGATAGAGCGTACGCGCGCATGGCGGCGATCGCGAAGTTCTTTTTTGGTTGTGAGTGCGTGAGTCATAGTTGTTATACGGCCTTCTTGCCCTGCTTACGGCGTACCACCTCGCCTTCGTAGTGGATACCCTTACCCAGGTACGGCTCCGGTGGCTTCACGCGGCGGATGTTCGCTGCAAATTGCCCAAGTGATTCTTTGTTGATGCTCTCGAGCTTGATAGTGTTCTTCTCGACTGTCGCGGTAACGTCTTCAGGAATAGCTAGCGGAACTGTGTGCGAGAACCCTACAGTCAGCACGACATCCTTCCCTTTGATTTCTATACGGTATCCGACGCCCTCGATGATGAGCTTCTTCGTGAACGGCGTCTCGACGCCATGCACCATGTTCTTCACATGCGAAGCGAAAGTCCCTGTGAGCGCCTTGGCTAGTCGGGAATTATTCTTCGGCGCGATAGTTACGCCACCAGCATCGACAGAGATGTCTACTGCTGGGTGAATACGCTTGGTCAGCGTGCCCTTCGAGCCCTTGATGGTCAAGACTCCATGGGCGACCGATACATCGGTCTTTCCTGCTGCTGTCGGTTTTTTTGCAAGTCGGCTCATAGTATTACCAAATTTCAAACAGATTCTCTCCACCCACACGCTTCTGGCGCGCCTCTTTATCGGAGATAATCCCGACCGAAGACGAGACGAGACGGACACCAGTGCCACCCTTCACAGTGTGCGCGGCTGTATGCGGAACATAGAGTCTGCGACCTGGCTTGCTAATGCGCTTCACACCGCGCAGCTTCGGCTGGCCTTTCTCGCTGTACGCGAGCGCCACGATGATCTCCTTCTTGATTTCACTATCCCCTACAGCCTTAACTTCGACAGAAGTGACAAAACCGAGCTCCTTGAGCTTCTTCGCAATAGCGAGAACATGCAATGAGTGCGGCATCGACACAATCGGCTTACCGATGCGAGCGGCATTCTGCAAACGAATTATGAAATCTCCGATGCGGTCAGTTACCATGATGATTTCTTAACGCCTGGTATCTTTCCCTCGAGCGCGAGCTCGCGGAACTGTATGCGCGATAGACCAAACGCGCGCATATACCCACGCGAGCGACCGGTAATCGAACAACGGCTCTTCAACCGGCCCGGAGCAGAGTTCCTCGGGAGCGCCTGCAGACCTGCAGAATCACCAGCCGCCTTGAGGGCTGCACGCTTGGTTGCATATTTAGCGACGAGTTTCGTCTTCTTGGCGAGTCGTGCGAGTTGTGATGTCTTTGCCATAAAAATAATAGCCCCGAAGAGCGTTCCTTGAGACTATCAGCGTTTTACGCTCGAGTCAACGACGAGCGGGATTCCGATGTGGCGGAAGAACGCTTCTGCCTCTGCCTTCGACTTGGCTGAGGTTACAATAGTGACGGCGAGGCCGAAGACGTCCTTCAGGTCTTCATCACTCGTCTCCGGGAAGATTGTGTTGTCCTTGATGCCAATCGTCATGTTCCCCATGTCGTCGATAGCAGATGCCTTGAGACCGCGGAAGTCGCGTGTGCGCGGGAGTGCGATGTGAATTACCTTGTCGATGAAATCGAACATGCGGGCACCGCGAAGTGTCACCTGCATACCGACCGTGTCGCCCTCGCGCACCTTGAATGAGGCGATGGAAAGGCGCGAAGCACGCAATGACGGCTTCTGCCCTGTAATCTTCGCGAGACGGTTCTCGATGAGCTCGAGCTGTTTCTTATCGCGCTTCTTGCCGACGCCACTAGAGACGATGACTTTCTGGATGCGCGCGCCCTGCATCGGGCTGGTGTAGCCGAACTTCTCCGCGAGCGCGAGATATGCTGTTTGCTGTTTTTGTTTGGTGATAGACATATTATTTTCCGTCAAGCGCAGATGTAAACTTCGCCGCTGAGACAAGTGTCACGTTCGATGCGCTGATAGGGCGTGGGCGCTCCGCGATGTGGCCCACCTTGCCTGCGCGACCCTTCACATGGCGCTTTGCAATTGCGACACCATCAACTATGACTTTGCCATCTTTCGGCAAGGCGCGCACGATTACGCCGGTCTTACCTTTGTCCTTACCTGATATGACTTTAACTTTGTCTCCTTTTTTTACGTGCATACAAAAATAATTAGACTACTTCTGGAGCGATAGCCACGATAGAGTGCCATCCGAGCTCGGAGAGCTCACGTGGCACCGGACCGAAGACACGGTTCCCTTTCGGGCCCATCTCCTTACCCTGCTTCTCGACGAGCACGACAGCGTTCTCATCAAAGCGGATATATGACCCATCCTTGCGACCGAAAGGCTTGGTCTGGCGCACTACAATCGCCTTGAAGATGTCTTTCTTCTTCACGGCCTTGCGCGGCTCAGCGGTCTGTATCGATACGACCACTGCATCACCAATCTCTGCATAGCGGCGCTTGCTGCCCCCGAGCACCTTGAAGACACGGGCGACCTTCCCGCCGGAATTATCTGCAACTTTTACGATGGATTGAGGTTGAAGCATGGTAGGTTATTCGTCTCCCTTATCTCCCGATACTGTCTTTGTCGCATCTATGATAAAGCTCTTGAGTTTAGAAATCGGCCTAGTCGCTACTATTGTCACCTTATCGCCCACTTGGGCCGCATTGCCTGGGTTGTGAACCAGGAATTTCTTAGAGCGTACGAAGTACTTCTTGTACTTCTCGTTTTTCACGTAGCGATCGACCTGGACAGTGGCTGTGTCAGTCATTGCCGTCTTCACGACGACTCCGACGAATGATTGTGGGCGGGATGTTTTTGTTTCCATAGGTTAAATAGCGCTGAGCACACGAGAGTGCTGTTCGGTGAGCACGCGAGCGACAACTGCACGAAGCTTCTTCGGTGAGTTCGAATCCTTGGCGCGGGCACCGGTAGCGGCAAAGCGTTCCGTCCGTAGGAGCGCGCGCGTATCCACTAGGAGCTTCACCAGCTCCTGATCAGTCTTCGTAGTCATTACTTCTCTTTTTGCCATAAAAATATAAAAAAAGCAATTACTGACGAGTTACGATGGCCGTCCTGACAGGCAATTTCATGCCGGCCTGGCGCAAGTGCGCGCGAGCGATATCCTCAGGAACGCCGTCCATTTCGAAGAGTACTCGACCTGGGCGGACCTGGAACACATAGTGATCCGGGTCGCCCTTACCCTTACCCATGCCCACCTCTGCCGGCTTCTGCGTCACAGGGCGGTCTGGGAAGATACGAATCCAGAGCTTGCCAGTCTTCGCGGTCGCGCGCGTGAGCACCTTACGAGCCGACTCGATCTGATTGCTCGTTACGCGAGAAGCAGTGAGTGCCTTTAGCCCGAATGAGCCGAATGACACCTCTGTGCCACGCGTATCAGGGCGACTACGACGCTTCTCGCTCAAGCGCTGCGTCTGCCACTTGCGGTGTTTTACTTTTTTAGGGAATAGCATACAAAAATATATTAGCCGCGCATCGAGGTGCTCTCTGGCGTGTGCACGGATGTCTTCTTATCCTGGTATACATTACCGCGGAAGATCCACACTTTGATGCCGATGACACCATACGGGAGATATGCCTTCTCACTGGCGAAGTCGATGTCAGCACGGAAAGTCTGGAGCGGTACGCGACCCTTCTTCAGCTCCTCCTTGCGGCTCATTTCTGCACCGCCTAGGCGTCCTGAAATCGCTATACGCACACCGTCGACCTCCCTTACAGCTATGACCTTCTCGATCGTCTGCTTCATGACACGCCGGAAAGGCATACGCTTCTCGAGCCCCTCGACGATCATATAGGCGACGATAGCCGCGTCCGTCTCAGGCTGGCGAATCTCGTTAATATCTAGCTTGAGAGTACGGTGATCCCCTGGCGCAGCCTTGCGTACCACTTCTGCTACCTCGGCGCGCAACTTGACTGAATTCTCGCCTGAACGGCCTATCACGAGCCCTGGGCGTGCAGTCGCGATGATTACGCGCAGCTCGTTTGCCGAGCGCTCGATCTCGATGCCGCTCGTGTATGTGCCGCGCAAGCGCTTAGCAAGAAAACGGCGAATCGATTCATCGACCTTTATGTTCTCGCGATAGCTCTTGCTGTCTGCAGCGAACCAACGGCTCTTCCAGTCTCGGATGATTCCGAGGCGATGTGCGTAAGGATGTACGGTGTGTGTCATAGGATTATGCGAGTGTCACGATGATGCGGCTCTTGCGGCGACGGATAGGCGCGGCACGACCGAAGGCACGTGGCATGAATTTCTTAATCATTCCGGCGCTCTCGACGATAATCGACTGTATAGTCAGGTCATCTGGATTCTTGCCCTGCTCCTTCGCATTCGCTACTGCACTCTTTATGAGCTTCTCAACAGGCTCTGCGGCGCGACGCGGGAGGAACTCAAGCGCCTTGAGAGCCACGGAGATCTTCTTACCCTTCACAAGGTCAGTCACAAGACGGACCTTGCGTGGAGACTGGTTATAGCTTTTGAGAGTTGCGTTTGCCATAGATTATTTCTTCTTCGCAGGAGCAGCAGGCGCTGCCTTTGCAGACTTCGCAGCTGTTATCTCAGCCTGCTGACGCTTAGACTCGAGCTCCTTCTGCATCTTGCCTCCATGACGAACGAACTTCTTTGTTGGCGAGAATTCGCCAAGGCGGTGGCCGACCATCTCTTCTGCAATCGTAAACTCTATGTGCGACTTGCCATTATGCACGCCAAATGTGAAACCAATCATTTCCGGGCTGATCTGGCTGCGGCGCGCCCACGTCTTAATCACGCCAGCTTCTGCCGGTTTCTTATCGAGAATCTTCTTGAGGAGTTTGACGTCCACAAAGGGTCCTTTTTTGAGTGATCGTGACATAGTAAGTAATGAAAAGCCCGCACAACGGGATACATGAAAGATACACGAAGCAATCTCTGGCGTCAACTGTACCGTCCCAAAACACCCTCATAAATCCTAATCCATTCCAGAACCTTGACATATCTGTGAATCAATACAAAACACCCGCGGCCTTCGGCCGCGGGTGTTTTGTATTGATTGTGAAATTAGCCCTTCCGTTTCTTGCCGACTTTGCGGCGAGAGACAATGAAGACGTTTGAGTACTTCTTCGGGGTGCGGGTCTTCTGCCCCTTGCCTGTCGGCTTGCCCCACATACTCTTCGCACGGCGCAGACCTCGTCCCTGGCGACCCTCACCACCACCGTGTGGGTGATCAACAGGGTTCATCACGGAGCCACGCACAGTCGGGCGGATACCCAACCAGCGGTTGCGGCCAGCCTTGCCGATGACGACGAGATTGTATTCTTCATTACCCACAGCACCGATAGACGCCCATGCGAGATCAGACACTCGTCGAATCTCTGTCGAAGGGAGCTTGATCTGCGCGTAGCCAGCATCATGCGCGACCACTTCTGCGAAGTTCCCTGCAGAGCGCACTAGAGACGCGCCTGTGCCTGGAGCAATTTCGATGTTGTATACAGATGTACCGACTGGAATCGAGCCGAGTGGGAGTCGATTGCCAGCAGTCAGTGGCGCATCCTCAGCGACCACGAAGGTACTACCCACCTTCACATCCTTCGGAACAATCACATAACGGCGCTCGCCATCCTTATAAAGCGCGAGTCCGATGAAAGCGCTGCGAAATGGATCATACTCGACCGTCTCTATAATCGCAGGAATGTTCTTCTTGTTGTATGAGAAGTCTATTTCGCGCAAACGGCGCTTGTGTCCACCGCCCTGGTGACGAGTCGTAATGCGCCCGTCTGCATTGCGCCCGCCACGACGGCCCTTCTTCACGAGCAAAGGCTTGTGCGGTGCATCGCCAGAAAGAAGCTCCTTGTATGGGAGTGTCGTCATCGCGCGTCGGCTCTTGGTTGTTGGTTTGTACGTTTTCATACTGAAATGTTATGCAAATTGAATGGTGTCACCCGCATTGAGGTAGACATACGCCTTGCACCGCGCAGCGCGTGCTCCGATTCCACGACGTGTGCGCATCGCTTTGTGCTTCGCTGGGAGATTCACGATACGGATAGCACGAGGCGTAACGCTATAGATCTCCTTGATTGCACCAGCAATCTCCGGCTTTGTAGATCGAGGAGAGACAGCGAAAGCGTATACACCCTTCTCAGTAGAGAGAAGTGCCTTCTCAGAGAACCACGGGGCTCGGATGATGTCGTGCGCCTTGCCATTGAGCGACACGGTCGCATGCGCGTGGTGCTTTACCACTACTTTCTCCTTCTTCTCTTTCTTTTTGTCGCCGAAAATTGCCATATATGATTATTTAGTCTTGGTGCGAGCAATAAGTGCAGCGAATGACTCTTCAGGCTTCTCGATGACGAGGTACTTAGCAGTCATCACGCCAAGCGGGTTGAGATTGCGCACCTCTTCGGTCATCACGTTGCCGAAATTGCTGAAGCTCTTGATAGTGTTCGCATCATGCGAGGCAAGCACTACCAGCGCAGCATTCTTCCTCTTCGACACCAGCTGTGCTGCAGAAGCACCGGCAGACAGCTTCGCTAGGGCCGACTTAGCGACTTTTGTCTTCGGCTCTGCGAAGACGAATTTGTCGACGAGGATTAGCTCTCCATCCTTCGCTTTACGCGAAAGTACCGATATAAGCGCGCCCATACGCATCTTCTTGTTAATCTTCTCGCTATAATCGCGCTCGTTGCGAGGACCGAAGGTGATTCCGCCATGGCGCCAAATAGGAGAACGCGTAGAGCTGTGGCGCGCCTGGCCAGTTCCCTTCTGCTTCCACGGCTTCTTGCCGCCTCCAGATACTTCAGAGCGGTCTTTGGTGTGTGCGCGGTTCTGGCGTGCATTGGCCTGCATCGCGGTCGTCACCTGGTGCACTAGATCAGAACGCCAAGGCGCGGTGAAAAGGCTCTCTGGGAGAGTAAATGTCCCGACCTTTGCGCCATCCATAGAGAAGACAGGCATCTCAAGCGAGACGACCTTCTTTTCCTTCGCGACTTTTGTAGTAGCGACTGTTTTCTTTATTGTCTTCTTTTCAGTAGTAGTCATGGTATGGAAATTATGCAGACACCACTTCGAGTAGTGTTCCGCGGCGACCTGGGACCGCACCCGAGATGACGATGTGTCCGGCCGCCTTATCGACAGCAAGAACCTTGAGGTTAGTGACAGTCACACGGTCTGAGCCCATACGACCAGCCATCTTCAAGCCCTTGGCGACTCGACCGCCAGCGCGACCGCCGGAGCCGCCGATAGAACCAGGGGAACGCTCAGTGTGCTTCTGGCCATGAGAGCGAGGGCCACCATGGAACCCGTGACGCTTCACAACGCCAGTGAAGCCGTGACCCTTCGTGAGCCCAGAGACACGCACAGTGTCGCCCACCTCAAATATAGACACATCAATAGTCGCGCCGACTTCTGTAGCATCGTCAGTGCGAAACTCACGAATAGCCTCATACCCCTTTCCGCCAGTATGCCCGAGTACAGGCTTGGTGATGTTCTTGGTCTTGCGTGTGCCCGTGCCGACCTGGACAGCCGCGTAGCCATCCTTCCCTTCTACAGTCTTCACCTGGGTCACAATGACAGGCTGGACGCTCAGAATAGTACCCGCGTAGGCACGACCATCATCCGCGAAGACGCGGATCATATTTTCTTTGGTTGCTAGGGTGAATTTCATTTTTGATAAAGCAAATCGCGCGACAGCAAATCGCGTCGCGCGAATTGCCATAGGACCGGTCACTGGCGCCGTTCGTAGCTTTAGAGGCACTCTACACGAACCCTCAAAAAGATGCAAGACGATCACGGCGCTTGCGCATTGAGAGTAGTTCAGGTAAGGTAGCAGGAAATGACGACAGTAAAAGATACGGCAGATTTGCAGCGCCTCTTCGACACGGGGGCGCATTTTGCGCATGTGAAAGCGCGCCGCCACCCTACGATGAAGCCATTCTTGGTTGGCACAAAGGGCCGACAGGAAATTATCGACCTAGCACAGACGGCTGACCAGCTTGAAGTCGCCAAAAACGCGATGGCGACACTCGCAAAAGAAGGTAAGACCGTTCTATTTGTGGGCGGGAAAGTCGAAGTTGCTGCATTGGTGAAGAAAGCTGCACAAGATATCAACGCTCCATACGTAGCGACACGCTGGCTCGGCGGCACAATCTCTAACTGGGCAGAGATTAAGAAGCGCATCGACCGCCTCGCTGAGCTCGAGGACACTTCGGCAACGGGCGCAATGGCCAAGCAGCACACTAAGCTCGAGCTGGTGAAAATGGGCCGTGAGAAGGCGCGCCTTGAAGAGCGCCTAGATGGCATCACGACACTGACTAAACGCCCCGACGCGCTCTTGGTCGTCGACACAAAGCACGAGAAGTATGCGGTAAAGGAAGCGAATGAGTCCGGTATACCAGTCATCGCCATCATGAGCTCAGACTGCAATATAAAAGAATCTGCGTATCCAATCGTCGCAAACGACGCTTCCCGAGAGACCGTGCGACTCGTGCTATCTGACCTGGTCGAGGCGTTCAAGAAGGGGCAGGTTGCTTAAACGAGCATACGCCTTATAGGCATGTGTTAATATTTTTACTATATGGAAATCACGACTACCATCATAAAAGAGCTGCGCGACCGGACCGGAGTGTCTGTCATGCAGTGCAAAAAGGCGCTTGAAGAGGCTGGCGGCGACCTAGCAAAGGCCGAGGTCATCTTGAAAAAGCATTCCGCCGCTTCTGCCGACAAAAAGGCTGACCGCTCGCTTGCTGCAGGCACTATCGGAAGCTATGTCCACGATGGTGCTGTCGGGGCTATGGTAATCCTCTCATGTGAGACAGATTTCGTCGCCAAGAACCCTGACTTCATAGCTCTGGCACGCGATCTAGCAATGCAAGTAGCCGCTACAAGTCCATCCTATACGACCACGGACGAGATCTCTACAGATGCCAAGGATGCCGCAACCTCAGTCTTCGAGAAAGAAGTCGCTGACAAACCGGCAGATATGCAAGCGAAGATTCTCGCTGGCAAGATTGCGAGCTATTTCCGAGACCAGGTATTACTTGAACAGCCATTCATCAAAGATGAGACCAAGACAGTCCATGATCTCTTGAATGAAGCTACGCAGAAATTCGGTGAGCGTGTCGAGCTGAGTCGCTTCGCGCGCCTCTCCACACGCTAACCATCGTGGCCTACCTCATTGCGATACTAGTCTCGCTCGCACTTCTCATAGGATTCGTCGTTCTAACCAGGTATGAGGCACGGCTTGGTAGGCACTTCTTCGCCACAGAGCGAGCAGAGCTAGATAAGTCTGCCAAACGCATCGCGTTCATCATCGAGCATGTCGACCTAGCTGCGTTCGTGCAAGACGAGGTCCATCACGCGGCGAATACTGTAGGGCACACCGTCGCCAACCTCTCGTTACAAATGGTGCGCGCAGTCGAGCGACTGCTCACGCGCGTCGTCCGTCATTTGCGCATCCGAAATGAGGGTATGTCCGCGCCACGTGAGAACGCACGAGAATTCGTGAAAACCCTTTCCGAGTTCAAAGAGACGATAAACGCGACGCATCCAGAAGTTTCTGGTATAAATAAGCCTGAGTAGGAGTTTGTGCGCTCAATAACATGCCGCCTTAGCTCAGTTGGTAGAGCAACGCTTTTGTAAAGCGAAGGTCCCCAGTCCGAGTCTGGGAGGCGGCTCCAAATAAACTATCTCGCGATTGCCTTAGTAGATGTAGCAAGAGCGCCTTTCGGAAATTGCTTCTCCAGGTCAGCAAGCGTGGTGAAGCCATTGTAGTGCTTGCCGTTTATCACGAATGCCGGTAGTGGAGCCTTTATTTTGTTTAGAGCGATAAGCGTCTTCAGAGCACCGAGGTCTAGATTGTAGTCGAACGAATATACACGAAGCGTTGGATAGGTCGTGCGCAGGTAGGAGAGAGCGTAGCCAGCCTTGTCGCAATCGGCACAATCTCCAGCGTTGCTATAGAAATACAACACCGTTACAGGCTTTGTGCCGCATGCCTTAGCGATCTGTTTTGTGAGCATGTAATCGCGAATCTCGATCAGAGAATACTGCTCTTTCAGCCGGACTACTTGCGCATTGTCTGTGCCGAGCTGACCTTCTGCGTATGAAAGGCGGTTGCCGAGATCAGAAAGATCGCTCATAAGCATCGTCGATGAGGCGATACTTTCGCATGGAGCAGATGATAGAAGCGAGAACTGCGTGTCTAGAGAAATTATATCGATGGAGAGCTGGTCTTCCATCGTCGAGAGCTCTGCGATGCGCGCATTGTTCAAATAGTTGACGGCATAAGCGACCGTACCAGCAAGAGCGACGGTGATTAGGAGTGCTATGAGTACATTTCGGGTGACGAGTGACATAGATCAGAGTGTATCACCAACGCCAATCACGACTCTTGCCGAGAGTAACGTCTGCTGTGGATCGTATTAGCCACAATGGCGCTATTAAGCCATACAGGAAGGTGTAAGAGAGTATGCCAACCCCGAGAGGGCCTGGCATTCTCGATAAACGCTTCCCTATTACAATAAGTGACAACGAAGCGAGAAGTGTCGCGAGACCTAGGATGATGAAAAAATTAACTGGTACATAGAACATGTCGAATGATCTATGCGGCAAGAATATATAAGATAGCGGAATACCCATACGAACCTGAATCGCCGTAACGATGCTCTGTGCAAGCGTAAAGATTGCATAGGAAAAGAGAAGGATGCTGCTCCAGATCGAAATGATGGCTGTGGGGAGTACGAGCATTCCAAGTACCCCATACCGGCGGTTTCCGACAAGGTCTCGGTATTCGCCGAAAATATTACGTAGGAATCCGCTTGTCCAACGGGTGCGCTGTTTGATCAGTTTCAAAACCGTGTCTGGCGACTTGGTGTAGACAAGTGCGCGCGGCGCATTCTCAATCTCATAACCTGCACGCTGGATACGAAGCGCCATCTCCATATCTTCTGTCTGATGGCCGTGAAGGAATTCCCCGAGCTCCTTGAGGGTGCTGTGTCGATAGAAAGAAAACGGCCCGGGAGTGACGTAGAGACCATTGATAGATGCCATGGTGTGGCGAATAGTGATGCCGAATGCGTATTCGGCATGTTGCATGTGCTGGATCAAGTTCCCAGGACGGTGCACTGCCATAGCCGCGGTGACGGCTGCCACGCGCTCGCTAGCGAAGCACGGGATGATCTCGCGCAACGCGTCTGGCGCGACAAAAGAGTCGGCATCAAGGCAGCCGATGAACTCCGCACTGGTTGCGGCAATGCCAGCATTAAGCGCTGTATGCTTCCCGCCGTTTTCTTTGCGTATGATGCGCACCTGCGGACGCTCCGCAAATGGGGCCATAGCTGCCGGAGTCGCATCAGTGGAACCGTCATCAACTAGGATAATCTCGAGCTTGTCTGCGGGATAATCGAGCGCTAGCAATGACTCGCAGGTGGCAGCGATGGTCGCCTCCTCATTCCAACATGGCACGATTATAGCTACAGACGGGGTCTCCTCGACCGGACCACGCCCGCGCGCGGAGCGCGCGGGCTTCGAAAGAAGCGTCACCAAGACAAAAGCCTCGAAGAATATAGCGAGGAAAATGAATGGGTATGTTAGTGCATCTAAGCCCATATATGGCGTAACTCTAGCATAATCTGCTATATTTGTAGCATTATGACAATAAAAGGCCGTCTGCACCCTATTACCATCGCTACACGCGAGATTGCCGACATATTCGGCCGTATGGGCTTCGGCATCGCCTACGGCCCTGAGCTCGAGGACGAGGACCACGTATTCAACGGGCTAAACATACCTCCCAATCACCCGGCTAGAAGCATGCAGGACACCTTCTGGGTGAAGGATGCAGTGGGCAAGCTCCTGCGCACGCACGCGACCTCGGTTTCATTCCGTGAGCTCGAGCGACTAGCGAAAGAGGGTGGCACCGAGCTCAGGCGTATCATGCCTGGTAAAGTCTTCCGCAATGAAGCGACTGACGCGACCCACGAAGCGCAGTTCTACCAGATCGACGGATTCGCAGTCGGGCCGAAGGGTACGGTCACTCTCGCCCACTTGAAAGGAACGCTTGAGCGATTCTATCGCGAGTACCTAGGATCTAATGCCCAAGTACGATTCCGTCCCAGTTTCTTTGGGTTCACCGAGCCGTCTGTTGAGGTGGATGTGTGGTTCCAGCCGGCTGGCAAAGAAGGAAAGTGGCTTGAAGTCGCTGGCGCTGGCATGTTCCATCCGAATGTTATCAAGAACGCCGGGCTAGATCCGGAAAAGATTGCCGGGTTTGCCTTCGGCGGCGGGCTCGAGCGCCTGATTATGGTAAAGCATGGTGTACCAGACGTGCGACTCTTCCACTCGGGCGACATCCGTTTCATCTACGGATTTGATCAGAAATGTAGGACTTCCGATGTCCTACATATAGAAAATAAAGTATGAAAGTAACCCGAGAACAGTTGCAGAAATATTTCAAAGCGCCACTTCCGAGTGTCGAGGCGCTTGCTGAGGCGTTCACATTTCATGCGTTCGAGCTCGAAAGCATCGATGGAGACATGCTCGATATTAAAGTGTTGCCGAACCGTGTTGCCGACTGCGCCACAGCAGAAGGCGTAGCGAGCGAGCTAGCGGCTATACTCGATGTGCCACTCAAGGGAACTGCGACTCCAGATTACTCGGAATCGCCGACTGTCGCAGTAACTGTCGCAGGAGTGAACGCAATACTCGGGTCCGATTTCTCTAGCGAGGAATTGCTCGATGTGTTTCGCCGATTACAGTTCCGTGTCGAAGTCGACGGCGAAACACTTAGCGTTTCTGCTCCAGCACCACGCACAGACATCTCGATTCTGGAGGATGTAGCCGAGGAGGTCGGCCAGATACTCGGATATGATCGAGTTGTGGCAAAGGAGTTGTCCATGTGGGACATATCATGTCCCACATCAGATGTAGGACATGATATGTCCCACATGCCCGACCAGGCGCGGTATCGTGGCATCGAGAAGGTAAAAGACTTTCTGGTTGAGCGAGGCTTCACAGAGATTTCAACACAGTCTTTCGCCAAGAAGGGCGATATCGTGCTCGCGAACCCGCTAGACAAGAGCAAGCCGGCGCTCCGCACAAATCTAGACGAGAATATGGCAGACGCACTAGTGCGTGCGAAACAATATGCCCCTCTAGTGCTCGAGCCTGGGCAGAAACCGAAGCTTTTCGAGATTGGTACTGTATTTACGAAAGACGGCGAGCATATTGTTGTTAAGACATCAGAACCTGTTTCCGACTTGCCTGAAATTAAAGACGCACCGGACTACGTGCCAGTGCCGTATGAACTAGGCGCATACAAGCCATTCTCCCTATACCCTTTCATCACGCGCGATATCGCATTCTGGGCTCCGTCTGGCACTGATGTTCGACTTACGAAGTCGAACATCGAGAAAGAGGCTGGTGAGCTTCTGGTGCGCCTAGACCAATTTGATACGTTTGAAAAAGACGGCCGTACGTCATACGCATTTAGGCTCGTATTCCAGTCGATGGAGCGCACACTTACAGACGACGAAGTGAATCCTGTTATGGACACCATCTACGCGGCGCTTCGCGCCGCGGGCTTCGAGGTCCGATAGCGAACCAGATGCAAAAAACAACCGCCCTTTCGGGCGGTTGTTTTTGTATCTTGGCGATAGTCTTTAGACCATCTTGACGTCAATCGTCACTCCAGAGGGAAGATTGAGGTTCGTGAGGGCCTCGATCACCTTAGGCGACGGGTTCATGATGTCGATTAGGCGCTTGTGGATGCGCATTTCGAACTGTTCGCGCGCGTCCTTGTGGACGAATGTCGAACGGTTCACAGTCCAGCGCTTGATCTCGGTCGGGAGCGGGACAGGGCCTACTACGACAGCATCGAAGCGTGCAGCAGTGTCCATTATCTGCTTCACCGACAGATCGAGAATCTTGTGCTCATAGGCACGGACTCGGATCCGTAGCTTGTGCTCCACAGGAGCGGCCACTGCCGCCTTCTTCGAAACACGCTTTGCTTTTGGTTTTGTCTCCGTTTCTGTTTCCATATGAGTATAGATTCAATCCGAGCTTATTTCGTGATCTTGGTCACGACTCCGGCACCGACAGTCTTGCCACCCTCGCGGATAGCGAAGCGCTGCTGCTCTTCGAGAGCGATAGGCGCAGTGAGCTTCACCTTGAAGGTGACTGTGTCGCCCGGCATAACCATCTCCTTACCTTCTGGGAGGGTGACTTCGCCAGTCACGTCCGTAGTACGGATGTAGAACTGCGGCTTGTAACCTGAGAAGAATGGAGTGTGACGGCCACCCTCGTCCTTGGAAAGAATGTACACCTCAGAGTCAAACTCTGTGTGTGGCGTGACTGCGCCAGTCTTCGAGAGCACCTGCCCACGATGCACGTCTTCCTTCTTTGTACCACGGAGGAGGATTCCTGCGTTGTCGCCAGCTTGACCTTCCTGTAGTTGCTTGTTGAACATCTCGATGCCTGTGACAGTCGTCTTCATAGTCGGCTTGATACCGACTATCTCGACATCTTCACCGACCTTCACTGTTCCGCGCTCGATGCGGCCAGTGACAACGGTACCGCGACCTTCAATCGAGAAGATGTCCTCGATTGGCATAAGGAACGGCTTGCTCACTTCGCGATCAGGCATGTCGAAGTATGTGTCCATCGTGTCGACGATCTCTTTGGCCTTCTGTGCGTATGGGTCGCTGACATCCTTCGCTTCGAGAGCCTTGAGACCCGAACCGCGGATAATCGGCGTATTCGCACCGTCGTAGCCCTGCTTGGTGAGGAGCTCGCGGATTTCCTCTTCGACTAGGTCGATGAGATCCGGTTCGTCCACCATATCTACCTTGTTCAAGAAGACGATAAGCTTCTTGAGGCCCACCTGCTTGGCAAGGAGGATGTGCTCACGAGTCTGAGGCATCACGCCATCAGTAGCAGCGACCACGAGGATAGCTCCGTCCATCTGGGCGGCACCAGTGATCATGTTCTTGATGTAGTCCGCGTGCCCTGGAGCGTCGATGTGCGCGTAGTGGCGGTTTGGCGTCTCGTACTCCGAGTGGTGGAGCGCGATAGTGATGCCACGCGCCTTCTCTTCTGGTGCGCTGTCGATCTTATCGACATTCTCGACACGAGCCGAGTAGCCCTCGCCAGTCAACATCGAGAGGACGTTGAGCATACCTGCGGTGAGAGTCGTCTTTCCATGGTCCACGTGACCGATGGTGCCCACGTTCATGTGGGGCTTGCTGCGATTGAATTCTGCTGCTGCCATATATCGGATAATTAATTATTAATTCACGATTAACTCCGACTGAGTCGGATAAGCTCCGGCCAGCTGATTACAGAAAGCAGACAAGCCAAAGAGCGACGCCAAGATGCGTTATGGGTACTATACGAGAGCACGTGTATAAATGCAACCTGCCCTGGAAAGAAAACCGCCGCGGCTATGAAGCCGTGGCGGTTTTCTTTTCTTTACAAAGTTCTACAAGGTTTAACCTTGTCCAAAACTATGACCTACTTACGCGACGCTATGATGTCGGCTGCGACGTTCGCCGGGACCACGTCGTAGTGATCGAACTCCATTGTCATGTTGCCACGACCCTCGGTCATCGAGCGGAGCGTAGTAGTGTAGCCAAACATCTCAGAGAGAGGGACTTTGGCGTGCACTGCCTTGTTCATACCACGATCCTCCATGCCCTCGATCTGCCCGCGCTTGCCCGAGAGATTACCAGTGATATCGCCCATGAACTTCTCTGGCACAATGACTTCAACCTTCATTATCGGCTCGAGAATGACCGGCTTCGCCTTCTTGGCTGCCTCCTGGAACGCCATCGATGCCGCTATCTTGAAGGCGATTTCTGACGAGTCTACATCGTGATACGAACCATCGTAGAGATCAATCGAGATATCGACCATAGGGAATCCTGCTAGGAACCCGCGCGTCATAGCCTCGCGCAAGCCCTTCTCCACTGGCGCGATGAACTCTTGAGGGATTACTCCTCCCTTGATGTTGTTGATGAATTCGAAATGGTCCTCGCGTGTGATGTTCTTCGCCACCTTCGCATCTGGATCAACCGGCTCCATCTTCTTCATCTTGATCTTCACGTGGCCATACTGTCCCTTGCCGCCTGTCTGTTTGATGTACTTACCCTCAGCATCAGAAGAGCCTAGAATCGTCTCGCGATATGCTACCTGTGGCTTACCCACGTTCGCCTCGACGTTGAACTCTCGCTTCATACGATCGACTAGAATCTCTAGATGAAGCTCGCCCATGCCCGAGATAATAGTTTCATTTGTCTCTTCATCTGTCTTGATGCGGAACGTAGGGTCCTCATCTGATAGTTTGCGGAGAGCCATGCCCATCTTCTCCTGATCGGCCTTGGTCTTCGGCTCAATGCGCAGGCTCACCACCGGCTCTGGGAACTTAATCTCTTCGAGAATGATAGGGCTAGCCTCATCGCAAAGTGTGTGAGAAGTCTTCGTGTCTTTGAGGCCGACGGCGGCGGCAATCTCACCAGTGAAGACCTGAGAGACCTCTTCGCGCTTGTCAGCCTGCAGGCGCACGATACGGCCGACGCGCTCCTTGGTTCCAGTAGTCGAATTATAAACATACGAACCAGCAGCAAGAGTGCCTGAATAGACGCGGAAGAATGTCAGTGCACCCACGAACGGATCGGTCTGAAGCTTGAAAGCGAGCGCGCAGAATGGTTCATCGTCAGCTGCATGGCGCTCGACTGGCTCCCCTGTCTTCGGGTTGATGCCTGTTACAGGCTTGAGGTCTACAGGCGACGGGAGGTACTCGACGACCGCATCAAGTACGAGCTGAATACCCTTGTTCTTGAGCGCACTGCCACAATAAACCGGGAAGATATCATTGTTGATGACTGCTTTGCGGAGAATCTTCTTCAAATCTTCTAGACTCGGCTCCGTACCATCGAGATACGCACTCATTGCTGCGTCATCCTGCTCTACGATACGCTCGATGAGCTCAGCGCGATATTTCTTCGCGTCTTCGAGAAGGTTTGCAGGAATCTCCCCCTCAATAACATCTTCACCCATGTTCCCAGTGAAGGTGTATGCCTTCATAGTGAGAAGATCGACGGCACCCTCATGAGCGGCCTCTTCACCGATAGGGATCTGCATGCGGATAGCCTTCGGAGAGAGACGATCTAGAACGCTGGCATACGAACGCTCGAAAGAGGCTCCTGTTCGGTCGAGCTTATTGATTAAAATCACGCGTGGCACCTGCGCGTCGTCGGCATAGCGCCAGTTAGTCTCAGACTGCGGCTCTACACCCGCGACACCATCGAGCACGACAATTGCACCATCGAGCACGCGCATGGATCGCTGAACTTCGGCTGTGAAGTCGATATGTCCTGGAGTGTCGATAATATTGAAACGAAACTTCTTCGCGAGATCCTTCTTGTCCTTCTCGGACGTCTTTGTCCAGAAGCAGGTGATGGCAGCCGATGTAATGGTGATACCGCGCTCGCGCTCCTGCTCCATCCAGTCGGTGGTCGTCTCGCCCTCGTGCACCTCGCCGATCTTGTGCTGAGAGCCAGTGTAGAAGAGCACACGTTCACTAGTCGTCGTCTTGCCAGCGTCTATGTGAGCGATGATACCGAAGTTGCGCACCTTCTCGAGTGGATAATCGCGGTTCATGAGGGATAAATAAAAAAATAAAGCGCCTAGGCGTTAGGTAGAGAATAGCTCAAAGCAGAGAAAATGCAAAGAGCGCGGCACCTTCGGTGCCGCGCTCTTTGCATTTTCTGTCTAAGCTTACTTACCAAGCAAAATGGGCGAAGGCCTTGTTGGCATCGGCCATGCGGTGCATCTCATCCTTCTTCTTGATAGCGTCACCCTCATTCTTAGCTGCGAGGAGGAACTCTGCTGCGAGCTTCTCTGCCATCGGCTTACCCTTCTTGTTGCGAGCTGCATTGATAATCCAGCGGAACGAGAGAGCTAGGCGGCGGTTCTGCGGCACCTCGCGCGGAACCTGGTAGTTAGCTCCACCGACACGGCGGGAGCGCACTTCCATGAGTGGAGACGCATTGCGAAGGGCCGTCTCAAACGTCTCAAGCGGGTCGGCACCACCCTCTTTGATCACGTCGAGTGCGCCATATACGACCGAGCGGGCGGTATCCTTCTTGCCATCCCACATGACAGCATTGATGAAACGCGTGAGCGTCTCAGAGCCGTACGTGAGGTCCGGTCGCCAGGTTCGCTGTTTTTTAAGGGGTCGGCGCATAGAGAAAATTAAATATGTAAACGTTACTTAGGACGCTTCGCGCCATAGCGAGAGCGAGATGATCGGCGCTTGTCGAGACCAGCGGTGTCGAGCTTGCCGCGTACGATCGTGTACTGCACGCCGATATCCTTCACGCGACCACCGCGTAGCAAGACGACAGAGTGCTCCTGGAGGTTGTGCCCCATACCAGGGATGTATGCAGTGACCTCCATGCCATTAGTGAGGCGGACGCGGGCAATCTTACGGATGGCGGAGTTCGGCTTACGCGGGGTCTTCGTGGTCACCTTGGTGCAGACACCTCGCTTGAATGGGGACGCATAGGCCGTCGGGCGGTTCTTAAGCGCATTGAAGCCACGGGCAAGCGCAGGCTTGCTCGTCTTAGACGTCTTGTTCTTGCGCCCCTTTCTTGAGAGCTGATTGATGGTTGCCATTTAGAAAAAGAAGACCCGCTAGGGTCAGATGTAATATAAAGGAATACTGGCAGAAACGCAACTACGCACTATTTGATCTCGTCAATTGGCTCGCGGTATGGGTCTGCAGCATAGGAAGTGATTGGTGCTGATTTTTGAGATTCGACACTTGGAATCACTGCAGAAGATTGGGCGCCTGGCATCATACCAGGCAGATTAGACGGGGGCGCAGATGGCTGCAATTTTACTCGTCCACCCACATTCGAAGCTGCGGCAGGACGCGATAGGGACGGTATCTTATTGATCTCCATATGAGGCTCTTCGTGATCTTCTAACAGCTTGCTGGCATCGAGAGAGCCTGGCTTCGCGAGCGCTGCGCGCACGACATCACCTAGAGTCCCTACCGAGCGAGTAGGCATCACAACCTTTGGTGGCAACGGTGCGATGTGCGGAGGGGCGATTTTATTCACCAAATGGAAATGGCTCGTTGATGGCTGAATTTGAGGTTCGACCTTGGGAATTTCGGGCGAAGGTCGAACCTCGGGTACGGTCGGCCCATTCTCCTCCTCTTTGCGAAGTGGGACGAAAATCTTCTGATTGATTTCAGACATAATATCGCGTGCATCTTTGTCTGAAATGCCAGACGCAATCAGTTCTTTGAAGAAATCCTCAGGCCCAATAAGCCCAAGAAGGGTCTGCACATTCAATTCTGCAATCAATCCAATTTGGTCGATATGTAATTGAAATTTAGCTCCCAAACCTGAAATGGTCGATACAATCAGGTCAGATGATAAGGCTTCCTGGATTGGAAGAGGTACTTTCTTGCTTGCGTCTAACAATTCCTGAGTCGAGTAATGTTTCATAAGCTATGGAAGATTGTAATAGGCTCTGAAAGCAGGAGCAGCGGAAGCGACGGTTAGATTCGCAGGGGCCGGAACACCAGGATTAGTAAGGACGCCTAATATATAAGTACCCATTGCTGCGCGCTGGGCCGGAGCCAGTTGCCCCCTGCGCTGTATAGCATTGAAATCAGACGCATCAAGTAACGGCATTACATTTGGCTGTGTGAGTATGTTTCCGCCAAGTTGAGAACGCTGATCGGTTGACATGCCTGCTAGTGTGCCAGCGACATTTGCCGCAGCAAATCTGGGATCGTTTGCACGAGCTGTTCGAAGCCTAGCCTTGTCATTGTCGCTGATATTTTCGCTTTGTATAAGGGCATCGAAACGATTCTGCGGGAGCAATGCTACTGCTAGAGCATTGTCTGCTAACAGCCCTACTATTTGACTGCCTTCCGCTTCTTGGTTGCTCATCGAGCCTAATGCCTGTGTTATTTGCTGCGCATTACCTGTTTGGATCGCTTGGGTGAGACGCGTAATTAACGGTACTCGCGTCTCTCGTTCATATTGGCGATTCGCCTCTCGGCCTGCGCTCCTGAATCCCTCGACTCCTTGGCGAATCTGTCCAACAGCAGATCTCTCTATTGGGTTCGCTGCAGCACCCGCACCAACCGCCGTAAGTCCAGCTCTTACTCCAGGGATAGCGCGAATATCCATCCGGGCATTTTCAGCAGGGCGCAATACGCGCGATGCAACACGAGAAACCCGACTATTCGGCGCATATCGCTGAAGCGCTCTGCGAGCACCAAGCGCGCCAGTGTTAAGAATGGAGCTCATGCCATACGCAGTAGCTCCAAGCGTAAGCGCCCCTGCAGTCGCGGTGGCCCAGCCGGCGCCAAAGGCAGACATGCTCCTCGCTTTGATGACAACTACCATCAAGAGCCCCATTGCCACAAGGAAGGAGAGCAGCATACCCGCAAAGCCAGTGATGTCTCCACTATCAAGCCCGAGCCATCCGTTTGAAGACGAGTTAAATCCTGTTAGGAACTGTGCATCTGTGATGACAGTGAGCGCCACATAGAGCAGAAGGAGTAGGACTGGCGCTGTAATTATCTGTTGTAGAAAATTTTTCCACCACTGACCTGCCCGATACTGCATCAGCGGCAACGCCCACCCCGTAAAACCGATTGGGGAGAGAAGTATGAAGAATATCAACGAGACGAAACGCGCTATGAGTATGAACGAGAGCGAAAACAAGACGAACGCAGTAATCATGAAAAGTATGATACCCATGAAACCGACGAACCAAGTGTGTCCTCCATCTAGAGCTTTCGGGTTCTTGTTCACATCATAAATGGTCTGGAGTCCAAGCTGACCCATGATTGCGTTAGAGATAGGCTCATTAGCTGTATTTAAATTGACTCCGTTTATAGCTAGCCCTGTCCCACCTGTTCCTGTCATCGTCGGAAGAGCTCCGCCGCTAATCTGCGTGTAAAACTGCGTTGCGATGAGGTTTGTGCCGTCAATCATCGCTTCGCATATGAAGAGAGAGAAGTTGATGAGTACAGCAGCAATGACAAGCTTCGGGAGCAGTTGCTTGGCACTGCCATACCAATCCACGTTCAGGATGGTTGTGATGCCTATGGCGAGGAATCCGAATATGAGCATGATATTCGCAGCATCACGTATGATGCGCCACGCTACGCCGACGGCGGCGATGTCTTTCACATAGTTCCCCATCGTGACGACTGTGTAATACACCACATAATCAAGCAGAAGCGCAGCCACGCCGACGAGCCATGCAAATAGGCTCATGATCCATGTCATGACCGTGCCCATCTGGGAAGCAGTGTCTCCTCCAAGATTTGGATCATTTGGTGCTGTTGAGCCTGGGGCCGGCAAGATAGTGACTGTCGAAGCGGATTGCGCAGTAGCACCTGCACCAGTAATCGGAGATGGCGTATAGTAGGAAGATACGTCTGGTGTGCTCGCTGAAGCGGCTCCTGCTTCCGGAGTAACGTAATTGGTCGGCTGTGTCTGAGCCGTCATGTTGAAATCCTGAGCATGCGCGACGGGCGCAGCTCCCATCGCGCATATCATGAGCGCGAGTGCTACGAATGAGGCTGAGATGAAGCGCCGCATAATATCAATTACCGATATTCCAGAACATACTCGGATGATACGTACAAACAGACGTCTTAAGCGCCTGCGCATTTGTACTGATGAGATTCATACGATCTATAATGGTGGCAGAATTGTCTGCAGTAACCTTAAGTGAACCTGGTGGTGTTGCGACCGCCGAATTAAACACTTCCGCGCTTATCAGTGCGTCTGCTATGTCAGACTGCGTAGGTGGCATAAGCTGAAGCGCCTGCAAGTCGGCGACATATGCATCACTACCGGAACTTAAGTCAGTTTGCACTTTCTGAGCCATCATGATTGTCGATGCAAACTTCTCAGGTGCCGTGTTAGCGGTAGCCTGCGAGATTATCGGAGCAATCTCGGTCGCTAGTACAGATGGAGTCTCTGCAGCTTGCGCGAGTGCTTTGGATACAAAGATGGAGTGTGCATCTCCTGACTCGTCATTCCAAGATGGAGACCATGGAGCATTGGCGGCGGCTGTGCAGAATGTGGCGAGAGACGTAACGCTGGTCGATGCGGTATTCGCCGCGACCAAGATCGTGTTCCATGCAGCCTTGTATTTATTGACTCTATCAACCACACTAGCTCCAGTAACCAATTCGTTAGTATCGGATGCAGACGCCGATTGTACGACGCCAGACTCACTGAGACCCATAGTGGACATGTCTTGCAGCTGCGAAAGTGCCTCTGACGAACCAGAAGGTGAAGGTGCTCCCGCAGATATCAAGCCACCTGAACTGCCGCCGCCGAGAAGCTGGCCAGCGAAGTTTACAGTATTAAAGACTGTCGCGATATTTCCCAATATGCCATTGATCTGCCCACTGACGTCGCCCATACGGACTATCTGGTCTTGCTGAGCGCCAAGCACCTTGTCGAGCGTCGCCTTGATAAGCGATCCTGGAGTTTGAATAGAGCCAGGCGTACCATCACTCTTCATACAAGGATCTCCCGGGTTAATACCACCACCAGGAAGAGCCAGTGCCGTACCAGCTGGCGCAGGAGCCGCAACTCCCACTGGGATACCGTCGTTTAGCGTACCGGTCGCACCGCACCAAGATAAGAATCCTTGACCCCAGCTAAGCTGCGCCGCGCGTGCGCCGGTTACACCTCCTACACCGGGGCCAATGACCGTGCCGAGACGATTCTTAGCATTACTGTAGAGCATGTATGGGTTGTTCTGTGTCTGAGTGGTGAGTGCGAACCATGCTCCAACACCACCCTGCGACCAGTCACCCGCGAGATATGCCGGCACGTTTTGAGACGATCTTTCAAGTGTGCACATATTCGCCGCCCAGAATCCCTCAAGACTCGACCCGGTGAGATAGTCGGTACTAAGTGCTGACGCGATCGATCCTGAGAATGGAGATCCCGTGTTCCCTATCTGTTTTAGGTATGCGAGCGCAGCGCCATCTGAGACTCCACGGACAGACTTCTGCACATCAAGCACAAACTGCGGTATGCCCGTGCCGTTTGCCTTACCTATGACATAGGCGATTACACCAGCGGTCATCATCTTAATCAGCTTCCCTGACATGATAAATGCGAGTGGCTTGAGGATGTAATTCATGACCCAGTCTGCATTCGCCGCCCACGCGCTCGTATGGGCGCTCACCTGTATTAGGGTAGTCCTTATTGCCGTAATAGTGGTCTCGAGAGTCCTCTTAATGCTCGTTGGTGAAGAGTCGCCCACTATTTGTACAGCATATTGAGCGTGCACCCGTTGCGGCACTATGAGAAACGCTGATGGCGCCACGACAGCCCACATAAGAAATATCGCGAGAGCCGAGGTGAGACGCCTAGTGTTCATGGATTCTTGGTGGCCGTTTGCTTGGCGGCATTGACCTCCGAAATCATATTCACGAATGACGCGCCCTCCACACCCTTTGGGAGAGTGACATTGGCAGTTGCATACACTTTGCCAATGGCGACGAATGCCTCACCAAGCGCCGCAGTCACCTGGCCATATTGCTGCACAGCGAGTATCGCCGTGAGCGGGTCAGTATCCACGCGCGTGAAGTCGGCATCTATTTCACTCAAACGCATGAGAGTGTTTATGAGCGCCAAATCAGCCGTGGCCAGCTCTTTCGGCACAGAGAGCGCAGCAAGACCAGCGGCAGAGCCCCGATACATCTTCGCTATCGAGGCGATATGCCCCATCGCCGCAGTATCATTATTCTCAAGTGCGGCCTTGAGGTAGTTGATATCGGTATCCGTTGCGTCACTCGTATTCTTGAGGAGCACCGCCTCTGCACTCGCGGCAAACTTTTTTAGAGCCTCTGCGCCAGAGCCTGAGACTGTCAGATCTGAAGCTGATTTGAAGTCTGACGCTGGCTTGATAGACGAGGATAGTTGGCTTATCGCTTGTGTTGCTACATTCTGCAAATCAGTCTCAGAAAGACCAGCACTCCCAGCGTTCTGATTTGCTGTTAGATAGAGTGAGAAGAAGCTCTGTGCGAATTGCGCAGTGAGCGTCCCGTCCGCAGGAGCTTGCGGGAGACCTGCTGCATCAAAAGAGGTTGGGGACGATGTCGCTATCGGCACATTCGCAATCGCCTTAGGCACGATTAGTCCCTGCGCGACTGCAGCACCATCGGTCATACCGAGCTTGAAAGTATCTACGACATGCGAATCAGTGCCATAGAGCGCCTCTTCCCAGTCAGGGAGACCATCACTGTCGGAATCTTTCTTCGCGATAGCCTGTAGGAGTGCACTCTCATCTGATGCTTGTGCCACTTGCGGAGACTCTACGCCTCGAGCGAACATAAATGCACCGACGACAAGCACTATCGAGAACAGTGTCGCTGCTATGACCTGCCAGTGTCTAGAAATTTTCCCCCACATCACTCATTAGTATATCACCACTACTCTTACACGAGAGATGCTATTGGTGATATGTCAGCATAGTGAAAGCCAGTCCGAGAGTGTCAGATCCTCGGCACGAGCTTTCTCAGGTATATCGCCACTTGGAAGTCCTACTTCCAAGAGATTGTTACGCACGAATTTGCGCTTATGCGCGAAGCCAGCATGCAAGAGCGCGAAAAACTTTTTTTCTTCTTCGGTAGTCGTGAAATTATGTCGTGAAATGCCGCGGACAGTGAGCACTGCCGAGTCTACATTCGGCGCAGGACGAAATGCGCCTCGTGGAACTGTGAACTCATACTTCGGGGTGCCATACGCCTTCACGGAGAGCGAGAGTATGGATTCTTTTTTTGACCGTGCGATGCGCTCAGCGACTTCTTTCTGCACCAGGAGCGTCATAGCGCCAGGCTGATTTGTCGCAGTGAGAAACATCCTGAATATCTCGCCAGTGAGGTAGTATGGGATATTGGCGACGAGCACGTAACCATTCGGAAGTGAGGCAATATCGAAAGTGCGAATGTCTCCGTGATTGAGCTCGAGCTGGCCGGTCGCGATTTCGCTTACGAAATCGTCCTGCAATTTTTCAAAAAGCTCATAGTCTGCCTCTAGAGCAACCACTTTTCTAGCAACCTTGAGTAGTTCTCGAGTGAGCATGCCGGTGCCAGGGCCTATTTCGAACACGACAGAGTCGCTCGTGAGCCCAGCAACCATCGCGATGCGCTCAGCAATGCGCGCATGCATCAAGAAATTCTGCCCTAGTGATTTCTTAGCGAGTGTCATATTTATATAATATACATATCATCATCCAATAGAGACCTGGCTCGATCACGGGCGGAAATGAAAGAGTCAGTCTCGTCATATAGCAAAAGCGAGTTGTCTATGTCGGCTAGGAATGACGACGGCTCTGCGAAAGTATCCGCACCATAGATCTTGCGCACGCGCGCAAGTGTGAGGAAAAGTCGCGTTTTGGCGCGAGTAACCGCCACGTAGAAGAGCCGCCGCTCCTCTTCGTCATCTCGCTTGCCATCGCCCATTGCAGAGTGCGGGAAGAGTCCCTCCTCCATTCCCGTCACGAATACTGTGTCGAACTCAAGCCCTTTTGCCGCATGCACCGTCATTAGTGTAACGCCTGTCTTCTCACCCTGATCGAGCTCGTCCTGGTCGCTAGCGAGAGCCGCTTCAGCGAGGAAAAGCGAAATGCTTTCTTTGCCAGGATTGGCGTCATAACGCGCCGCAACCGAGGCAAGCTCTTCTATATTCTCGAAACGCTCTCTATCTTCTTCTGTACCCTCATCTACAAGCGCTCGCCGCATCCCACTCTTCTCGATGACTAGCTTTACGAATTCAGACGGAACGCATGCGTCTGCCGCATCGGCAAGCTCCTCGATGACACGCTCGAATTGCTCGACCTTTGCTAGGTTTGCAGGGCCAAGCGTCGAGCGCTGTCCTGCAGCGAGCTTGCCGAGAGTGACCGCGCCGATGCCACGCGGCGGCGAAGCCGCCGCGCGTATCTTATCGACCTCTCGCGTAGGATCCATAGCGAGTCGCATCCACGCGAGAGCGTCTTTCACTTCTTTGCGCCCGAAAAAGCGAGTTCCGAGGAGCTTGTATGGCACGCCAGCATGAAGAAGGCCTTCCTCGAGCGCACGTGATTGGAAGTTGGTGCGGAAGAGTATCGCTATCTCCTCTGGTCGCGTGCCATTCTTGACCAATTCCTTGATTTTCTGAGCTACCCAGCGCGCCTCGCCCTCGGCGCTCCCTGCGATATGCATGACAATCGGCTCGCCAGCACCCTGCTCCGTCGTCGAGCGCTTATCCTTGCGGTTCTTGTTCTTCGCGATAATCGCATTCGCAGCATCGACCAGGTTCTTCGTCGAACGATAGTTACGTTCCAGGATTACTGTCTGCGCCTCTGGGTACTTCTTATCGAAGTTCAATATGTTCTCCATTTTTGCCCCTCTCCATCCGTATATTGCCTGATCTCCATCTCCCACAACGAAAAGATTACGATGTTTTTCTGCAAGAAAACCTGCCAGCCGCTCCTGTAATCCATTCGTATCCTGATATTCATCTATATGAATGTACTGCCACCGCTTCTGAGCAGCTTCGAGAACTTCTGGATGTTCCTCCAGAAGCCTAACCGGCTCTGCTATGAGATCGTCGAAGTCGAGCGCCTTTTCCGCCTTAAGTGTTTTCTCATAACGGAGCCATACATCTGCTACGATGCGGCCACCGAAGCTCGACCGGCCGTATTTCTCACTGAATTCGCCAGCACGCACACCCTCCCCTTTCGCTCTAGAGATGCGGCCGAGCACGGCACGTGGAGATAGCTCCTTAGTCGACACATCTAGCGCTTTCAATGCACCAGCAATAGCCTTCTCAGAGTCATCACGGTCATACACACTGAAGAAGCGCGGTATCCCGATAACCAATCCATAGCTCTCGAGCAATTCTCTACCTAGACCATGAAAAGTCGCAATGAATGGTATCCCATCGCTTGATGACGCTTGCTGCCCGCAACTTACAGCCTCATGAGGAACAGAAAGCATTGCTCGCACCCGCTCGCGCATCTCGCGAGCAGCCTTGTTGGTGAAAGTGACGGCGAGTATCTGGTCTGTTGGCACACCAGAGCGTACTAGGTGATAGACACGCGTCGCGAGGACGCGTGTTTTTCCACTCCCAGCTCCCGCGAGCACAGAGACTGGGCCGTCGGTAGCGAGCACCGCCCGCCTCTGCGCATCATTTAATCCTTCGAGGTATTTCACCTATCGAATATACCCCATAAACCGTTCTCCACAGGCATCCCCTGAATGGGTTGACTATCATCCCTGCTCCGCTATACTCCGTCTATCGACTGATACGGAAGCATTCAAGAAACAGCTTATATACTCTGTATATAAGCTGTTTTTGTACTCGAAAGACCCACCGACTCACCACGTTTTTACATTACACCAAACCTTAAATCTCTAATACTCGGGATTGCTTTTGTTGCCCTAGCGGCGACAACCATACCAAACCGCGCGAGCGCGTTCTGGTTTTTTTCAGTACAAGCAAACGCATCTACTGGTGGACTCACACCAAGCTCAGCAACTCCGACCCTAAAAGCCGCTGTCAATTTCGACCCAAACCCAGACAAGGGTCTCGGATACGGCATACAGACCAGCGACAATGCCATGATCGCCTACTCAGGCCCTTCTGGCACAATGGCCGACGTCGCAATCTCGACTCCTTCTGACCGCATTTCTGTCTATGTCGTGCGCCCAGGCGATACCATTTCTGATATTTCAGACATGTTCGGCGTCTCAGCGAATACCATAATCTGGGCGAACAATCTAAGTGGTGCGAAGGACGTGCACCCGGGCGATACGCTCGTAATCCTCCCTATCTCAGGCGTTACGCACACCATCGTGAAGGGTGACACGCTCAAATCTATTGCAAAGAAATATAACGGCGACGCAACTGAAATAGCTCAGTACAATGGCCTCGATTCTGGAGAACCGCTCGATGTCGGATCATCGGTTATTATCCCAGGCGGCGACATCACTCCGATAAAAGCGGTCACCCCAAAGAAAAACATATCTAGCTCCAGCAAAATCACGAGTGAGCCATACCTAGGCGGTAGCGGCTCTGCCCAGTCTGGATTCTATATAAACCCAGTCCCAGGCGCGCTACTCACACAAGGCATTCACGGATGGAACTCTGTAGACCTTGGTGCAGCTCGTGGCACACCAATACGTGCCGCTGCTACTGGCACCATCATCATCGCGAGAAATAACGGCGCGTGGAACGGCGGGTACGGAAATTACGTCGTAATCACACACAGCAATGGCTCACAGACGCTCTATGCGCACATGACCAGAACGACAGTATCCGCAGGACAATACGTATCCGCAGGACAGATCATCGGATACGTCGGCTCGACCGGCAAATCAACCGGCTCACATCTCCACTTCGAAGTCCGCGGTGCCGCAAACCCCCTACGCAGCTGTCGAGCCGGCTCGGTCTGCTCGGCGCAATAAGCTCGCAATCCGACCCGGCTCTCTTAGTAGCAATTATTTTCCCTTATCCCAATCTTCCCTGCGTATACCCGCTTGCCTGAGGATTCTTGAAATTAAATCCGGACTTATGTCTTTCTTGTGAGGATTCGGAATAGTGAGACCGAGCTCGCCCTTGGTCATATATGGATGACCATTCTCTTGAAACGGTCCCTCAAAACCAAATGCGCGAAGTCGCTGCACGAGCGCCCGATTAGAAATCGAACCGAGCTTAGGCATACACCCGTTCCCTTGTCTTCAAACGTGGCAATTTGAATCCGGGAATGGGCCTGTTATTCCTGAGACGAAGTATAATCCAGCCTTCCAAAGTGCTCGCCAACTCCTTGCGACATCCTTCGAGAGTTTTTCCAGTAGCCCACACGCCCTTAAGAACAGGGATTTCTGCATAAAATGTCTTCCCGTCGTCTATTATTTCATAGCGGGCTTTCTCCAGAAAAGACTGTATATAGTCGTTAATCATGAAATTTAATATACCACAATAATTGGTAAGCGCCCCGCTTCGGGGTCCGTGGCTCCGCAAACCCTCTCCGCAATTGCAAACTCAATTCCGTCTGCGGCTATTATCCTCAGTAATTTTTTAGCGTATTATAATATCCATATGGTCGTGGTCCCATTGCTGTACGCATATTTTGTATTGGTAATCCCATTTTTGGTAGTTTGGCTTATCCTTTTCGTTTTCAATAAAACTCTTAGACAGAAACAGTGGCTCACAAGTATTGCTGGAGCCATTCTAGGCCCAATAAGTGAAGTGGCTTATTTCAAGGATTACTGGCACCCTCTCAGCATATTTAGTATCAACATATATGGCTTCAATATTCTTGTTGAGGA
>JBAYJU010000002.1:0-39175 GCA_041664865.1 Minisyncoccota bacterium
CCGAGCAGCGCGCGATTACCGAAGACGACGTCGGATTCATGATTGCGCCACGCGTAAATGCCGCGAGCCGAATGGGCGAGGCGCGCGATGCGTTCAAGCTCTTCACCACAACCGATGAAGATGAGGCTGACGCACTCGCGAAGAAACTCGAGCGATCAAATCGCCAACGCAAAGCAGAAGCAGGCGCGATTACGCGTGCGGTGCATACGCGATTGAAAGATCGCGAGATACGTAGCGTCATCGCGCTCGGTGATCCTGAGTGGCGACCAGCACTACTCGGTCTAGTGGCTGGAACGATTGCAGACGAATACGAACGGCCGGTTTTCTTGTGGGGTAGGGAAGGCAACATGCGATTGAAAGGATCGATGCGGAGCGGCAGCACAGTTCACGCGCTCGAGCTCATGCGCGCGACCATCGACACATTTGTTGATTTCGGAGGACACGCTGCGGCAGGCGGTTTCACCGTGCGTGATGATGCGGTTTTCTTCCTCGAAGACAATCTGGTCGCCGCACATGCACGACTCGATGCACCAATCACCGACGATTCACTTACTAAGAGAGCTGATGCGCTAGTTACAGTCGAAGAAGCTACGAGTGCATTCTTGAAGAAAGTCGAACGTCTCGCCCCTTTTGGTATGGAGAACCCAAAACCAGTGTTTTTACTGCGTGACGTTACAGTGCTAGAGGTTACACGCTTTGGAAAAAGTAATGGACATTTGAAATTGAAGATCGGTTCACTAGAGAAAAATACAACCATCGACGCAGTCATTTTCTTCGTAAAAGGAGCGCTCGCGCGAACAGTAGAGAGTCTCTCGAAGGGAAGTGGAGTTCATGTGCTCGCACACCTCGAGCGCGACACATTCGCTCGTGGCAACCCAGTGCGCCTGCGACTTCTCGATATCAAGATTGTGTAATGCGGGTATGGCATGTTGGGACTTACGAAGTCCCATCATCGAAACCTTGCGATACTCTAGAGCTTGGCAAGAATCAAAATGTTAGGACTTCGTAAGTCCCCACATGAGTTCGTGTATACTGCCACCATGCATTTCACAATCCACGCCGATGGCGGCTCAAGAGGGAACCCGGGGCCGGCTGGCTCGGGTGCGATGATTCGCGACCATCTCGGCAATTCTGTCGCAAGCGTTTCGCAATTCCTAGGAACACGCACAAATAATTTTGCAGAATACGAAGCCGTTATTATTGCCCTCGAGACACTGGCGAAACTCATAGGGGTGGAGAATGTGGGCACGACCGACGTGGCAGTGAAGATGGACAGTGAGCTAGTCGTGAAGCAGATGAAAGGCATCTACAAAGTGAAGCACCCAACAATGAAAGAGCAGTATGCGCGGCTCATGCACGCAGTCGCAGATTTCAAAAATGTTTCCTTCACGCATGTACCTCGCGCCGAAAACTCAGATGCCGACGCGCTCGCCAACGCCGCAATGGATAGGGGTGCATAATCAGTGATATTATTTCCCCATGGAGACTCCTGTGGTGAAAATTGGGGTGAATGTATTTGTGATCAAAGATCATAAAATTCTGTTTGGAAAACGCATAGGCAAAGGTGACGGCACATGGTGCCTACCCGGCGGGCATTTCGAATTTGGAGAATCCTTGGCGGGTGCTGCTGCGCGCGAACTTGAAGAGGAAACCGGACTCAAGGCGAGCAACCTTGAATTCCTGCAACTCATCAATCAGCCACTCGAGGATTGCCATTACGTGCACATAAATTTCTTGGCAAAAGAATGGATTGGGGAACCGATAGTGACGGAGCCAGACAAATTTGCAGAGTGGCGTTGGTTCAATTTGTCTGCACTTCCAGAAAAAATCTTCGGAGGGCATACACAATTTATTCCTGCCTTTCTACAGAAGGTGCATTTCATAGACTAACCATCTAGCGTTTCATGAACACACTCCTTGCCATCGTCTTGGGTTTCGCGAGTGACACATTTGTGCACACCCAATGATTGCTTTTATCAAAACTGTTGTGTATAGTATTTGAACAAACGGCTTCGGCCTGCCGCCCGCTCGAGAGAGCGGGCGGAGAACGTTTATATAGAAAAACTTGCTCTCACTACCGACTGCACGAGCTGGTTGAACAGCTTCTCATCCATGGTGCAGATCTTATTCTTCAATCGCTTACGGTCAATGAAACGTACTTGCGAGAGCACTGCTACAGCATTTCGGTTTTCTATCTTTCCAACAGATAAATAATATATTCCCTGTTTCGGTTTGCCGGTAAGCGGCACTATAAGACACGCGTCGAGATTGAATTTCTTAAGAATGACTACTGGGCGCTCGAAATCCTTCTGACCGCCATCTTGCTCGAAACCAATATTTGCACCAAGAGCGCACCACCACACTTCGCGTTCATGAAACAATGCAGTGCCTTTTGTTTCGTTGATACGCTCTTTTTCTGAGTGCCACTTCCAGAAATCTTTTTTCATTTTTTAGCATTGTAGCACTGCTACTATATGCACAATGGATATACTAGTCGCCATCGTCGGAGGTTTCGCGAGTGGTATATTTCTCCGCTCGCTTTTTAATTTCGGGTGGTCGCCGATTGTGTTTGTAGTTTTGATTGCTGGAATTTTTGCTGGCGCAAGATTTTTTGCGGAGTCGCGCCGAGCGTACTCGCTCGGCGCGGTGTTCTGTATTTTCATCGCGCTCGGCATGATGCGCGCGATGATTGCTGATACTCCACTTCCCGCGGCATTTGCGGGTGATCTCAAACATCGAGTTTCGTATGAGGGTGTGGTTGTCTCCGACCCTGACGTGCGCGACTCGAACCAGCGTGTTGAAGTGCGCATTTCCCATGGCGATTGGACCGCCACAATGCTCGTAGTCGCTCCGCGCTCGCCTAGCGTAATGGTCGGCGACACTGTACGCGTGTCTGGCACACTCGCAGTACCAGAACCATTTACAGGCGACACTGGTCGAATATTTCGCTACGACAAATATCTGCAGCGCGATGATGTGCGCTTCATGCTCAATTACGCATATCTGCGCGTAACGAAACCTGCGCCATGGTATTCGATTCCAGCAGCTCTTGCGCGCGTGAAGCACTCGTTCCTAAATGGTCTCAACGCGACTCTGCCAGAACCGTACAGCTCGCTCGCCGGTGGCGTGGTAATAGGAGGGAAGACAGGTCTCGGGAATGAACTCCAAGATGCGTTCGTCCGTAGTGGCCTAGTGCAGATCATCGTGCTCTCTGGCTACAACATAATGGTCGTAGCTGAATGGATAATGGCGGCACTCGCGCTCACCCCATTATCGAGACGATGGGGCACTGTTTCTGGAGCGCTTGCGGTGTTCGCTTTCGTCGGCATCGCGGGCGCATCGTCTACTGCTATTCGGGCTATGCTCATGGCGTTCATCGCGCTCTATGCGCGCGCGACCGGTCGCACTTACGCAGCGGGTCGCGCACTTCTCGCCGTCGTATTTCTAATGCTCATTTGGAATCCGCTCTATCTCGTATTCGATCCTGGCTTCGGCCTCTCGGTCGTCGCAACTGCCGGGCTCATCTGGCTAGCTCCGATTATTGAAAGAATTTTGGACTTCGTAAGTCACTCATCAGATGAGGGACTTACGAAGTCCCTACATGGGTTTTGGAAAAATGTAGTGGCGACTACATTTGCCGCGCAAATAGCAGTTCTACCACTTTTGCTTTATGACATGGGACTTTTCTCGATTGTTGCCATACCGGCAAACATCATTGTTGCGCCACTAGTACCGCTAGCGATGGGACTATCTGCTATCGCAGGATTTGCAGGAATGATATTTGGCACACTCGCGCCAACTATAGGGATTGCCCTCGCATTTCCTGCATATCTCGCAAATGCCGCACTCATCGCAATCGCGTGCGGGAGCGCGGCTCTCCCGTTCTCGGCTTTCACGCTTCCGCCATTTCCATTCTGGCTCGTGCTCGCCGCATACGCGGCACTCATTTATATAGCCGCTTCGAAACGCTTCTCGACTAAAGACCAGTTGATGTTGGCGAAGAACGCATCAATATAATTTTTCTTATCAGCCGGCATATAGTCGACCATGTATGCGTGCTCCCAGAGGTCAAGCACGAGTATTATCGGCAAACCTGCTAGATGACCAACTTCATGATTTCCAACGAAAATCGTGTGCAAGGTATTCGAGTTTGAGTCAGCATAAACTACTACCCAACCTATACCACGACTTCCTGCGACTTCTTTTATATGATCAACAAGACCCTGTTCACCGTACTTTTCATCTGCAGCCGTGGCAAGTGCACTCTTGCCATTTAGAGCTACCGCTCCTACTTCAAACTGAGCGAAGTAGAGCTCGTGCATACGCATACCATCAAACTCAAAAGCAAATCTGCGGCGCAGTTCTGCAATAACGTAAGCATTACCATCAGAATCTGCTTCTTTGAGCTCCTGTATCTTCTCCATGATGAGATTCACTTGCTTCACATATCCTTCATACAAACCGAGATGCACATCGACCTGCTTGCCTGAGATACCTTCGAGAACAGGAAGCTCGAACATTTTCGTCGTGTATGTCATACAATAAAATGTATCACATGCGTTTCTGGATTATATTCTTGTGCATACTCATCGCGGCAAACACGCTTATATACCGAGAGATACTCACGCCGAAATCTCTAGAAATGGCCGTGTTTGAAGTAGGGAAGAGCAGTGCGATACTTGTGCGCACACCTAGCGGCAAGACAATCCTTATCGACACCGGCGCAGACGCGAGCATCCTACGCGCACTCGGGACGGCCCTGCCAGAATGGCAACGAAGCATCAATGCAATTATCCTCACGAGCGACAAAGCCGCCCAAACTGGCGGCCTGCAAAGCATCACAAACCGATACCACGTAGCGCACATACTGCGCTTCGGTTCTTCAGATCTGCCATATGGCACAAAAATCACACTCGATGCAGACGCAACTATAGAAGTCCTCGCCCCAGAGAGGGTCAAAATCGACCAATTGCCCAGACTTAGATAAGCCCCGCCTTCGTTAGCGCCGAGAAAGCACCGTTCTTCTTGATAGTCTTGAGGCCCTTCATAGACACGTCGACGATGACGGTCTTCTCGAGCTCAGGGACGTAAATACGCCGCTTCTGTATGTTCGCCTTGCGACGTACCTTGCCGGTAGGGTTGAACTGCGTCGCGCGGACGCGGTTGCTGTACCTCCCGCCTACCTGCGTGCTCTTTCCAGTGATTTCACAAGTTCGTGCCATAGTGAGAGCATGGTACCATAGACTACAAAACGAGCAACTATGGCCACCATTCTTTCTTTCGTAATACTCATCTTCTCTATTATCGTGCATGAGGTAGCGCATGGCTACGCAGCTGACTCCATGGGCGACCCGACGGCGCGTCTCAACGGCCGCCTCACACTCAACCCTATCCCCCATATCGACCTAATGGGCTCGATTATTATCCCCGCACTTCTCGTGTTCACTGGTTCCTCGATACTCTTCGGCTGGGCGAAGCCCGTTCCATATAACCCGTACAATCTCAGGAACAGCCGCTGGGGCGAGGCATTCGTCGCAATCGCAGGGTCGGCGACAAACCTCCTACTCGCAATCATCTTCGGACTTATCGTACGCTTCGGATCGGCGACCCTGCCACCAGCCGCCATCTCGATTGCCGTGGGCATTACATTCATCAACCTATTCCTAGGCCTCTTCAATCTAATACCATTCCCTCCACTCGATGGATTCACCGCACTCCGCAGCGCGCTCCCGTGGCACTTATCATCTGGATTGAGCCGTTTTGAGCAAAATGTTCGCACAGCCGGAGCGCTATCGCTGATTCTTTTCCTCATCATCTTCTCATACGTATTCGTCGATCCGTTCTTCAATCTAGTCCTCTGGATATTCAGACTCATTACTGGCACCAGTGTGTAAAACCCATGCGTGCACTACTGCTATACCCCAGCACTCAATAATCATGTGAGACTCTGTTATTAATGCTCAGATTTGTTGAGTGCTGGGGTATACTAAAGTGGTATGGAATACCAGGTGCCGCAATTCATTGAAGTCGAAGATAAAATCATCGGGCCATTGACCCTGAGACAGTTCATCTACCTATCAGGCACAAGTGGAATCTGCATCATATTCTTCTCATATCTGCCATTGATATTCGCAATCCTGCTCTCATTACCAGTGGCTGGATTCGGAGCGGCGCTCGCATTCTATAAAATAAACGGCAAACCATTTATTGAGATTGTCGAAGCTGGTTTTAACTATTACACAGGGAAAAAACTTCTGCTGTGGAAATACACAGAGCTTACCAAGACAGAAGGGCAGGCGGCTGCAAAAGCCGCAGCAATAGCAGATGCTGCCGCGCGCCCAGTGCGCGGTGCCCCCAAGCTCACACGAGGGAAGCTGTCCGAGCTTGCTTGGTCACTCGATGTAAAGCCATCAGGCACTGTCACTACAAGAGCTGACTCATAACCATGAACACTACCAACGCAGGAAAGACACAGCAGTTCGTTCCTATCAAAGAGATACGAAATGGAATCGTCGTCATGAAAGACGGCAATTATCGCGGCGTCCTTATATGTTCTGCCATCAATTTCGGGCTCAAGTCTGCAGATGAGCAGCACGCGATTATCCTCGGATTCCAGAACTTCCTCAATACGATCGATTTCTCGATACAAATAGTCATCAATTCGCGCAAGATGGATCTGCGGCCATACCTCACCTTCCTAGAGGAGAAAGCTCCTGAACAGAGCTCAGAGCTTATGAGGATTCAGCTGCGCGAATATGTCGAATTCATACGCTCATTTGCCGACCAGACGAATATCATGACAAAATCATTCTATATCGTCGTGCCCTACTCACCACGCGCAAGCGCCGCGCGCGCAATCAGCTTCTTGCGGCAAGATAGTGCTGCAACAAAAGACGCTGCAAATGCTACATCCTTCGAGGAAGATCGCGCACAGCTCGAGCAGCGACTCTCTCTAGTGGCAGCAGGTCTTGCTGGCACGGGTGTACGCGCAGTCCCGCTAGGCACAGAGGAGACTATCGAGCTGTTCTACCGCTCTTTCAACCCTGGCGAGCTTGAGAATCCTATCCGCTTAGAGGCATGATCTCTCTAAATATCTAAATCATTTATGTCCTTACTCGACTTCCTAACACACAAGAATCAAGACGCTGTTCCTGAGATAGTGCCTGTCTTGCCGCGAGACATATACAAACAGAGCTCCCTTGATCTTGTCGACATAATAGCCCCTACAGCTCTCAATATCGGCTCTCGGGAGATTGAGCTCGGAGAGAAATTCGTCCGCACCTTCTACACAGTATCGTACCCACGATTCCTTTCTGACAGCTGGTTCTCTCCAATCATCGACCTAGATAAAGTGTTCGACGTCTCCATATTCATACACCCTATAGATACTGAATCCGCACTGCGAGGATTCCAGAAGAAGGTAGCCGAGGTGCAGAGCCAGATAAATGAACGCGAATCGAAGGGGCTAGTTCGTGACCCTATGCTTGATACGGCATACCAAGACCTAGAAGCGCTGCGCGACAATCTGCAACAAGCTCAGGAAAAGCTATTCGATGTCGGTCTATATCTGGCGCTCTACGGCGACACGAAAGAAGACATCACCAAGACCGAGGGCGACGTCCGCGGGATACTAGACGCTAAACTCGTATACACAAAGCCTGCTCTATTCCAGCAAGAGCAGGGATTCCGCTCGTGTCTACCGCTCGGCACTGACGAGCTTCTGGTTAATTCGAAGCTGAACTCATCACCACTCTCCTCTATATTCCCATTCGTCTCATTCGACCTCACTAGCGATCGCGGCATCCTGTACGGTATAAATCGCCACAACTCATCGCTCATACTTTTCGACCGTTTCTCACTTGAGAACTACAACTCCGTCGTCTTCGCCAAGTCAGGTTCCGGCAAAAGCTACGCTACCAAGCTCGAGATTCTTCGTTCGCTTATGTTCGGTACTGATGTCATCGTCATTGATCCAGAGCGCGAATACGAGCAGCTCGCCGAAGCGACCGGTGGCCGCTCATTCAACATCTCTCTATCCTCGGATAATCACATAAATCCGTTCGACTTGCCGCCCGTGCGCGAAGGGGAGGACCCGAAGGACATCTTGCGCTCCAACATCATCTCGCTAGTAGGTCTCTTCCGCATCATGCTCGGAGGCCTGTCGCCAGAAGAAGATGCCATCATCGACCGCGCAGTCAGTGAGACCTATGCCCTGAAAGACATCGTCGGCGACGCAGACTTCACAGGCGCTGAGCCGCCGCTCCTGTCCGATTTCGAGCAGGTGCTATCTGGTATGGAGGGAAGCGACTCACTGGTAGAGCGTCTTTCGAAATACACCAGAGGCACATGGGCTGGGTTCATGAATCAACCGACAAACATAGACCTGAAACAGCAATTCGCAGTCTTCTCAGTGCGAGACATGGAGGACGAGCTCAAGCCGATTGCGATGTATATCATCACGCACTACATATGGAATGAGGTGCGGCACGAGTTGAAGAAGCGCTTACTGATAATCGATGAGGCGTGGTGGATGATGAAGAGTGAAGATACTGCTTCATTCCTATTTTCTATCGCGAAGCGCGGGCGTAAATACTATCTTGGAGTCTGCACTATCACGCAAGACGTCGAGGACTTCTTGAAGAGCCCGTATGGCAGGCCGATTCTTACGAACTCATCCATCCAGCTTCTACTGAAGCAATCACCAACGACGATTGATGTATTGCAACAAACATTCAACCTCACAGAAGAAGAGAAGTATCTACTACTTGAGGCTGGAGTAGGGGAGGGGCTGTTCTTCGCCGGTATGAAGCATGTCGCTATAAAAATAGTAGCAAGTTATACCGAGGATCAGATCATCACCTCTGACCCGTCGCAACTCATCGCTATAAAGCAAGAAAAGGGCCGCCATGCCGCAGAGAAGAAGTAGCCAGAAACCGCCAGAGGCGATGACATGGAGCAAATCCCTGCCCGTCATCATCGTCGCTGGGATCTTCGACCTTGTGAGGATGTTCTTCGAAATGTTCTGGTTCTTCGGTCCGGCACTCGCCGCTATCTATTGCACAGACAAAGTAAGCGGCATCCTCACGAAAGTAACTCTTGGCGCACTGGGCACAAAAACTGCCGGGCTTGTGTGTTCATCAGCAGCAATTGCCGGTGGGGCAGCGGCATCAGAAACACTCGTGGCATTTGGCGTAATTATGGCTATCGCTGTCGGCTTCGCTGGGTTCCTCATCCTTGGTCTGTGGATGCTTATGACAAATGCGCGTATTTTCAAAACAGTTGAGAGTGCTCCGCTTCAATTCGTGGCAAGCTTCGGCGTTAGCGAAATACCACTCATTGGGACTATCCCCACGTTCTCCATCGTCCTATGGAAACTCTACAAGTCGCAGATACAGGTCGAGCAAGAAGCTTTGCAAAAATGGCAAAAAGAGCACGCCCAAGAAATAGCTGGCCAGCGTCGTGAGCGCCAGCAGCAAGCCGCATACCTTATGCAAGCGCGCACTGCCGAGCTTGCCCAAGACGATATATACTAGAGACATGTCGTATCGCCTCTTCTTTGTCTCATTTCTGTCGCTTATTCTGCTAACTCCTGGCGCGGCTTCTGCGCAGTCACTCGGCGGATCATTGGGGGACACCGGGCCGTTCTCTGTCTCAATAAGCCCGCAATACCCGATACCAGGCGGGCAAGTGACCCTATCATTCCTCTCATCTACGCTCGACCTAACGAACGCCACCATGACTATCCTGGTGGGTGGCAAGCAGACTTATCAGGGAAGCATCCAGCCAATTGCCATCCCTCTTGGGAAAAATGGCGCTGCAGTCTCCGTCACTGTGAAAATAACCTCTGAAGGAATATCCTATAGCCAATCAGTTGTCATACAGCCCGAAGATGTCTCGCTCATAGCAGAGCCACTCTCATCAGCGCCAGTGCTATATCCAGGGAAACCACTGATTCCGCTCGGTGGCAACACGCGAGTAGTTGCGATCGCAAACTTCAAAGACGCAGCAGGTAGAACTCTAAGCCCAGCGACACTCTCATATTCCTGGACTGTAGATGACACACAGATTGCAAATTCCTCTGGCATAGGCAAAGCGGCGGTGATAGTCGCATCACCACTACAGTACAGAGAGCGTACAGTCTCTGTATCTGTGCGAAGCCAGTCCGGCAGTCTTGTGGGCGGGGCATCGCTCTCTCTCAAGCCAGTAGAGCCATCAGTGCTTATATATGAAAATGACCCACTACTCGGCATTCGATTCGATCACGCTCTGTCGGGCGCATATTCCCTGCGCGGAACTGAGGCGAGCCTATACGCCGCCCCGTTCTCTCTACCACTCGCCGGTGCACCACTTATCCAATGGTTCTTAAACGGCTCCATGGCACAGACAGGCTCCCTGATAACGCTTCGCCCAACTGGGAGCGGGCAGGGGAGTGCCTCACTCTCTCTCATCGCATCGACAGGAGAATCGACGCGCGCGACCACGAATCTTTCACTCTCCTTCGGAGAGAAACCAAGCACTAACTTCTTCGGCCTATGAAAAAATACTTTCTATTTAGTTTAGGTCTAGTAACGCTTCTCGGGTTCGCGCCGCATGTATTCGCTGAAGGATTCGTAGCTCTTGCTCCGATTCCAGGCCTTACGCAGGGTGCCACAGCAGACACTGCGGGGCTCGCGAGTTTCTTCAACAATCTATACAAATATCTCATAGGCCTGGCTGCCACACTCGCTGTCATACAGATTATCTGGGCAGGAATAGACATGGCGGTGTTCCACAAAGATGCCGTAAGTGAAATCACGAATGATAAAGGCAAGATCTACAACGCAATCTTCGGTCTCATTCTCGTCCTATCGCCGGCCCTCGTCTTCTCCATCATCAACCCCAGCATCCTCAACCTCTCCCTCAACCTCCCGGAGATTAAAACAGCACCTACCGTACCGTCTGATTATGAAAATCCGGCGATTGACCTAACGGGGCAACCAGCACCAGAAGCAACTCCAGCACCTTCACCAGTTCAATCAGGAGGATTTGTTGGAAGTGGTCCTGTAGACCCAAACGCAGCACAATCGACTCTTAAGTTAAATTATTAGATATATGCGGCGCTTTATTACCATCTCTGCAATCGCACTAGTCCTTCTGGGGCTCGGAGTTGGTGCGTACTTCTATTTCTTCACAGGCTCTACGGGCATCACTGTCGCACCAGTCGGGAGCGTGAGCCTACCAGTGGCTGGGCAGGGTAGTACGGCCACAGGCGACAGTGATGCGTCTAGCGGCTATTCTGCAGACACGGGCGCAACAGGTACTCCGGTTGCAGTCTCATCGCGACTAGTGCAGATAAGTGCGGGCCCGGTAGTTCCAGGTGAAGCTGTAGTGGACACGAGACTCGCTACCGCCAGCTCTACCACAGAAGTTGAAGTACGTTATATCGAACGCGAGAGCGGAAACGTGTTTTCATACTCACCGAGCACGCGCGCGATAACCAGAATAAACAACAAGACAATCCCTGGAATTCAGTCGGCCTCATGGCTCCCAGACGGCTCCTCCGCCTTCGTTCGGTATCTTTCAGGGGACAATTTTTCTACAATCAATACTTATGCGCTAGCAGCGACAAGCTCTAATGGGTTCTTCTTATCTCAAAATCTCTCCGATATCGCTGTGTCCTCTTCTGGAATTCTCTCGCTTTCTTCAGGCGTGAACGGTTCTGCGGTTTCCATTGCGCATACTGATGGCACACACAGCACGAACCTTTTCACCACACCTATTTCATCGCTCCGTATATCATTCGCTGGGAAGAATCAGTACCTCATATTCTCGAAACCTTCCGCGAAAATCTCTGGAGTCGCGTTCATTGCAGATGCTGTTGGTAATCTGTCTCGTATCGCCGGGCCGCTCCCTGGCCTAGTTGCCACCCCAAGCCCGTCAGGGAAGTGGGTGCTCGTGAGCTACATCAATGGCACCACCATGATAATGGCGCTCGTGAACACCGCAACAGGATCCACTTCAGCACTCCCTGTAGCAACTATTGCTGATAAATGCGTGTGGACTGCAGATGAATCATCTGTTTATTGCGGCATACCAGTCAACGCGCCTACGGCGGCATATCCTGATGATTGGTACCAGGGTACGGTGTCATTCTCAGATCGCATCTGGAAAATAGACGTAGTCGGGCGCTATGCACAGCTCGCTCTGGATTTCTCTCAGGCAAACAAGGGCGCTCTCGACGCCACAGCACTCGCTATTGACCCCGCGAACACAACCCTCGTATTCATCAACAAAAATGACAGCTCCCTCTGGAGCTACTCTCTCTAGAGTAAGTAAAGATGTCAGACCTCTTTACTTAGATTCTAGCTCTACAACTTCTCTAGCGATTACACGGCGCATATGCCATTCTTGTGCCGAACCTGCAAGATTCGTGGCTATAAAATAGAGCGCGATTGCGCTGGAAGTCGTATATGATATTACCGCGATAAGGAACGGGAATACATATTTCAATTGCATACCGATAATGCTCTGGAAGTCGCCCTTCTTTGCTCCCGGAGACGGCTTCATGGTGCCAGAAAGAGCCATGTGTGCTTGGAGGAATTGTGTGGCCCCAGCAAGCACGGCCAGGAATATGCTCTTGCCCATCACCGAGATAATTCCTATGAATTCGAGCGATACTGCGTGTGGAACTGGTGTAAATGTGTAGATTCTAGTGATATTTACTACTGTAAATGACTCGTCTAGGAAGACCCAATACAGTGCCAGAAGGACAGGGATCTGGATTAAGGCCAATAGGATGCTCGTAAAAGGGTTCACTTCAGCGGCACGGTAGAGAGCGAGAGTTTCTAGTGCCTCGCGCTCTTTATCGTTTTTATGAGTTTCTTTCAGCTCTTTAATCTTCGGTTCTAGGAGCTTCATCGCGCGCTGAGTACGCGCCGCTGAGAGAGAGAATGGGAGTAGGATTAGGCGGATTATTATCGTTAGAATGATAACCGCTACACCGACGTCCCCGAACGGCACAAAAGCAATAAGCGCGACAAGCGCGTTGTATATCGGATTGTAAAAAGCTGTGTTGAAAAGAGACGAGATCACAGAATCGGTGGTTATTTGCTAGTAATAGTAGAAAGAAGGGCACCCAACTCTGTCACTATGTCTTTATAGTTTACACTACTTGTCACTGACCTGGGAAACACGATAAGTGCTGGCGGTAACGATGGAAGAGTCCGTAACGCCTCAAGCACCTGGCGCTTGAGGCGGTGCCGCCTAGACGAGAGCCGCACTACCTTCTTCGGTATGATTACCGCATATCCCTGCACGTCTTTTTTGGGGATAACTAGCAAGAAATGCTCTGATGATAGCCTTCGGCCGTATTTCAGAGCAGAGGGGAATTGCGCACGCGAGAGCCGTTCTCTTCTGGAGAACACGGGAAATTAGACTGCGAGACTAGCCCGACCCTTGCGGCGACGCTCCTGGAGGATCTTTCTTCCTGATGCTGTCGCAGTACGCGCGAGGAAGCCGTGCGTCGTGGCGCGCTTCTTCTTCTTCGGTTGATATGTTCGTTTCGTAGCCATGCAGGATGAAAATTAGGTTGTACACATGATACTACCAGGTTTTTCTCGAAACGCTAGCGTGCGACCTATTACGAATAAGCGTATACTCCAGACTACGTATGGACAAAGGAAACACTAAGGAACTTTGGGAACACATACTGACGCAGGTTGAGTTGTCCGTATCTACTGCAAATTTCAATACATGGTTTCAAAATAGCTTCATAGTGAAGATCGGGGAAGATGGCGTCATATATATCGGAGTACCTAGCCAATTCTTCAAGGATTGGTTCTTGAAGAAATTTCATACAACCCTTCTCAAGATCGTGCGCGGTGTCTCGTATGAGTTCCGTAATATCGAATATGTGATTGTAAAAGACGAGCGGCGCAAGGCGCCGCGAGAAAACAAAGCAAACAAGGGCGCGCTAGAGCTCCCGCTTGAGGAATTTTATATAAACAAGAGTGATAACCTAAATCCGCGCTACACATTCGACACATTCGTCATCGGATCGTTCAACAATCTCGCGTATGCGGCAGCTCAGGCCGCGCTCAAGCGCCCAGGTATCACGTATAACCCGCTTTTCATATATGGCGACACCGGCCGTGGCAAGACGCACCTTATACAAGCGATAGGCAACCAATTCAAGAAAGAGTACCAGGGACGCAAGGTGTTTTATCTTACATCTGAGAAGTTCGCTGTCGACTTCTCAGATGCTCTGCAGTCTGGAACGGCTAACCGTTTCAAAGATAAATACAGGCAATACGATCTGCTCATCATGGACGATATCCAGTTTCTATCCAAGAAAGACAAGACACAGGAGGAGCTCTTCCACCTATTCAACACACTGCATGACACGAACAAGCAGATTATCTTCTCGTCTGATCGAGCGCCAGCTTCCATACCAGACATAGCCGAGCGCCTGAAGGGTCGCCTTGCTAGCGGTATGGCGGTCGACATCAGCGAGCCTGACGCTGAATCTAGGATGGCCATTGTGCAGAAGAAGGCGGCACTGCATGGCGTCATGCTTTCTGATGAGGTTATAGAATATGTCGCGACTACACTTTCGGGCTCTATTCGAGAATTAGAGGGTATGGTGAACAGTATCGTCTGTCATGCACAAGTGAAAGGCTCTGCGCCAGATATCGCCGAGGTGCGCCTGTCGCTCAGGTCATTCACTCGCCCACAGAAGAACGTGTCGGTAAAGAATGTCGTCGACAAAGTCGCTGAATTCTACGGTATCGATGAAGAAAGCATCTATGAGAAGACTCGTAGGAGGGAAGTGGTGCGACCACGGCAGATAATCATGTATCTCCTGCGCGAAGATTTTAATATCTCATACCCGACCATAGGCACGAAACTAGGTGGACGTGACCATACGACAGTTATCCACTCCTGTGAGAAGATAAAGCGTGAAGTACTTGTGGATAGCGACCTTTTAAAGGAGATTCAAAATATCAGGACCCTACTTGTATGAGCCTTATAACGCACTTATCAACAGTTTCTGTTACCAAGAAAGCGAGCGGTATACAATTAGCATATAGCTTTTTCAGACTATCCCCACTATCAACACCCTTAATAGAAGTCGTATGAATATTTCCATTGAAAAAAAAGAATTCTCAGAAGCTGTGCATATCGTATCCAGATTTGCTGAAAGAAAGAGTGCCACACTACCAGCTCTCTCTTCAATACTTATAATAGCTGGTGATGAGGGTATAAAACTTAGAGCAACTAACCTTGAAACGGGTATCGACTTCAAGCTTTCAGGGAAGATAATTTCTGACGGTGTTGTTGCTATACCTGCGACTATTTTGCAGCAGATTGCTGGTTCTTTCACTCAAGAAGGGAATATTACTCTTGAGCATACTGGAGATATTGTAGTTATCACAAGCGGAACAGGTAAAAGCTCGGTGAAGACAGTCCCGTACGATGATTTCCCATCAATACCATTTCCAGAGAACCCAAAGAACAGAATCGTCATTCCTGGTGTGCTACTTAAAAATCTTTTCACATCTATAGCATCATGCGCATCTGGCTCAACAGTGCGCCCAGAGCTAGCAAGTATATACCTATCGATAGAGGGAGGGGTGATGACTGCGGTAGCTACTGATTCATTCCGGCTTGCAGAGAAAAAAGTGCCACTCTCCAATAGTGGAACACAAGGGAAATTCCTTATTCCTGCAAAAAATGCTCTAGATATCGCGCAAGCCCTACCTGATGGCGACATAATTATATCGTTCGATGAGCATCAGTGTGCATTTGTAAGTGAGAAAGGGATGCTAGTGTCTCGGCTAACTAACGCTACTTATCCGGACTATCGCCAGATAATCCCTAAAGAATCTATCGTCGAGGCGATTGTGTTGCGCAAGGACTTCGAGATGGCACTCAAGCGCACCACCATATTCTCAGACTCGTTCCAGAAGGTGCGATTGAGTTTTGATCCGAAGAAGAATGTATTCTCATTCTTTGCCAGAAATGCAGACATCGGCGAATCTGCGGAGACACTATCGGCGCGCATCGAGGGGAGCGCACTCGAGCTGTCTTTTAATCATCGCTACCTATCAGCAGTACTTAGTCTCACGTCATCCGAAAGTCTATCTATCACAGCCTCAGGTATCGGCCGCCCACTCATAATCCGTGGCGTAGGGGACACATCGCTTCTCTATTTGGTTTCTCCGATGAATCAGTAGTGCTATTGAGAACCAGTAACATGTTCAGAAACAGAAGGGGAAGTATATGACAGTGGCACCATAAGTGGTGGATTGGTGAATAGTCCAGGGTGTGAGGCGTACCATGACTGGATGCCGTATTCCCAATATGAGAATTGTGGGTCTTGTGCCGGATATGCTGGTGCAGGGCCCTGTGGATTATTCTTATTCGTCCAATACAGAAGTGAATGTGGAGTGATATTTCCATTTGCATCTGGAATTTGCCATGTGCCCCGGAGCATTGGTGGCAAAGAAGAGTATATAGGGTCTGGTTCGCCGAAATAGGCCTTTGGATATTTAGAGAGCGCATATGCCATCGCCTCATGCCACATAGGTGCCGCAATGAATCCGGCGACTGACTTCACCATTTTAGAGTTGTCGTTGTTGCCAGACCACACACCAATAGCTATAGACGGAGTGTAGCCGACGACCCATGCGTCGCGAGTGTCGTCAGTCGTACCAGTTTTCACTGCGACGTCATAGCCCGGGAAGGAGAGGGGGGAATCTAGTGGATACTCTGGGAGGCGTGCTTGCGCGTCTGATAGCATTGCAGACATGTTACGCGCGATGTTTGCTGGTTCTACTTGCGACGGTTGTGGAGTGTATTTTTGTAGAACATTCCCTTGAGCATCTTTTACTTCTAGTATTCCGGTTGGAGGATTCCTCACTCCATCATTAGCAAATACAGCATACGCACCCGTGAGGTCTAGCAGGCGCACCTCACCACCTCCGAGCACGATGGTGAGACCATATTGGGCTGCGTTGCCAAGTGTAGTCAGCCCGAATGATTTGGCTAGGTTGATAGCGTTTGTGATGCCTACTAGATAGAGCGCCTTGATAGCTGGAATGTTGATTGATTGTGCAAGGGCAGTCTCAAATGTCATGGGGCCACGGAAGTTTCCGTCGTAGTCTGCTGGTGCGTAGCATGGCGGCTCATTGTTGAAATTGTCTGATGGCTTGCATGATGTAGAGAACTGCGTCGGGGTGTCGAAGACGACAGTATTACGCGTGTAGCCGTTCATGAGCGCTAGGGAGTAGATAAATGGCTTCATGGTGGAGCCCGGCTGTCTCAGAGCTAGTGTGGCATTGTATTGTCCGTCGATTGCAGTATCGAAGAAGTTTCGTGACCCCACCATCGCTAGAATCTGCCCGGTCGCCGGGTCGATAGCTACAAGCGCGTCATTTGAGGCCTTAAATTTAGTTTGATTCTCGAGTGCATAGCTATTTAGTATCGACTCGGATTTGACCTGCAGATCAGCGTCAAGAGTCGTCACAACCTTCATTCCTGTGGTGAGAGCTTGCGTGCCATAAGTGGTCTCAAGCTGGTTGAGGATGTAGAAGACGAAGTGCGGCGCTATTATAGAGTTGTGCCCGGCTGGGGCAAACGTTACTCTTTCGGTTTTTGCACTCGAATAGGTGGAGTCGCTGATAAAGCCAAGTGTGCGCATTCTTTCTAGCACCAGGTCCTTACGCGCAGTGAGCTCTGCTTTGTGCGTTCCGTTTGGAGAATAGTAAGATGGCGCTTGGATCATTGCGGCAAGATAAGCCGATTGGGCGAGTGATAGGTCTTTTGCCGGAATGCCGAAATACGCTTCAGAAGTAGCCTCTATGCCATAGAGTGTTCCACCATACGGAACATTGTTCAAATATGTTTCTAGGATTTGGTCCTTCGAATACATCTGTTCTAGTTTAATAGCTAGCATCCATTCGTGGATTTTTCGAGTGATACTTTTCTCACTCGTTAGCAGAGTATTCTTGACGACCTGCTGAGTGATTGTTGATCCGCCCTGTGCGAAGGAGCCTCCGATGGCGTTTGCTATCATTGCGCGAATGAATGATGTGATGCGTATCCCGCCATGCTCATAGAAACTCGAGTCCTCGATTGCAATGGTTGCCTGGATAGCATTTGGCGATATCGCTGACAGCGGTATTACATCGCGCTTCGCATCTCGATTGTAATCGTATAGTAAGACTTGGCCGGTACGGTCATAGATTTTCGTCGATTGATCGACCTGGCGCGATGCAAATGAGCTTATGTCTGGCACCGGGGCAATAGTGATTGCGACAATCATCCCTCCGATAGTGATAAATGCTATACCGAATAGGACAAGTGCCAACGATATTGTCGTGGGGTGCGAGATAAATTTTCTAGAGATTTTCATTGATTATATGCTAGCACAAAGCGCGCCGGAGGCGCGCTTTGTGTGTTCTTCACTTGTAGTACTTAGAAATCTGTTTCTGGCTCACTGTCCTCTTCGTGGAACCCTTCTGGTATTTCTTCCTCGCCAATCAATCCCTCGTCAAATTCTTCTTCATCATCCATAGAGATGCATTTGCTACTTATATTAACCCCTTTGTACCGGGGATTGTTCTATTTGAGCAAAAAGTATCCAGAATGCAAGCTTTTTTGGGAGAGATTGTGGATTAGTGCCGCGATAAGCCGCCAGCAAGAGCAGTTATACCGATGGCTATCGCATCTAGCTCATCATCTAGACGCTTCTTATCTGGTAGTGTCACGAGTCGCGGGATCATCTGCGAGACTGCCTTTTTGTCTGCACCTCCATATCCTGTCACTGCTAGTTTGACCTGTTGTGGCGAGCACTCTATTACCGGCAGGGAAGCGATGCCAGCTGCTGCGAGTATTGCACCGCGTGCTTCTGCGACGCCGAGCGCTGTCTTCTTGTTTATGCTGAAAAAAAGTGTCTCAATTCCTAGCGCATCTGGCTCATATTCATTGATTGCGGATGAAACGGCTTGCGACACACAAGCAAGGCGTTCCTCAATCATTCCTTGTGGCGGCAGTACACAGTCACTCCATAGTAGTGTTGGTCGTGAAGCATTTCCCTCGACTACAGCGATACCGAGCCTGTCGTACCCAGGATCAATCGCTAGTATTCTCATAACCACGCGCGTTTGTGAAAATCTGCTGCACATCTTCGTGTTCGTCGAGTGCCTCTAGAATCGCTGTAAGTTTCTCCTCATCTTCTCCCTCGATTTCAGTAAGTGGTTCGTTCGGTTTATAAATGTTGCCGACTTTCATAAAAGCCCAACTCGCGGCGCCTGGCGCCGCGACCTCGACACCCTGCTTCGAGAGCAAGTGTTTTATCTCTGGTGTAGTGCGGTTTTTATTATCAGTGAGTGCATCGATGATTATGGCGCAGCCGCCTGGGCCATATGCCTCATATACAACCTGCTCGAGATTGTCGAAATCTTTGGAGGTGCCCTTTAGTATTGCGCGCTCAATATTATCTTTGGGCATGTTCTCCGCCTTAGCGCGCGCTATAGCCACAGAGAGCCCTGGGGCGGTGAGGACACCATTGGCCTTCTTCGCTTCAAGAGTGATAAGGCGCGCATAGCGCGAGAACACGCGACTTTTCGCGGCATCAGTCACGCCTTTCTTCCGCTTGATTTGTGACCACTTACTGTGCCCAGACATACAAGGATTGTATCAAATAGAAGGCGTTTGGAAAACAAAAAAGGAGCTCCGAAGAGCTCCCAAATCAGTTCTCACGAACTGTCACTGTATGGCATCTATCCTACTCGTCCGTCTTGATAAACGAGTAGATGATTTTCCCGAATTTCCTTTTCCTCACCCAATCTCTGGGCGAGGGTGTGGGCAGCCATACCGGTTACTCGGAACTCTAGACATACACTATCGTGGATAGACAGTGTTCCGATAAACACGGGCCTAACCGGAATGGTCACTATCCCAAAGAGAGCTCGTTCTGGCTTCGCGGCGGGGTTTTTATAAAGAACCCCAACACTCCCCATAGTGACCGTCTCACCAATGATTTTTTCGTCAGACCCATCAGACCCAGCTACGCAATACCCTTTAGTATTGCTAGCTATACAATCCGCCACTTCTTTCAATGTGTACTGCATTTTGCACCCCCCTTCTTCTATTATGTTTGAACATCTCAAAAAGAGCATCCTCTACTACCTGCATACAGAATAGCACAAAGGCTATCTGTGTCAACTATTTTTACCCAAGTAGGCATGACCTTTGTCGGTGATGATGCGGCCCCGTGGGGAGCGCTCGATGAATCCTAGGCGAAGCAGGTAAGGCTCATAGACGCTTTCGATGGTGTCGGGTTCTTCATGGAGTGAGGCCGCGAGGGCGCGTACGCCGGCTGGCCCGCCATGGAAACTTTCTAGGATTGCGGTGAGGTACCGGCGATCATCTTTCGTTAGGCCGAGCGAGTCGATGCCGAATAGTTTGCACGCCTCGTCGCAAAGCGCGATCGATATGGGGCGCTCATGCACCTCAGAAAAGTCGCGAACTCGCTTCAATAGGGCGTTCGCGACACGCGGGGTAGCGCGGCTCCGCGCAGCGACACTCTCTATTACGTCATCTGGTGCCTTGAGCCCTAGTAGCTGTGCGGAACGACGGATGATGTCACGCAGGTCTTCGTCACTATAGAAATCAAGCTGGAATATTCCGCCACCGAAACGCGAGCGAAGAGGGCTCGACAGTTCTGATACGCGCGTGGTCGCTCCTACGAGTGTGAATGGTGGAAGTGCCAGCTCTACTGTGCGAGCAGATGGCCCCTTGCCGAGTATTATGTCGAGATGTCCAGATTCGAGCGCTGGGTATAGTAGCTCTTCAATCTTGTGGGAGAGCCGATGTATCTCGTCGATGAAGAGCACAGTATTTGGTTCAAGATTTGTAAGAATCGCGGCGAGGTCTCCAGCGCGCTCGATAGCTACACCCGATGTGCTCTTGAGCGGCGATTCAAGAGTCGTAGCGACGAGACATGCGAGTGTGGTCTTGCCGACGCCAGGCGGACCGTAGAAAAGTATATGTTCAGGCATTCCTCCACGCTTCTTTGCGGCGTCGATAGCAATGCGTACGTTCGCTTTTATCTGTTTCTGACCTACATAGTCGTCCCAGCTGCTTGGGCGGAGAGCCGCATCAAGTACGACAGGGAGTTGTGTGGTGTCGATAGGGGCTCTTGACATAAAAATAGGGTGGTGCTATATATGCTAGCATAGTTTTTTGATCCTGTTCATAATCCTCTAGGCAAGGCTTGACGGCTTCGGGCGTTTCCCCAAGGACTTTCTGGTCCGGTATTTCGGTACTGGCGCTGGGAATCTCCTCAGGTGCTTCGTCCACCCCGCATTTATGTGGGATTTGCCTTGAGGATTATGGACGGGATTTTTTGTTTTTCAGCGTGGTAGGTCTACGGTATCAGCGACTTCGGATATGGAAGTGACACCTGCGAGTGCCTTGAGTATGCCGTCTTGTGCCATGGTGAGGTAGCCTTGGGTGCTCGCCATTTTTGCGATCTCATTTGCTGGCGGATTGTCGCGCAAGAAGTGTGCGAGTTCGTCGTTCAAGAATATAGCCTCATACAATCCGATGCGACCTTTGTATCCAGTCTCATCTGCACTCTCGATCATCGGTTCCCACACGGTCTCTATTTTTTCTGGAATCAATGACTTATCAGTGAGCGGTTCAAATACTTTTGCGATCATCGACTTCTCTTCGTCAGTGAGAGGGCGCTCTTTTTTCTTGTCTGGATCTAGTTTGCGCATTAGGCGTTGAGCCATCGAGACCGTGACTGCTGAGCCGAATGACTTCGGGTCGGACCCTAGGTCTACTAGACGTGGGAATGTGCCAGCAGCATCATTGGTGTGCAGTGTAGAGAATACGAAGTGGCCGGTGAGCGCCGCTTCTATTGCGATATTGGCGGTCTCACCATCTCGGATTTCGCCGACCATGATTATGTCTGGGTCTTGGCGAACGATTGAGCGCAGGCCTTCGGCAAACGTATATTTCGTTCCCTCGACTTGCGTCTGAACTATGCCCTCGAGGTGGTATTCGACAGGGTCTTCAATCGTGATGATCTTTATCTCTGGCGTGTGGATTTCTCGGAGGAATGAATAGAGTGTCGTCGTCTTACCAGATCCTGTAGGGCCTGTGGTGAGGAGCATGCCGTTTGGCCTGCGTATCTCAGTCTCAAGGCGGGCAAGGAGCTTGGGGTGGATACCGAGCTCTCTATATGAGACTTTTGTAGCTTGAGGATCGAGGATACGCATCACTATGGATTCGCCATAGTTTCCTGGAATATAGGAGACACGCATCTCAACTGTGCCAGTAGTGCGTGTGATGCTGAATCGCCCGTCTTGAGCCTGGTTGGTGATATTCAGTTTTATACCAGACAGAAGTTTGATACGAGAGTTGAGCTGGTGATAGGTCGTAGGATCGAAAACGTATATATCGGTAAGGAGACCATCCACACGGAAACGCAGAAGAGCCGAGTTTTCTCGTGGCTCGAAATGAATGTCAGATGAGCGGAGTGCAAAAGCTCCTGCGAGGACTAGTTCGAAAATGCGTGATACGCGATTGAGGGAATGTTCAGCCGTCACCACGTCCAGCTCTTGTGTGAGGGCGGTACGTGTCGCGCCTCGCTCGGTCAATTTTGAAAGAGTCTCGTCAATGACTGAGAATGTGCCAGCTTTGGACTCGACGGAAAAAGAAAGCTCTTTGTATAGTGCGAGTGCTCGCTCTAGGCTTTTTTCTGAGATAAGGAATTGCTTTATTTCAAACCCGCGGCTATATAGGTCATCAATACATTTCTGGAGTGCGGGGTTGTTTGGATTGTGCACGGCTAGTGAGAGCATCTTGGATACTTTTTCAAAAGCAACGACCTCGGCCGCTCGTGCTGTTTCTTCGGTTATGAGGCGAAGAGCGTCGCTGTCGATCTGCATGAGCGACAGGTCTACATATGGCATTTTGTATTTCTCGGAGAGAATATGTGCCACATCCTCTTCTTCACGATCGCGTATCTCAGCAAGCTCGATGTCTGTGCGTTTAGTATCAAATGGAAGGTCCATGCACCATATACTACCACCTGTCGGATAAGGGAAGGCTACACACTTGACAAGTGCATATTTGTTGCGCTATTCTAATAGAAGGCTAGTTGTTTCAGCGAGGAAATCACTCTCAACTAAGGAGGTCTTCATGAATATGCACAGGTTAGTTTTTGCTCTTTTAGCACTCTTTTCTCTGGCGGGTTGCGTTCCCGTGACGTACGTGCCGGTGTATACGACGCAACGACCGGTACGTGGTGTTTCCGAGACGACAGTATTTGTTGTCTCGGCGCCAGTGTACATTGTGCCTCCTGTGCTATTTTATTGGAGTTCAGGTCGGTGCTGCCAGCCGTGTTGTCGCCACTAGGCTGCTACGCAATACGCTTGCCCCCTCGGGGACAAGCGTATTCTCTTTTTCGGCGGTACAATTGTCTTCACATATGGAAACAATTGTACGAACACTGGCCGAGCTCGAAACAGAAGCATGCCGCTTCGTGGATGGCCTCGCGCCGAGTCCGCGAGGCGCGACTCTGGTAACACTCTCGGGCGAGCTTGGGGCTGGGAAGACTGCATTTACCAAGGCTGTAGCAAAAGCTCTTGGGGTTACTGACATGGTTACAAGCCCCACCTTCGTACTCGAGAAGATCTACCAACTTCCAGAATGTGGACATCCGGTGTCTACAGAAGGACACCGGATGTCCACATTCAAACGGCTGGTGCATATCGATGCGTACCGGCTCGAATCAGGAAAAGATCTTGCGACACTCGGTTTCGATGAGCTCATACAAAACTCAGATAATCTAATTATGCTCGAATGGCCAGAAATAGTTGCTGACGCACTTCCTGCTCCGAGTATTCGCATTTCTATCGTTGCGAACCCAGACGGCTCTCGTACAATTTCATATGTCTAGAAAAACAATAAGCAAGAAACGCATAGTGCTTCTCGACAGTCATGCGATTATCCATCGTGCATATCATGCACTCGAGAAGGCGGAAATGACCGGCCCAGATGGCACACCTACTGGCGCTCTCTATGGACTCACGTCGATGCTCCTGAAAATCATCACAGACCTCAAGCCGGATTACATCGCTGCGTGCTATGACTTGCCGAAGCCGACAATCCGCCACGAAGCATATGCTGACTACAAGGGCTCGCGCAAAGCGACCGATGACGCACTCGCTCAGCAACTGCAAGAGTCGCGCAAGGTATTCGAAGCATTTTCCATACCAATGTATGAGCGGGAAGGGTTTGAGGCTGATGATCTGCTCGGTACAATCGCACACGAATTGCGCGAAGAAGAGGGCGTCGACGTCATCATCGCCTCGGGCGACATGGACACGCTCCAGCTCGTCGACGATGAACGCGTCCGCGTGTACACGCTAAAGAAAGGCATTCAAGACACGATTCTATACGACGAGAAGTCGGTCGTAGCACGGTTTGGATTCAAGCCTAAACTCATTCCGGATTGGAAGGGTTTGCGTGGCGACCCGTCTGACAATATCAAGGGTATCCCTGGTGTCGGAGAGAAGACCGCGACTGATCTCATAAAGCAGTTCGGCTCGATAGAAGATATTTACGCGACACTCGAGAAGAAGGGCGAATCCGCTTTCCTTAAAAATGGAGTGAAAGCACGCATGATAGGGCTGCTCAAAGAGCACGAAGATGAGGCGCGTTTCTCGAAATCGCTGGCGACCATCAGACTAGATGTTCCGATTGCGTTCACGCTCCCGGAACATGCGTGGCGCGAGACGGCCGATTCCGAGAAAATGCTCGCCATGTGCGACGAGTTCGGTTTCAGGACCCTCAAGGATAGAATCAAGACATTGTTCGGCGCAATGAGTGGTTTCGTAAACCCATCATCTGATGATGGGTTTACGAAACCACTCATTGAAGAAGAAATAGATGACACACGTTTCAGGGAGGCGCAGGCTATGCTCTGGCTCATTTCGTCGGAGTTCACGAACCCTTCGCTCGATGATATCCTCGCGTTCGCCAAAGAGCGCACCTTCGAAGTGGCATATGAGAAACTTGAGAAACAGATTGCTGAGCTCGGGGAAGTGCACGGTGTGTATGACAACATTGAGAAACCGCTCATCCCGGTCATACTCAAGATGGAGGAGCGAGGGGTGCTAATAGACACTGGCGTACTGAGCGGTCTTGCTGACACATATCGCGCTGAGCTCGAGAGTATCGAGAAAAAGATTTATAAGGAGGCAGGGCACGAGTTCAATGTGAGCTCGCCGAAACAGCTGGGTGACGTGCTCTTCGACGAGATGAAACTCGTCCCAGATAGGCAGAAGAAGACTGCGGGCGGCGCTCGCTCTACGCGTGAAAGTGAGCTCGAGAAGATTCGCGACGCTCACCCAATCGTTGCAGACATTCTCGAGTATCGCGAGCTGAAGAAGCTGCTCTCGACTTATATAGACAATCTGCCGGCGCTGCTTGACGCGGGCCATCGCCTTCATGCCGAGTTCATCCAGACTGGCACTACTACCGGGCGCATGGCTTCGCAGAATCCGAACTTGCAGAACATACCAATGCGCTCAGAGCGCGGTCGGGCCATAAGACACGCATTCATTGCGCCTGAAGGATTCACTCTGTTGGCGCTCGACTATTCACAGATAGAGCTACGTCTAGCGGCGATACTCTCTGGTGATGAAAAGCTTTGTGAGATATTCAAGGGTGGCCGCGATGTTCATACAGAGGTGGCTGCTCAGGTTTTCCATGTCGCGCCTGAAAGTGTAGATGCTGAGATGCGCCGCCGCGCGAAGGTAATCAACTTCGGCATCCTGTACGGTATGGGAATCAATGCTCTGCGACAACAGCTGGGCACCACGGCGGCCGAGACGCATGCTTTTTATGAAAATTATTTCAGTACATTTAAGACGTTGTCAGAATATCTTGAGTCGACCAAGGGTTTCGCGCGGACGCATGGATACACGGAGACGCTCTTCGGTCGCCGCAGACAATTCCCGGAGATGAAGTCATCATTGCCATACGTGCGCGCACAAGCTGAGCGCATGGCAATCAATGCTCCGATACAGGGCACTGAGGCCGACGTAATCAAGCTCGCGATGGTGAGTGTCGACAGCATGCTCGAGAGGGAGGGTGCTAGTACAGACGCGTACCTACTGCTTCAAGTTCATGACGAGCTTGTGTATGAGATACGCGATGGCCGTGTCGCCAGTCTGAGTGCAAAGATAAAAGAAATAATGGAATCCATCTTGTCGCCAGAGCAAACGCATGGTGTTCCAATCATAGCCACGATGAAATCCGGCCCGAACTGGGGCGATATGCGTTCGTTATGATTTATCTTTTCCACGGGAGCGATGCCGAGAAGGTTCGCACGAAGGCGTTCGCTTGGGTTGCGGCTGCGCGGTCTAGGGAGCCGAATCTAGCGTATGTGCGCTTGGCTCGTGAAGAGTTGAGTGATGCTGCGCTTCAAGATGCGGCAATGTCTGGAGGGCTCTTCGTTTCGCGCCTGCTAGTGCTCATAGATGATCCGTACCCGCCTACTCATTCGATCTTTGATGAAGAAAGGGTGGACACCGGATGTCCACCCCCATATGTTGGACATCCGGTGTCCAACCAAGATGGGCTACTTGGTGAACATGTAGACGCACTCGCGGCTTCTGACAACGCCATCATAATTCTCGCGCCGAAACTTGCGGCGGTGAAGGCGAAGAGGCTCGTCGCGAAGGCGAAAGTTGAATACAAATTTGATCTGACAACCCAGCGCCGCGAAGCGGCGCGGGGATTCAACTCAGCACTTGTGAACGCGCTCGCTAATCGCTCACGCGCCCAGCTCTGGCTCGAAGTGAATCGTGCTCTCCGTGCGGGCGACGCGCCCGAAATGCTTCACGGTCTCCTTCACTGGAAGGCGCGCGACATTATGGAGAAGGGTAGTCGTGCATGGTCGCCAAAAGAATCGCGAGCGCTCTCGCTCGCACTCATCGAGCTCCTACAGTCCTCTCGTCGTGGAGGTCTAGGCTTGGCACTTTCTCTCGAAAGGTTTTCATTGTCGATATAGTTTTTGTGTGCGCCCCCTGGGGGTCGAACCCAGAACCTCTTCCTTAAAAGGGAATTGCTCTACCAGTTGAGCTAGGGGCGCGATTTTTATAACGTACCTTTTTTTGTCACTTTTTTCTAGTAGCTAAACGCATCGACTGTTTTGCCGGTCTTGTCGAGGAGCTTCACCACCTCGTGCCTGGTACGCCACATCGAGGTGCTGCGACCTAGATACACGCGCCACGTATTGCCATTGAGGTCTGTGTCACTCTGGTGGGCAGAGAGGCATCCGTTGTAGTTGAGATATTTCGTCACGAAGCTTTGACATGCGCTCGTAGCTCCGGCTGGCGGAGTGAGTGTTACCTGGCAGCGAGAGAGTTTATTCACGAAGTCAATGCATCGCGCATCGCGGATGTAGTATGGGCCATATAGTGATGTGAGCTCATCGGCAGGAAGAGGGCAGTTCTGTGGTAGGGCAGGAGAGAATTTCTGAAATGTACTGAAATATCCTATGCACTTGTTCTCACGGAAGGACGCACCGATTGGTGATTGTCCTGTGTTGATGATTGCTCTCTGGCCAGCCGTGAGCACGATATCCTGCTCGGCATTCACTGTGCCAGAGGTAGGTATCTCAGTGCCCTTTGGTATTGCTACGGTGTTGCCAGTCACACTGCTCTGTAACACCCATCCAGATAAGTCGACAGGAACCTCTGCGTCTTGGGTAATACGTATCTCAATTGATTCGTTCTTTGGGTCACTTGAGCCAGCGTTAGAAATAGAGTGGCTCATCGACACGATTCTGCGGTATGGAGACGCTTCTCCAAAGGCGATACCTCCGACGGGGGCCGGTGCTGATGTCTCTGGGCCATTCGAGAGGCTTCCGCCGCCGGTGGATGATCCAGGGAGAGACACGTCAGAACTGCCAATACCATATCGAGCACGAGGGAATGATAGGTATGTGCCGCCACCTAGGACATCTGGTTCTGCGAGTGATGGGCCAGTGAATGCGATTGGGTGTGTAGGGCCGCCTATGGCTATCCATATGAGGAATATAAAGACGAAAATCCCAATAAAAAACCATGAGTCGTGGAACTCCATACTTGAATAATATCAAACTTCTGCGTGAAGTCGCTCAAGCTCCTCACGGATAACCTGTGCATCGCTCCACGGAGTTTTTGATCCGTTAGGTCCCATTATGAATGGGTCGGTGCCTTTTCCAGAAATCAAGACGGCGTCGCCAGGACGCGCGGCGCGAAGCGCCGCGCGTATTGCTTCACGCCGGTCCATAATTATCTGCGGCGCGCGCCCCATGCCTGCCGCCATCGCGTCGATAATATCTCTCGGGTCTTCGTCATAAGGGTCTTCGTTGGTGAGGATGACGACGTCGCAAGCTGCGTCTGCGATCTTACCCATCTCTGGCCTCTTCCATGTATCGCGGCCTCCGCCAGTGTTACCTAGCACGCAGATTTTCCTCTGATTAGGAAATGCGCCATATAGCGCGCTTAGTGAGTCTGGCGTGTGTGCATAGTCGACGATGGCGATGAAATCCTGCCCGGCTTCGACGCGTTCGACGCGCCCACTTATGTGTGACAACTCACTGAGAGCTTTGGCAGAGGTCTCGGGCGGTACACCAAATGCTTCCGCGGTTTTTATTGCAGCGAGGGCATTCAGGATCGTGAACTTTCCGGGGAGTTGAAGCGCGAACCGTGTGCCGCAATACGAAAACGAAACACTTTTTTCATCCATATGAACATCACTGGTGTCAGCAAAAGAAAAAGGGATTTGCATCTCTACGGGTAGGGCTAGGAAGTCGGATCCACGCGTATCGTCTGCGTTTGCGATGATGCGTCGCGGACGCTTCATCGAATGCGTGAGCGCCTTACCTAGAGCGAATTTCGCCTGGAAATAGTTTTCCATTGATCCGTGTGATTCGATATGCTCTTTCTGTAGGTTCGTGAAAACAAGAGCGTCGAGATCTAGGAAGAGGTGCCGGTACTGCAAGGCAGCTTCGCTAGAGATTTCCACAACGGCATAGGTACACTTTTTGGTCAGCGCTTCATAGATGAATTTCTGAATGAAACCACGCCCAGGGAGAGTCATTTTGTAGAGATTTGGTCGTGATTCATTGCCGATGCAGAAGCGGATTGTCCCAGCGAGAGCTGTCTTGTGTCCTGCTGTCATTAGTATCGTGTACAGCATTTCGGCCACAGAAGATTTGCCTTTTGTTCCGGTTACGCCGATGACTGTCATATTCCTGGCTGGGAATCGGTACCAGACAGATGAGAATAATGCCCACAAGAAGTGGTATGGGGAGAGGAGTTTTCGCCGTATGTGAATCATGATCCAGATGAGAGCGCGGCCTTGAGGCGCAGGTCTTTGCCGACCATACCGTCTGGTATGCCTTGCAGAGCCTTACGCGCTTCGCGCTCGGTGTAGCCGAGTGCTACGAGAGTTTCGAACACTTCGCCGTCAGCATCGTCATGCGCGCAAGGGCCGACCTTGTCTGCCAGCTCGACCAGCATTTTTTCGGCGCTCTTTTTTCCGAGCCCCACGACTTTAGTGAGGTACGTGAGATCGCGTTTGCTTATGGCGCCCTCCAGCGCCTCGCGCGGCGCGCGGCGCAATACCGACAGGGCAGTCTTGGGCCCCACGCCAGAGACAGAGAGAATGAGCTCGAAGAAGTTGCGATCGGCTACGTTGGCAAATCCATAGAGCTCGAGACCGTCCTGCTTGATTGTGAGGTGTGTCGCGAGCGTCGCCTCGCTGTCTAATGTGAGCGTCTCGGGCGCACTCATGCGCACCTCGATGCCAAACCCAGCCACCTCGACGACCGCGCTCGTCGGTCCCACGCCTACCACCCTCCCGCGAATCTGTCGGATCATGGACATATGGTAGCATCGCCCAGCCGACGTAGTGCTATTGACAATCTATAACTAAAGCGTAGTCTATGTCTTGGAATGCGGTTCTTCGGTCTAGCGATCAAAAAAGCTTGGCTAAACAATAATTCAGAAATAAGGAGAGATGTCCATGGCACTTCTAGAGAGAGTTTCCACAATAGTTATCCCCGCCATCCCTCAGTTCGTCGTAGCAGACAAACTGCGCATTGGCGAAACGGTCGACGGAATCAAGATTTGCTGGCTCGGCAACAACATCAAGGAACACTTTCTCTCGAAAGTGGAAGTGGGTGTCGCGACTGAAGAATTGGTCACGAACAATCTTCTGCAGAGATCGAAAGACCCGGCAATAATCACCTCTCTTGGTGGTGAAGAAAAGGTCGAGGTCAGCTGTGGCCAATTCTGGGAATACTTGAAGACGGCGGACCAGAATTTTTGGTATGTCGCATACATCAGAGATACTGATGGCGTTCTATGGGCGGTCGGCGGCCGCTGGGGCGGCGGCGGCTGGCACTTCAATGCCAATCCGCTCGATGACCCGAGCCGCTGGAGCGATGGTCTTCAGTTCCTTTCCCGCTGATTCTTTTCATCTCTGATCTTTTTGTCTCTTGGGCCCTTTGAAACTTTGCAAAGAAATTTGCGAGGTGGAGAAGGGTCCTTTTGTTTTTGCTAGAGTAGCAAGGGTAGCCCTTGCTACTCGTTTTCATCTTCTGGCTTTGTCAGCCAATCAGCGATGTGCGAGACGACGTCTTTCTTTGAAGAAAAGTAATCGGGGAATTTTGTAGGATCAGTAATAGAGTGTGAATTGTTTAGATAGGCACTGTAGCTACTGTATGGATATGTTTCCACGAAGCTCATTAAATTGTTCCCGGGGTGAATTTTCTTTTGCCACTCTGGCTCTTTAAGTTTTGCAGGGTTTAGGTGAATATAAGAAAATAGATATTCTAAATATCGGTCAGTGTCAGCGTGAGTGCTTCTGAATGGTCCTTGGAAGAGGGAACCGCTGCGCTCGTTCTTGGTATTGAAATACATCGAATATCCTGTTTGGAGCTTGAGCATGTACTTAGAAACGCCACCTTCAACCAATGGTGTCACTAAAAGATGGAAATGATTTGGCATAAGACAGAATGCACCGATGGCTACCAAGGGTGCTCCACGATCTCGATTGAAAACATCTTCATATTTTGTTGCCTTGAGTACGTTGCCTATGCGCATTTCTTGTGCGGTGTTAGCCAGATACAGAAGCATCATGAATCTTCGGTAGTCACTCGACGATGAGAAGATAGTGCGCTTATCTACACCTCTGTTGTAAAGGTGATAGTACTCATTTTCAACAAAGGAAATTTTTCTTTCCATCCTTCGAATTGTATCACAAGGTAGCAAGGGCTACCCTTGCTACGGATATCGAATCATGAGTGTATGGTAGCATCGTGCTGGCACCGGCGTGCTATTTACAAATGAATATATGCATGTACTCTAACGGTAGAGTACAGATCCTTAAGTAAATTGGGCGAACGGAATTGTCCGTTTAGCTCACAAAATACATACACAGGAATTGGAAAAGGAGGTAGGTCATGTTGAGAAGAATCTTCGTGTTTATTTATGAAGTACTGGCAACGATTGTGGGCGCAGCTGTTCCGGCTGCTGTGGCGGAAGTGTTTCGCAAGAAATTCCGAGCTTCAGAAGAAGCACAACCACCCACGCCTGCATTTGAGAGAAATGATAAAGGACACATAATAATTTCAGTCTGTATTGGAGATCGTGAGATCAAGAGGATCGAGGCAGCAAGACTTCGTGTTGATTGTGATGCGAGATCTTGTTTGAACAACGAGGATTACCAGATGGAGCATCGTAGGGTTGTTGGACGTGTGTACAGGGTCGCACTTGTACCGGTGAGCAGTGTCTGGTGTGAAGACAGAACACTCTCAAATCTCCAGATGCTTGGAGCGAGGAGTGGCTGCCAGAAGAGGTCGCACGCTTGGCTGATTCCAAGCATATGCTTATCTATATCGGGCAAGATGATGAGTGAAATGGGGTACGGCCGTATTATCTCACCCAGCCCCATCACCATTAGTGACAGGTACAGGGGAAATTTAGCTGTGGTGTTGGGTTGCAGCAGCAGTGGACGGCTCCGTGGATATCCTGCCGACATCAAATGGCCCGCTGATACAGCGGTCGCCTTTCCAGTTTGAACCATTTTGTGTTGATCTTTTTGCATATAGGCTCCGCATTGCTTTATAGCGCGCGGAGCCTTTCTGTTTTCTTGCTAGAATATTTCGTGTCGCCGGATTTGCCATAGAAGGGGAGATGGCGTATATATAAGGGACATATGGCAATAACAAGTTCAGCGAAGAAAGCGATCCGTGTGGCGGAGAAAAAGCATGTGTTCAACCTGCGCCGTAAGAACGAGCTTCAGGACACGACCAAGTCGATCACCAAGGCGCTTGCCGCCAAGGATGCTACCGGGGCAGAGAAGCTTCTCCCGGCTGCTTATAAGGCAATCGACAAGGCAGCGAAGCGCGGCGTGATCAAGGCGAATACCGCCAGCCGTAAGAAGTCTCGTCTTGCATTGGCTATCAAGAAGGCGAAGGCATAAGTGCATATATAAGAATCAAAAACGGGCGCCGCGAAGCGGCGCCCGTTTTTGATTCTGAGTCCGTGTATACTATTCCCATGCAAAGCTACATAAGCGCAGGTCTCAAGTCATGGTGGAATGTATTCAAGTTTATTTTGTATTTCTTCTCAATCAAGACTCTTTTCAAGACACTTCTTTCTGGCTGGGAACGTGATTCATCAGATGGGCATGAATGGTGGGAGCGCTTGATACTGGGCGCAATTTTTATTGTATTCGGTTTCATATTCCGCATCGTCGTGATTATTATTGGCCTCATCGCACTGACCCTTTCTATCGTGCTACTACCAGTTTTGCTGATCATTCCCATCCGTTTCTCGTATGAACGTCTCGTTAGGATCGGTGCAATCGGCAAGTCATGGTCATACGGGCAGTCGCTGACACTGCACCGTTCTGGCATCGCGCTGTATAAAGGGGGCGACAAGAAGCTGTATGGGCGTGAAGAGCTGGTTGAGCACATGACCCGCATTCTCTGTAGAGAAGATAAAGACAACTTGCTTATGGTTGGTGCTCCAGGAGCAGGGAAGAGGACAGTCCTATCTCAATTCGCAAAAGACGTATATCGCGGTCTTGTTCCAGCAAGTCTTCAGAACCGCGAGATGATAGAGATACCTCTATCTGAAATGCCTGTCACGACCTTGAGGAAGATCTTTGCAGAAGCACAGAAAGCGGGTAACATCATCGTGGTATTTAGCGAGCCGGAGAAATATCCTGGCATGCTAGAGGAGATAGTTCCGCTACTGAAGGCATATGAGCTGCAGGTAATCGTGATCACGTCACTTGATGGCTATGTGCAGTCATGGAAGGATCGTGAAGACGTGCTTCGTTATCTCGAGAGAATAGATGTGCTACCTCTTGATGATGCCAAGACGCTCGAGTTTCTCACCGATCATGTGAAGGATAATTACAGGGATGTAAGTTTTGAGGACGGAGTCTTGGAAGAAATCATCAGGCGCACAAATGAGCTCATACAGACGAAGCTTCAACCAGAGAAATCGCTCGACCTACTAACAGAGCTGGTCGTTAATGTAAAAAGTGTCACGATCAAAGATGTAGACAGAGTGCTCTCGCAGAAGACCGGCGTACCTCTTGGTGCAATCGAGCGCGATGAGAAGCAAGTCCTCCTTGCGCTTGAAGACGTGCTCAGCACAGAAATAGTCGGGCAGAAAGAAGCTATACGCGATGTCGCTTCGGCACTTCGGCGCGCACGCACTGGCGTTGCCAGCAAGGGTAAGCCGGTAGGGTCGTTCCTTTTCCTGGGCCCTACTGGTAGTGGCAAGACGCACACGGCGAGGATGCTTGCGCGGCACTATTTCGGAGGCGATGGAGTTATGACTAGATTCGATATGTCTGAATTCGCGCTGCCAGTAAGCGAGACTGCATTTGTGGAGCGTCTCGCGCTCGCGATAGAGGAGAACCCATTCGGGCTGCTGTTCTTCGACGAGCTTGAGAAGGCAGACAAGATAATCTTGAATACTCTCCTCCAGGTCCTTGATGAGGGGCGTCTCACGACCCGGGTAGGCCGGACGGTATCATGCAAGAATTCCATCATAATCGCCACGTCTAATGCGGGCACAGCTTTCATCGAGGAGCACCAGGATACTACAAAAGATTCAATCACTCATTTTCTAATTGACACACAGCTTTTCAGCCCGGAATTCTTGAATCGCTTCGACGACATCGTCCTTTTCAAACCACTTACGAATGAAGACGCTCACGCCGTCACTCGGCTTTTACTTGAGGATCTAAACAAGAGGCTTTCACAAGAGCGTGGCGTAACCGTAGAGATCACAGATACCTTGGTACATGGATTGGTAGATGCTGGATTTGACCATGCGAACGGCGCTCGTGCTCTTCGCCGTGTTATGCAAGACATTGTAGAAAATAAGGTAGCAGACGCGATACTGCACGATAAGGCAGCGCCTGGGAGCCGTATCATAATTGGGTAGTCTTTATTTTGGAGACCAAATCTGTTTTGCCCGATCTGGTACTGTGCCAGGAGAGGCTGTGCTGTAACAGCCAGTATCTGTAGGCCAGACAGCTTCAGAATGCCATAGTTTTAATTCACAACGTTCAGGATTTGATTTATTTTCGAGATTGGTTATAAGGTCATATTTTTGTCGATCGGATGATACTCCATAGGTATAAGTAAGAGCGCTCCACCACGGAGTATCGCCATACCCCTCAACGATCGTATTTGTCGGATCCCTCTGTGGTTTGATGAAGTTTAGAAAGTCCTGGTCGGTGCTCAGCCAGTTTGGTTCAGTGCATTTGCTAGTGGCCCAGTCAGTGCGATACCCACCACAGGAGCTTGATGGGCGAAATGGAGGGTATGCCCCATGCGTTATGTAATAGAGCTCAAGAGCTACTTGAATCGAATGTAAATCTTCCTGTCTCTTTGCATCGCGCGCTTTCTCGCGTGCAGTATTAAGGCTTGCAAGCACGATGCTCGACAAGAGTCCGATTATCGATATGACAACAAGAAGCTCTATAAGCGTAAACCCTCGCTGTTTCATCGTTGGAAAAGAGCCGCATCATAGGACTGCGTGCTACGACCGCTCTTTAATATGTCATTTTCTTGGGGCGAAAGCTGACCAACGTCCTGTCTTGGGTACGAAATAAATGCGATGATCGACATAATAAACACCAGAACTAATAATACATAATTTGCATGATGTACATCGTTGATTAGTCCATACGAGTAGCGAATGACCAAACGATTCAGCAGCGGGATGCTTTCTTTCGCTGATCTTGGCAACTCGTCTTCGTCGGTGAATGTAATTCTTGAACGTTCATCCATAGCATCAATGATGTCCTTAATTATAACACTCAATTGGCGGTGCTCTCGGCCGGAATCGAACCGGCATCAGCCCCTTCGGAGGGGGCTATCCTATCCGTTGAACGACGAGAGCGTTTCTATACCATACTACAAGATGTTCTCGGTGGGACCGCGATTACGCTTATCGGTCATTACATGACCAGTACACCTTGCGGATTTTCTCTTCGCATCAGAATGCTCGATAAAATGCTCGCAAGGTCTTCGATTCCCACACGCACGCCTCCCAGGCGTGCTCGAGAGCACCAAATGAAAAAACGGCATTATGCCGTTTTTTCATTTGGTGCTCTCGGTGGGAATCGAACCTACATCGCGACCTCCGCAAGGTCGTGTCCTATCCATTGAACGACGAGAGCGTAGTGAGGAAATGCGACTCGCATCCTCACTTGAATGTATATCAGAAACCGAGCCACACCGCCACCAGGTCGGTGAAGGTGTGCGGGTGATCTCCTTCATCGACGTGGTGCAGGAAGTAGGCGTAGACCAAGTCTACATCGACACCTGCGAGTGGTACACGCAGGTGAGGCGAGTGCCAGTTCTCTGTCTTGATCGAGAGTATCGGCGGGAATTCGCCCTCGATATCTTCTAGCACAGAGAATGAGAGCATCTTCTCGAAGGGGTGCAGCTCATCGCCGATCATGAGGCCAGCGTCCGTGAGAGAGAAGTGGTGGAGCACCGGTTGTTTGGCTGAGTGAAGTGAGATCGTGACGGCCGCGATGATTATAAGGACAGTGAGGAGATAATTGCCGAAGATGATTGCAGCGATAGCGCTCGCAGCCGCTACGATGCCGAGTACCCAATACCAATCAGCACTCTTCGGGTTGTGCTCATATTCTCGTCCCTCCCATTCTGCAATGACGTTTTGTGCCATGTGGAAAGTATAGCATCGCGTGCGCTTATCTTGTGTTGTCTTGTGTAACTAAACTAGTTTTGCGGAGGGGGCGAGATTCGAACTCGCGGTACCTTACGGTACGGTTGATTTCAAGTCAACTGCACTAGACCAACTATGCGACCCCTCCGAGATTTACTACACCTGCGCTGGTGATGAATCGTGCGCAGGAGTGTGTGGGTGGCGTGATGTGTGAGAGTATGGAGAAGTTGGGCGGAACCAGATGAGATAGACGATCTCGAGGATGCCTAGGGTGTTGACGATGAGGATTGCGACGAACCACCACGACTGGTTGCTACGAGCGGCGTGCCAGAGAGCGAATCCTTTTAGGATGATTGTCCAAACCGCCATGACCATGAGAATAGGTAGGAATGCCAGCATGAATTCTGGACCGAAAGGCGAATATAGTGGTGAAAAGCCGTGCATATACGCGCAATATACCATACACTTGGTGTATGCGGTACCTCGGAGTGGATTATGGAAGTTCAAAAATCGGGCTCGCGCTCTCTGATGAGGCTGGCACGATGGGCTTCCCACATTCGGTCATATCGAACACGCCACGGCTCGTAGATGATCTGTGCGCTCTCGTTGCGAAAGAGGGCGTCGGCGCGGTGGTAATCGGCGAGTCGCGCACGCTCGCTGGAGGGGAGAACCCGATTGCGAAGGATGCTCGCGCACTCGGCGTGAGGATCGCCGAGTGCGCGAGCATCCCGGTATTCTACGAATCAGAAGTATTTACAAGCTCTGAGGCGCGCCGTGCTCCGGCTAAAGAGATGAAGACGCGCGCCGCTCCGCGTCGCGCGAATGTGGACGCCTCGGCTGCTGCACTTATTCTTACGAGTTATTTGTCCCATACGAATCATGAATAAACCAGAGATTTCGATCGACGAGTTCAGCAAGATAGATGTGCAGATAGGCACAGTGCAGAGCGCCGAGCGCGTGCCTGATACAGACAAGCTCATACGGTTTATGATTGATTTCGGCCCGAAGCCTTCGCAAACCGAGAGCTCATCAGAAGCCAATGATGTCGGCGAAGAAAGAGATGTGCGCCAGATTGTTTCTGGTATTGCGGCATATGTCGCGGAACCAGAATCGCTCATCGGTCGCCAGCTTGCGTTTGTTACTAATCTAGCGCCGCGCATGATACGCGGGCTTGAGAGCAATGGTATGCTATTTGCGGTCGGCTCTGGAGAGTCATTCGCATTCCTCACTCCTGATAGGGCAGTGCCACCAGGAACAAGCGCACACTAGAGATGTGTGTCGCATCGCGTGCACGGTATACTGTATGTATGCCTATCGTCTTTAGTGAACGTCTACGCGCTTCCTTAGCGCCACCTCGCTATATGGCGCTCCCACTTTCTGGTATCGATCTTTCTACGAGCGGAGTGAAAGCAGTCCGTTTATCAGAGAGTCCTCATGGGCTCATACTAGCGAAATACATCGAAGCACGTCTCCAAGCAGGGGCTTTCACTGATGGCGAGATAGTTGATCGTGCCGCTGTTACAAGGGCGCTGGAGAGTGCCGCAGAGGCCACAGGCATATCTTCTGCAAACGTAGCGCTCCCAGAGTCGAAGTCATATCTATTTGAGACGTCAGCTCCCGGTTCCAATAAGTTGGAACAACGCATCTCCATCGAACAACGTCTTGACGGGTTCATACCGCTCCCGCCGCAAGAGACGGCCTTCGATTTCGTCGAAGTGGGGCGCAACGAGAACGGTGATGCTTTGGTAGCTGGAGTGGGTTTCGCGCGCCGCATCGTCGAAGAAACTCTTTCGACATTTGATGAGGCTTGTATCAATGTGTGTGCGCTTGAGGGGGAGACATTTGCTTCGGCGCGTGCGCTTCTGCCACATGGCGATGATTCCACGGTGCTCATCATAGATGTCGGCAAGACTACGACGAAACTGTCTATCGTCACTCATCGCATTCCACGTTTCGCGACCACTATCAATATTGGTGGACATGCGCTCACTCTCGCAGTCCAGAAATATTTTGGTGTCACCGAAGAAGAGGCGCGCAGGGTGAAGTCAGAGCGTGGAATAGTACCTACTCCAGGGAACGAAGAGTACCTTGAGGCAATGCTCTCTACCGTTTCTGCAATCAGAGACGAAATTTCTCGGCATCTTGCATTCTGGCAAGAGCGCGCTGCGCGCGGTGGCGCGCACGAGGCCGTGTCGCGTGCAATCATCGCAGGTGGTAATGCTTCTGTACGTGGGTTCACAGAGTATCTCGAAAGTTCATTGCAGATCCCGGTTACTACTGGTGATGTATTCACGAATTTTGCCTCGCGCGATATATGGGTCCCGACTCTTGATTATTCAGAATCGCTCGCGTATGCGACTGCGATAGGTCTTGCTCTACGCGATCGCATCACCACTTATGCTTGATGAACTTACAAACCTGCTTCCTGAAGAGCGCCAAGAATCGATAATTCGAGGACAACGTCTTCGTTTCATGGTTGTAGTGGCCTCGATTGTTGCGACCTTCAGCTTTGTGGCATCTATACTTCTTGTGCCTACATACGTATTCCTTGTTAATAGTGCGCAAACAAAGGAGGAGCGACTTGCAGATGTGACTGCTAAGCTTTCTTCTGCCGAAGATGTGGCGCTGGCCGCACGCATCACGACTCTTTCAAACTACATGCAAAATCTCATCGAGTTTTCGAGCTATTCATCAGTGAGTAGCGTGTTGCGCTCGGTGCTTGCCACGCCTCGACCTGGAATCACTATCTCCGGATTCACATACACGGCCCATACTGGTAAAAATCCGGCAATACTCGCGATCTCTGGCTCTGCTCAGACGCGTGAGGCACTGCGTGGATATCAGCTTGCTCTACAGGGAGCACCATTCGCAATCTCGGCAAATCTGCC
>JBAYJU010000003.1:0-39062 GCA_041664865.1 Minisyncoccota bacterium
GTGGTAGAGTGGTCAATTACAACAGGCTGTAAACCTGTCGGCTTCGGCCTACGAAGGTTCGAATCCTTCCCGGTGCACAAATGAAAATCATCGAAAATGGATACTTTATATCGCTCCATACTCAAGCCTATCCTATTCAGATTCAATCCTGATGCGGTGCATGAGGTGTTTATTGGTATAGGAGAGTTCGCGGGACGGTTCACGATATTGCGAAGGCTTTTTGCAGTTTTTTATAATTATCGCGGAAGAGATATCAGTAAGACTGTAGATGGCATCCGTTATCGCACACCAGTACTGCTCTCTGCCGGGTTCGATACGGATGGGCGACTAACGCAGATATTGCCGTCGCTCTCATTCGGTGGCGAAGAGATAGGCTCTATCACCGCGCACACATGCAAGGGGAACGCTCGACCACGACTCACGCGGCTCGCTCGCAACAAGAGTATCGTCGTGTACAAGGGCCTGCGCAATCACGGCGTCGACGCGCTCATCAAAAAACTAGCGCATAACCCTGTGGACACCGGATGTCCACAGCAGCTGTGGACATCCGGTGTCCACAAATTTGTAATTGGTATTTCGATAGCGCGCACGAATGAGCAATCTGCCGCGACTGATATTGAGGCCGGTATACGCGACTACGTCGATTCATTCCGCAAGCTAGTCGAGTCTGATACTGGCGACTACTACACCATCAACATTTCCTGCCCAAATTCATTCACCGGCGAGACATTCATCGAGCCGGCACTTCTCGCCCAGCTCTTGCCACGTTTGCGCGAGATTCCGTGCGATAAGCCTGTATATTTGAAAATGCCGATCAACATACCGTGGGAGCAATTCGTTGAGCTACTCGATATCGCAGATAGAAATGAAATACAAGGCGTCATCATCGGCAACCTGAATAAGGACTACAGTCACCTCAAGCACCCAGAAGACGCACCTAGAGAATACCGTGGCGGCCTCTCCGGTTCTCCGTGCTTCAATCTATCAAATGAGCTTATCAAGAAGACGCGTGAAGCGTACGGTGCGCGATTCACCATCATCGGCACGGGTGGCATCTTCACTACCGACGATGCGATGGCGAAATTTGCAGCTGGCGCAGACCTCATACAAGTCATATCCGGCATGATATTCGAGGGCCCCGGACTTATGAAGTCTATCTGCGAGCGATACGCGGAGGAACTTGGGGGTCCAACACCCAAGCAGCTTGGGTGTTGGACCCCCAAGTGACCGCCACGCGAGCGACAAGTCTCGTGGTATTATGCCGTCATGACTGACACACGACCCGTACTCGTCTCCGGCGTGAAGCCGACAGGCGACCTTCATATCGGCAACTATTTCGGCGCGATGCGCCAATTTGTCGAGCTTACAAAAGAAGGGAAGTATCGCCCGTTCATATTTATTGCTGACTACCACGCGCTCAATACGATGCAAAATGCAGAGGAGATGAAGCGCCGCACGCGCGAGCTCGTGATGGCATATCTCGCCATCGGGCTCGACCCCGAGCAGGTCGTGTTTTTCAAGCAGTCAGACGTGCCCGCGCACACAGAGCTCTGCTGGATATTCGACACGATCACCACGATGCCCTACCTCATGCGCGCGCACGCTTTCAAAGATGCTGAAGCGAAAAACAAAGAAATCGGTGTCGGCACCTTCAACTATCCGCTCCTCATGGCGGCAGACATACTGCTATACGATGCGGCAGTTGTGCCAGTGGGGTCTGACCAGAAGCAGCACATCGAGATCGCCCGCGACACAGCCGAGAAATTCAATCGCATATACAAGGCCGATATTTTCAAACTCCCAGAGCCATACATAATGCCAGAGGTCTCGACAGTCCCGGGTACAGACGGGCAGAAGATGAGCAAGAGCTACGGAAATGTGATTCCTCTCTTTGCATCGCGTGACGAGCTCACTAAAGCTGTCATGGGTATCGTTACTGATTCTAGTGGAGAACGACCTGAGAATGTATACGCTATGCACAAACTCGTGCGAAGCGAGACTGAGCTAAAAGCTATTTACAAAGAACACGCAGGCAAATATAAGATACTTAAAGAATTACTCATCGAAGATCTTGATCTTTATTTATCTCCGATTCGTGCAAAATATGAGGAGCTAAAGAATGACTCCAGCATCGTCGATGGCATACTCGCAAAAGGGAAGATAGAAGCTCGTGCAGTCTCCGAAGCAAAAATGGAACACGTGCGTCGCTCCGTCGGCGTATCCTAAACACGCGGCGGCTCCGCCGCCGCGATTTGACTTTTTCATATATTCTGATAACGTTATATCAGATAAGTTGAACCTTAACCCATAATAAAGAACGCAGGAGGTGCCACGATGTGCATACCATTCTACGCAGACTCAAGGGCTCTACTAGCTCCGCAGGTCATGCCACCAGTCTTCGATCCAAGTCAAAGACCCAACCTCGACTTGGCACACCTGACAAGTGTGCGAATAAATTCCAGACCAAACAATTTCTATGCGGCTCTGGCAGTTCAGCAAGCGTTTCGGAAAGCTGCGTTATCCAACACTGACACGCACGAGGTACTGGATTGCCAGGGCCTCGAGAAACCAGGACTTAGAATAATCTTCGGGATGCAATACACACCAGGAGACATGACATCCGTGCGCATGAACATCCTTTACAAGGAGGGGGTCCGTATCATCAGCATTGGTAATTCACATGAGTATGTTGCACACGAAGAAGGTCTGACTGCACGTGGATACGAAACTATCGAGTACATGGCCGAAAATGGCATGATCCTTGATTTGTCGTACGCCAAACATCAAGCAGCGCGCGACGCACTGCATTTCATCCAGCGTGAACACTTGCTTGTGAAAGTGGCAGCGACATACACTGGGTGCTACCATTGCAAACCGCTTTCGTGCAATCTGCCTGATGATGTTCTGAGAGATATCGCGGATTTAGGCGGTTACGTCGGCATTTCCTTCTTACGGGAACATAAAATCGACAGTCTCTGTCATGCTATGAAGACCGTTGGTATAGACAATGTAGGAATCGGGATCAATAGCCCGAATAAGGAACTTGTGTCGATCGTGAGAAAAGATATAAATTCTCGCTTTTCACAGATCACCACAGAGGGTCTGTGTGGTAAAAATTTCCGAAATTTCCTTCGTCGTTCCTTACCAGGACGAGCCTGAGAGAGCTCGTCCTACAACTCAATACCCCGCTTCACCGCGGGGTATGCTATTTTATAGAGTATATGGAACGCACACTTATAGGAGAGCTTGGGTCACGTGTTGGCGAGACAGTTTCTATATCGGGCTGGGTAGATGTGCGCCGCGACCAGGGCAAGATGGTGTTCTTCGACTTCCGCGACCGATCTGGGCTCGTACAGGGAGTATGCCTACCAGGCTCTACTGCACTCGATACTGCGAAGGAGACGCGAAACGAATACGTCGTGCGCGTAGAGGGTATAGTGAACAAGCGCCCGGAAAAGAATGCTCAGGAAGGGAAGAGCAACGGCGATATCGAGCTAGAGATCAAAGCCATAGACGTACTGAGCGTCGCACAGCCACTCCCGTTTGATACTGACGCAGACATCAATCTAGACACCATGCTCGACTATCGGCCGCTCACACTACGCCGCGCTCACGAGCAAGCAATATTCAAGGTACAAGCTGCGATCGTCCAGGCATACCGCAACTCTCTCATCCGGAAAGGCTTCACCGAGTTCCAGGCACCAGCGCTCGTCGGGAGCGACGCCGAGGGTGGTGCTGAAGTATTCCGCGTAGACTACTTCAATGACCAGAAGGCTAATCTGGCAACATCCCCACAACTCTACAAGCAGATCATGACCGGCGTGTATGAACGCGTGTTCACTATCGCGCGTATATTCCGAGCAGAGAAAAGCGCGACGACTCGGCACATATCCGAGCTGACTCAGATGGACTTCGAGATGGCATTTATCAAGGACGAGCGCGAGGTCATGACTATGCTCGAATCCGTCATACGCGACGTCGTATCGGCGGTAGATGAGACATGTGCACAAGCGTTCACAACCATCGGTGTAGATGTGCCGATGATACCGGATAAGCCATTCCCTACGCTCACGCTACGTGAGGCCCAGAAGATACTTGGCGCACCAGAAGAACCCGATCTCGAGCCAGCACAGGAGCGCTCAATATGCGAATGGGCGAAAAAAGAGCATGGATCTGATTTCATATTCATCACACGATTTCCGACCAGCAAGCGAGCGTTCTATACATATGAACATACAGATGAGAATCCTATGTCACGCGGATTCGACCTACTCTTCCGCGGGCTCGAGATAAACAGCGGCGCACAGCGCATCCACGACTATGATGCACTCGTGAAGAAGATCGAGGAGCGAGGAATGAATCCGCGGAACTTCGCGTTCTATCTGCAGGCATTCAAATATGGCATGCCACCGCACGGCGGCTGCTCTACCGGGCTCGAGAGATTCACCATGAAGATGCTCAATCTGGAGAATGTAAAAGAAGCCACGCTCTTCCCACGCGATATGAATCGAATCGACGTGCTTCTATCCAGCTCCACCACCGATGAACCAAACGCCTCTAAAGCTTAATTTCAACATTCAGACGGAAGCCTATCATGGTCCGTTCGAGCTCGTGCTCGATCTAATCGAAGCGCGAAAACTTCTCGTCAATGATTTAGCTCTCGCAAGCATCACCGAGGACTTCATATCGCATGTACGCGCGCAGGCTACATTCCCAATCGAAGAGACCACAAACTTCATCCAGTTATCTGCGACTCTACTTCTCATCAAGTCTAAGTCGCTAATTCCAGACCTGATACTTTCCGAAGAAGAGAATGCTGATATCAGCGACCTGAAGCGTCGGCTGGAGGCATATGAGAAAGTGCGCGAGGCGACACGAGAGCTAGCTCGCATATTCGGCAAATCGCTAATGCTCCCAGCCGGCATTCGTGCTCCCGAGCCATTCTTCGCGCCGTCGCGCGACCTCTCGCAAGACACGCTCGCCGAAGCGCTCGCTAGAGTCATCGCCGCACGCGAGACAGTCGAAGAACTACCAGAGGCGCGAGTCAAGTCTCTCGTGTCTATCGAGGAAGTTATGGACAAACTCGCCAAGCGGGTGCAGGGTGCGCTCACACTCTCTTTCAAAGATTTTGCGGGCGATAAGGGAGAGAAAGTTGAGATTATCGTCTCATTCCTAGCGCTCCTAGAGCTCATGAAGCAGGGGACCGTAGCCGCTGAGCAATACCATCAGCACGGCGACATACGTATCAGCCACACCGCTTCTGCATCCGTCCCGCGATACGGCTAGAGCTAAACTTACATAGGACTGTCCTATGTATTGTGGATAACGATTTCCACACGTTGCCGAGAAAGGGTAGAGCGAGCTATTATAGAGACAATGCTTATGCCTCCAGCCGCTCTTGAAGCACTTCTCTTCGCTGCTGGCGAGCCCTTCCAGAAGAAACAGCTCTCAAAACTGCTCGATATTTCACTCGAACAGCTAGACACGGTAATTGGTGTGCTCGGACGATCTCTAAAGGATCATGGCTTAACACTGATCGTGACAGACACTGATGTCGAATTACGCACCGCACCAGAAGCGTCTGATATCGTGAAAAAACTCCACGAAGATGAGCTAGCGCGCGACTTAGGGAAGGGCAGCCTCGAGACGCTGGCAGTAATCGCATACCAGACTGGTGGTGCCGACGTGGAATGCAGTGGCACATCGCGCGGAGAGATCGACTGGGTGCGCGGCGTCAATTCTTCAGCATCGATACGCACACTTCTCTTGCGCGGCATTATCGAGGGAAGGGAAGATGAGCACGACAAGCGTCGCGTCCGATATTCGCTCACAACCGAAGCGCTCGCACATCTTGGCATCACACGCACCGCCGACTTGCCGCGATTCGATGAGCTGCAGGATTCCACGCGAGCTATCGTGAAGGAGAAAGAAATCACAGACGCACCTACGATATAAACCATGGACTCCGCTGAACTACAGAAACTTGCTCAACACAGCCGATCCATGCGGGAAGCTGGCATCGCACTCGTATTCGCGTCAGGAGTGCTTGCGCTTTTCCTTTTCTTGCCGAATTACGGAAGTCTGACTTCAAATTCAAATTCTATAAGTCAGACTTCCCAGAATTCTGCCACTTCGACTCCAGACGCATTTGCTAATATCTCAATCGAAGCGAAGGCGGCTATCGTATATGACCTCGCGACAGGGGAGACACTATACGATAAGAATGCAGACGCCCAGCTACCACTTGCCTCACTTACCAAACTCCTCACTGTATACGCCGCGCTCGCCACACTATCACCGAACACGCCAATCACAATCCCAGACGACATCACACAAATAGATGCTCCGCGCGCATTCAATGCGGGGCAGATATTCTCTCTATATGACATAGCACGATTGACACTCACCGCTTCGCTCAACGATGGTGCAACAGCGATAGCTAGAGCGACCGCCGACCGCGAGAACCGCACAGCCAGTGCCATGCTCGCGAATGCTGCATCGTCGCTCAACCTGTCGCAAACCTATGCCGTCAACGGGAGCGGCCTCGACGTGAGCGCGACAGTCTCTGGCGGGTACGGATCTGCACGGGATCTCGCGCGGCTCTCTGGTGCACTAGTAGCAAAATCTCCGATAATCGCTATGGCAACCACACGAAGCTCTGCACAAGCCTCCTCAGAGGGCGGTACTTCATTCTCAGTCAAAAACACCGATCCATTTGTAGGCACCCTGCCACGACTCCTCCTCTCGAAGACCGGGTACACCGACTTAGCAGGCGGCAACCTATCCCTCGTCTTCGACGCAGGTATCAATCACCCAATCGCTGTCGTCGTCCTGGGCTCATCAAAGAATGAGCGCTTCACCGATGGTACAGCGCTAGTAGCAGCAACAATCGAGCACTTCGCAGACATTTCTTCCATATGATTACTTCGAATCTAATTAAAGTTTTTATACCAGCTACTGCTTCGTTCGTAATAGGTATACTCTTCGCACCGATTCTCACACACTATCTTTTCAAATATAAAATCTGGAAAAAAACCGTAGGGAAGACAGCTCTCGACGGTACGCCGGCCGTCGAATTCGAGAAATTGCGCACCACAATCCACGCTGGCACCGAGACGAATACTCCACGAATGGGCGGCATATTGATCTGGGCTACTGCCACATTCGTAACCGTCGGTGTCTGGCTACTCAACAAAATCGTGCCGATTCCTCTATTCGAAAAGCTCGACTTCCTAAGCCGCAGTCAGACATGGATACCGCTCTTCACACTCCTCGCTGGTGCTTCCATGGGATTCATAAATGACTTGTTCGACATACGTACTTCAGGAGAAAGAGGCGTCACGTTGCGCATGCGACTACTCTTCGTCACTCTCGTCTCGCTCTTCATCGGGTGGTGGTTCTACGCGAAGCTCGGTGTGACATCAGTCGGAATACCCGGAGACGGCACGCTGGCAATTGGCGCACTGATCGTACCGCTCTTCGTATTAGTGACACTCGGCCTATATGCCGGAGGCGTGATAGATGGTATAGACGGACTCTCCGGCGGTGTCTTCAGCGCAGCGTTCATGGCATATGCAGGTATCGCGTATTTCCAAGGGCAATACAATCTGGCAGCCTTCTCAGCCACACTTACAGGTGCGATTCTGGCATTCCTCTGGTTCAATATACCGCCTGCGCGATTCTGGATGACAGAGACCGGAACGATGGGACTAACCATGACACTCGCCGCCATGGCTTTCATGACCGATACGCTCGGAAACGGGTTCGGAATCGCGGCACTTCCAATAATAGCTTTTCCGCTCGTAATCACAGTCCTCTCGAACATACTTCAGGTAGCATCGAAGAAGTTCTTCGGGAAGAAGATATTCCGCATCGCACCCCTGCACCACCACTTCGAAGCGATCGGCTGGCCTCCATATAAAATCACAATGCGTTATTGGATTATCTCTATCATGTCCGCCATCGTCGGTATGACAATCGCTCTAATGAAATAATATGAGTCTCTTTTCCGGAGACCGAATGTTCCTGATGCTGGTGATCACGCTCTCTCTCGCCGGTCTCGCGATATTCTCGTCGGCAGCGCTCGGCCTACTTGCGCGTGAGAGCAGTTCCGTCTCGAAGGACATCCTAATACAGACAGGCCTAGGGTTCGGTTTCGGGCTAATAGCATTCATTATTGCGCGTGCAACTCCTCTCACACACCTGAGACGCTGGGCGCCGCATATCTATATCGCCACAGTTCTTCTCACGCTACTTGTTTTCATACCAGGTGTAGGGTTGCATGCGAATGGTGCGACACGATGGATTAATCTGCGCTTCACTACCGTACAGCCAGCTGAATTACTGAAAATCGGTTTCGTGCTTGCGCTAGCCTGGTGGCTCACTCCGCGCGCACGACAGCTTAATGACTTCAAGAAGGGCCTTCTGCCATTTATTGCGCTAGTCGGCATACCATCTGCGATACTGCTGGCGCAACCGAACACTTCGACGACTCTGCTACTACTAGCGACTGGTGCAGTGATGTACTTCGTCGCTGGAGCGCCTTGGCGCGATTTCGGCATACTCGCACTCGGATGCATGCTCGCGCTTGGTATCGTTATTCTAATGCGACCATATGTCCTAGAGCGCGTCAAGACATTCATCAATCCATCGGCAGACTCTCTTGGTAGCGGCTACCAGATACAGCAAGCACTCATCGCAGTCGGCTCTGGAGGCATCGCAGGCCGCGGCTTCGGCCAGAGCGTCGAGAAATTTAACTACCTGCCTGAACCAGACGGCGACTCTGTCTTCGCAGTGTTTGCAGAAGAAACTGGCTTCATCGGCGCATTGATTCTCATCTTGTCTTTCGTCGCGCTAGCGGCGCGAGGCATAGTGATAGCGGGGAAGTCTAGCGACATGTTCGGAGGCTTGGTCGCGCTCGGGCTCTCATTCATAATTATCTTCCAGGCATTCATCAACATCGGCGCGATGCTCGGAATCATACCTCTCACTGGCCTGCCATTGCCATTCATCTCTCACGGCGGCACTGCTCTCGCCGCCACACTCCTCATGTGCGGCCTCATCATCAACGTCGCCGCCCACCGGAAAGTGTAACCATGTCACGTGCTAAACTTAGTTTATATATATGATAACCAAGATTGAGATCAAAAACGCGACTGCGAACAATCTCAAGAATGTAACGGTTTCTATTCCTCTACATAAACTGGTGGTGGTGGTAGGCAAGAGCGGCAGCGGGAAATCTTCTCTTATGTATGACGTATTGTATAAAGCATCTCAGGGGCACGAGGTAGAGGCGCAGATAAGCAAGATACCAAAGACGTTTGCGCTCGCACAGAAGGTGAAGCCTGTCGACAAGCTTAGTTTGGGAGAAACCAACATGAAGCGTCTGCATGACATCTTGAGTGAGATTAAAAAGGACGAGCTATTGATTGTCGACGAGCCATGCGCAGGAATGGCAAAGACAGACAGAGAGCATATTCTGAAAATCTTAAAAGATACGGTTAATAAAGGCGTCTCGGTGATAGTTGTCGAACACAGTAAGGACATCATCGCAAACTCGGAATATGTAATAGAATTCGGCCCGGAGTCTGGTGCGAAGGGCGGAGAAGTCATATTCCAGGGTTCAATCGGAGCATTCAAGAAAGCGAAGACCATGACATCCGTGTACGCTTTTTCAGACAAAGCAAAGGATGTGAATTATGAACGGAAGCCGAGCGATCGGGCGAAAGCTATGCAGAAGAATAGTCTGACAATACGTGGTATTCATAAACACAACCTCAAAGATTTCGATGTACGGTTCCCATTAGGCAGTCTGGTCTGCGTATCTGGGGGAATCGGAACAGGCAAATCCACACTTCTTTCGATTGTATATGGAGCGTTGTTTAAAGGTAAGAATGCTTGGAAAATGCGCGAGGGATTTTCTTCGATTGAAGGCAAGACGCACGTGCGGCGTTCGTATTTCGTCGACCAGACAGCGCTCAGCTCCGTAGTCACCAGCACTCCAGCGACCTATGTGGGTATTTGGGATTCAATACGAGACGTGTTCGCGCGCCTGCCAGAGAGCAAGAAATTAAGATTGAGCAAATCGCATTTCAGCTTCAATACCAGATTGGGAAAAGGAGATTCCGACAAACTCAAGAAATCTTTATTCAAAAACAAATCCATTTTTGACGTGCTTGGAATGACTGTAGATGAAGCCGTGGTTTTGTTCAAAGATAACCCGCTGGTAACTCGAAAACTGGGATTTCTGCAGGAAGTAGGGTTGGGCTACCTAGAGCTCGGCCAGAAATCCGGCACATTGAGTGGTGGCGAGGCTCAGCGGGTGCGATTGGCAAAAATCCTATCCAAGAAATTAGGCGACAGGTGCATATATATCATGGATGTACCTTCTAGAGGCCTACATTTGAGTAACCTGCCGACACTCGTACAAGTCTTCCAGAAGATAATCGACAAGAACAACACTATTCTGATAGCTGAAAACAGGGAAGAGCTTTTGCACAATAGCGATTTCGTGATTCAGTTGTAGTTTCTGTTAATCAGATGGGCAACATCTGGTTATTGTATGTCATGTGCTACCCCAAAATGGTATACTTTCCCTTATGAAAATCGTATTTACAGGCGGCGGTTCTGGCGGGCATTTCTACCCGATTATCGCAATAGCTGAAGCGCTACAAGACTTAGTCCGTGAGGAACAGCTTCTCGCGCCGAATCTCTATTACATCGCTCCGCAACCATTCGACGAGAAGGCTCTTTTTGAAAATGGCATCGTCTACATACGCATACCAGCAGGGAAGATGCGCAGATATTTCTCGCTTCTAAACATATCCGACTCGTTCCTCACACTCACCGGTACGCTCGCGGCAATCGTCACTCTCTTCCGTATCTATCCAGACGTAGTCGTAAGCAAGGGCGGTTACGCGAGTGTACCGACTGTGCTCGCGGCACACCTCCTACACATACCGATCATCATCCACGAATCAGATGCGAAACCTGGTCGTGCCAATCTGCTTGCTGCGAAGTGGGCTACGAAGATTGCAATATCTTTCGATAGTGCGGCTGAGTATTTCCCAAAAAGCGTGCAGAGTAAGATTGCCCGCACCGGAATCCCAGTCCGCAAAGCACTCATGCGTCTCGAGCCAGAGGGTGCACGCCAGTATCTAGGGCTCGAGAGCAGCATACCCACGATCTTCATCCTCGGAGGCTCCCAAGGAGCAGTAAAGATAAATGAAGTCGTGCTCTCGGCTCTGCCCGAGCTTGTTTCGTTTGCAAATGTGATTCACCAGACAGGTCCGGCGAATTTCAAAAACGTAGAGTCAGTCAGTAAAGTGGTCCTCACGAAAGACCCGCACGCAGACCGCTACCATCCAATCAATTATCTCAATCAGACTTCCATGCAGAGAGCTGCAGGAGTAGCAGACATCGTAGTCTCTCGCGCTGGTGCCAACTCTATTGCAGAGATAGGGCTCTGGAGGAAACCGGCTATACTCATCCCAATACCTGAATCTGTAAGCCACGACCAGCGCACCAACGCCTACGCTTATGCTGGTACAGGTGCCGCAGTAGTAATCGAAGAAGAGAACCTCTCATCGCACATCTTTGCGGCAGAGATACAGCGCATCGTGAAGGATCCCGAACTCTCGAAGCGAATGGGTGCGGCGGCAGAGGGCTTCACAGACATCGATGCTGCGCGCGTCCTCGCAAGCGAAGTGCTCACTCTCGCGCTCCCTCACGAATCACAATCATGAGCACTGTCGTCACACGCATACCGCCGAGCCCGACCGGCCGATTCCACATCGGCACCGCGCGCACAGCTCTCTTCAACTACTTATTCGCGCGGCACCACGGCGGATCAGTTGTATTCCGCAGTGAAGATACAGATCGTGCACGCAGCAAGAAAGAGTATGAGGATGAGATTATCGCAGGCCTCACGTGGCTAGGCATATCGTGGGACAGCTTCTCCCGCCAGAGCGAAAATACGGACCGATACCATGAACTGCTTGAGAAGCTTGTGGCGGAAGGGAAGGCATACGTTTCTTCGGAGCCAGCGAAAGACGATCAGACGAAGACCGTAGAAGTCGTACGCTTGAAGAACCCTGGGGCCAGCATCACATTCACCGATCTTATCCGCGGTGACATCACCTTCGACACGACAGAGCTTGGCGATTTCGTAATTGCACGATCCATGACTGATGCTCTCTACCATTTTGCGGCTGTCGTAGATGATATGGATGCGAAAATTTCACACGTCATTCGCGGCGAAGACGGACTATCAAATACTCCTCGTCAGATATTGATTCAAGAAGCACTCGGAGCTCCTCGCCCAGCATACGCCCATCTACCGCTCATACTCGACGACAAACGCGCAAAACTTTCTAAGCGCAGCGGTACAGCCACGAGCGTCATGGATTATCGAGACGAAGGATTCCTTCCAGAAGCGATTGTGAATTATCTGGCACTACTCGGGTGGAACCCGGGTGACGATCGCGAGGAATTTTCTCTCGAACAACTCGTCGAGGAATTTTCTCTCGAACACGTACAGAAGAGTGGTGCGTCATGGAATCGCGATAAACTCCTCTCAGTAAACCAGCACTGGATGCGCAGGCTATCCGACGAGGATTTCATAAAGCATCTCGACAGCGCGACTGCGGACACCAGGTGTCAAAATGCATTCCAGACACCTGGTGTCCAACAGTCGCGCGTGCACAAAGCTGTGCCGCTACTCAAGGATCGCGCACAGACGTTTGCCGAGGCGCGCGAGATGCTCTCTGGCGAGCTCCTGTGCCTATTCGAGAAGCCATCCCTCGACCTGGCCAAGCTCGTCGCCAAAGAGCCCACCGAGCGCCCCGGCATGACCAAAACAGCTCTAGAAAGCCTCTCTGAGGCCCTAAAATCGCTTCCAGACGACGTATCTGCTGAATCGGCAAAAGAGGCCCTCATGTCGCTTGCCGACGCTGAAGAGGCAAAAGGGAAGGGAGGCCGCGGCGGAACCCTCTGGCCGCTTCGCTACGCACTATCTGGGCAGGAGCGCTCGCCAGACCCGTTCACACTTATATCTATACTTGGCAGAGAAGAGGCTGTCTCGCGAGTAGAAAAAGCTATTGCTATACTCGAAGGATGAAGCGCGCCGGACTGTCATTCTTCCTAATATCTTTATTCTTGGCCGGATGTTTTCTCGGCAATCCGAGATTTGCTTTTGCTGACGAAGCGTCAGACATACAGTCTCAGATAACTTCGAACCAGCAACAAGTCGCTTCACTTGAAGCGGAGGTCGCTGCATTTCAGAAACAGCTTGATGCTCTCGGCACCAAGAAAAACACTCTCCAATCAACAATCAGCTCCCTGTCTATATCTCAGCAACAACTCGCTACGCAAATTAAAGTTACTCAGAACAAAATCGCCTCGGCTAACCTGCAGATACAGCAGCTCACTCTATCTATTGGAGACAAAGAGTCTTCTATATCCGCCGACCAGAAAGCGATAGCATCACAGCTACGCAAGATTACAGAAAACGAGCAAACACCTCTCATAACTGTTCTGATATCATCCACGTCGCTAGGTGACGCATGGAAGGCTGCTGATCAGGCAATCCAATTCAACCAAGCGCTCGACGACAATATAGCCGACCTACGAGCTGCCCGCACCACACTTGCAACCAATCGCGACAAAGTGACTGCAGCAAAAGCAGACTTACTCGCGCTCCAGAATAACCTGAAGCTCCAGAAGCGTTCTGTAGACGCCAGCAAAGCTGCTCAGCAGAAGCTGCTCACAGATACGAAGAATCAAGAATCGACTTACCAAAATCTCATTGCACAAAAGAAGGCGGCAGAAAAAGCATTCGAGAATGAGCTCTCAGACCTGCAGAACAAATTGAATCTTATCGTCCACCCGAACTTATTGCCAAAGGTCGGCTCTGGAGTGCTCTCGTGGCCCTTCAGTCGCGCGTTCATGTTCAACTGTTCGAAACGCAAGAGCGTATTCGGAAATCTCTTCTGCATCTCGCAATACTTCGGCAATACGAAATTCTCAACAGCGAATCCTCAGATATACAACGGGAACGGCCACAATGCCATCGACATCTCCGCACCGATTGGTACGCCGCTCTACGCGGCACTCAGCGGCACAGTGCTCGCCACTGGGAATACAGATCTTATCAAGGGATGCTATTCATTCGGAAAATGGGTAATGATCGTACACAACGACGGACTTAACACTCTGTATTCGCACCTCTCAAGTATTGATGTTTCAAAAGGACAGAAATTGGGTACAGGACAATTGATCGGGTTATCTGGAATGACCGGCTACGCGACAGGGCCGCACCTACATTTCGGTGTCTATGCGACTGAAGGTACAAAAATCATGACACTCCGCCAATTCCGCGGCTCCACAATCGGCTGCGCAGATGCGACGATGCCAGTGGCGACACTTTCAGCGTATCTGAATCCTTTGTCATACATATAGCGAGGGGAGACAGAGCTCTATAGTGCGCACAATATATCTTTTGCGCACTACAAAAGAAGACTTCCTAGGAAGCCTTCTTTTGTGTTTCCCCTACTATTTCTTGAGAGCGATTACGAGCACGTGCACCAGACTGATAATAGTACCCATAAGACCTGTCCAGAAGGTGTACATCTGTAATTTATTCGTATCAAAATTTCTACGCGTCATAGGGAAGAGGATACCATGAGGAATCAAGTACAATGAGAGTTTTACCCAATGTCCCCTTCCCCACTATCCGGCGACTTCTGACATTATATGATCATATGCCTCATCGACAGAATCAACGAGTGTGTAGAGACTCCTGTCGACTTCATCAATGGCCGCGAATTCCTGATATAGCGTCTTATCTATAAGAGCAAGAACAGGCTCCCAATACTTTTTACCGACAAGCACAATTGGCACCTTGCGGATCTTCTTCGTCTGCACGAGTGTAACAATCTCGAAAAACTCATCGAGAGTGCCGAAGCCTCCAGGGAAATAGATATACACTTCGGAAGCAAATGTAAGCATCACTTTGCGCACGAAGAAGTGATCGAAAACAAAACGGTCGGTTAGGAACTTATTATAGCCCTGCGCCTGAGGTAAGCTGATATTGAGCCCAATTGAGTCTCCTCCTGCATTGAAAGCACCCTCATTGGCGGCCTGCATAATCCCTGAACTGCCTCCCGTAATAACAGCGAAGCCCTTCTTCGCAAGACGTCCGGCTAGCAGAGATGCGTGCTTATATGATTCATCTTCGGGAGATGTCCGTGCACTGCCGAAGAAAGTTGCCGATAGTGTGTACCTACGGATAATATCGAACCCTTCAACAAACTCAGACATTATCTTGAAGATGCGCCACGACTCTATCTTGTTTGGCTTGCAAACCAAGAGAGGACGATCCTGCGGTATCGTACGCGATCCCTCATGGACTGCCTGCGCGATTCTCTCTGTCATTGCTTCATCATTTGTGCTCATGTACTTATTGTAACAGGTCACAGGCCACTGCAATTCTCAGCTGGTTCATACCCGGCCGCACGAGCGACAGAGCTAGATGTAAACCACACTTTATTGGCATCAGAAATACGGTCGGCGCCTGCACACCCAGGAAGATAATATTTAGTCCCGCTCTTCGATGCTACAAACCTACCTGTAGCAGAAGACACTGTAATGGGGGAGTCACTAGCCACACCAGCTAGCGGTGAGCCTCCCGAACCAGTCCCCTGCCCCGCATCACGCCCAGCCATGTACCCGAGCCCGAAGCTCGCCGACGAGGCAAGTATAAGGATAGCTATGATTAGCACGTCGCGTGGCACGCGGCTGGCGAGGCTTTTGCATTTCTCCTTGGCATCTGATATAGTCATTGAGTAAAACTATAGCATTATGGCACACACCAAAGCCGGAGGATCAGCTAAGAACTTGCGCGACTCAAACCCGAAATATCTCGGGGTCAAGCTCGCTGACGGTGCTACGGCGAAGCCGGGAGCAATCATCGTCCGCCAGCGCGGCACCAAGATTGAGGCAGGCAAGAACGTAAAAGTCGGCAAAGATCACACTCTTTTCTCCATCGCCGATGGCAAGGTTTCTTTCCGCACACGCCGCAAGACGACATTCACAGGCCGCCTGATGCAGAAGAAAGTAGTCGACGTTATCTAAGGAGACAAAAACACGCGGCACCTTCGGCGCCGCGTGTTTTTGTATTGCATTGTATTCGCATTTCGGACATCAGATGTCCTCTGCGAATTTGGACATCGGATGTCCTAACTTTCTTACTCTGCCTCGATAGTGATCGAGAACTTCCCAAACGTCTCTGCGCTCGCGACTGGTATATCAAACGTGCCCAGCTCCTTGATAGGCTTCTCTAGCTTGATGACACCACTAGGCAGGTCGATATGCGCCTGCTCCTTCGCTGCCTTCATGATTTCTGGCTCCCCCACCGCGTCGTATAGATGACCCTTTTCGTTTGCCTTCGCTGTGATGACGATGTGCGCATCTGCGAGAGCAGCGATGTTCTGCGTGAGAAGCGCAGCGTCGACTTCCTTGCTGTCTACGGCCTGCTTTCGGCGAGTCTCAGCCTCCTGCTTGGCGACAGCTGTCGCGGCGATAGCGAGCTTCTTCGGTATCAGATAATTAAGTGCGTACCCGTCAGACACCTCAACCTCAGTATGCGCCCGGCCCATCCCCTTCACGTCCTTAATCAAGATTATTTTCATATAACACAAGGATACTCTCTCACGTACCAGTAGTCAAAAGTTAGGACATCGGATGTCCTAACTTCTAATTGAACCTCTTCCATTCACCCTCAGATACAACAGTCACTTCCCCATCGACAACCTGTATCGCCGATTGATCATCTAGTGCATATATAGGCAGAGTCGTTTCTGTCGATTCATTTTGCACGTACTCAAATGTTAATTCAGGAAAATACGCATTATTAATATGTGGCTCGATCAAGAAATCAACAAGCGACAATCCGCCATCTTCGATAGCCCCGTGAATTTCTTCTGCAACACCCTTCTCAGAGAGAGAACATCGTATGTTCGGATTCGTTATCATACTTCCGGCGCTAACTCCGACATACACTCGAGTCTTCAAAAGCTCAGGCAAGACTTCCTCCAGTCCAGACGCGCGCACCCAGTGCATCAGATGGAAGGTATTACCACCACTAACGAAGATAATATCTGCTGCTTCGAGACGCTTCTGCCACACGCTCTTTGGCAACGCTGAAATATCAACAATATCGAGCTCCTTGAGACCAAGTTTCTGGCACGCTTCCAAGTCATCAATGAGCCACCCCTTGTCACCCTCCTCAAGATTTGCCGCCGTGGGGATGAAAGCGAGATTCAATTCTTCAAACGGTCGCACCGTGAGCTCTCGCAAAGCTCCGACAATCGATTCGTTCATCAGACCAGCAGATGTGAGTAGCAACTTCATGCTCTAATTATATGGCAACAATAGTTATCCACAAGGTGTTAACTAAACACGCTATTGACTTGTGGTGCCAGCTTGATACACTATATTTACACATTGGCTTCGGCCCCCGAGGACCCCGCGAGAGCGGGGTCCGTCGTTTTTAGATCGCAAACAATCGCTTCAATCAACTTTTTAAATACTTCTTTCTGCACGACAGCGAGCGGCCGCACTAACCGTTTACGGTCATAAACACGCATTTGCAGTATGAGTGCGTCATTATCCACATCTCCGACTCGCAGTCTGAAACGAAATGGCACGCCGTCTCGTAGCTTTGTCGTAAGCGGAATGCCTAAAAATATATCCTTTGTAAAACGACGTGCAACTAGAACCGGTCGACTGAAGTCCTCTGTTTGTGAGTACTGTTCCGATCCGACATTGACACCTATAGAACACCACCATATTTCACGCTCATGACAGTGCGGACCGCTTTGATGCTCGTCGAGTTTTTGTTTCTTGCTGTTCCACCGATCAAATTCTTTTTCTTCCGCCATGCTTAAATATATTAATTTGCGCTATTTCCCAGTGGTCAAAAATTCGATGGCGCGGGCCATTTGCGGGTCTACCTTCGGCTTCTCGGTGGCGCCTTTTGCCATGTACGCCACCTCTATGTCGGGAGTCACGCCATTACCCATTATCCAATGCCCAGCAGGAGTAATCCATCTAGCTACAGTTACTTTGAGCGAGCCACCACCTAGATTTATAAGAGTCTGCACAGAGCCCTTACCGAAAGACTTGGTACCGATGAGTGTAGCAGCATGATTATCTTGCAGGGCGCCAGCTAGGATCTCAGACGCAGAAGCCGAGCCGCCGTCGATAAGTACGACTATTTTCGTGCCAGCTGGCACATCCATGTGGCCGAGGCTTGTGTGCACGATGTTCGGTTCTTTATCCTTCCCACCGAAATCTTCCGTCACGACAGTCGTGCCTTTCGAGAGAAAATGGCTCGCTATGTCGACTGAAGCATCGAGATAGCCACCAGGGTTGCCACGCAGATCGATGACGAGCTTCTTCGAGCCAGACGACTTGAATCTCGTAAACGCCTGATTGAAAAGGTCGGCTGAGTTCGCTGTGAACTCATAGAGCGCGATGTGGTACACGCCGCTCTCCGCGTCTAGGCCATCTTCGGTCTCTGGAACCTGAATAGTGGCACGCACCACTTTAATATCTAGCGGCTTGCCATCACGCACGATCGTGAACACGACTGTCGTGCCAGCAGGGCCGCGTATCTTGGAAACAGCCGCTTCGACTGCAAGACCGTCTGTCGATTTGCCATCAATTGTCGCTATCTGGTCTCCGGCTTTGATTCCTGCAGTTTCCGCAGGCGTACCTTTCAGTGGGGCGACGACTGTTAAGATGGAATCCTTGACATCAATCTCCATTCCAACGCCAGCGAAGCTTCCCGATATGCTTTCTGCAAAAGCTTTCGCCTCGGTCGGCGGGAAGAACACGGTATATGGATCGCCATATGCGTTAGCAAGCCCGCTAATTGCGCCGTACAGACGGTCTTTTGCCGATGGGAGAGTCGATGACGCGTGCGTGATTACATAATTTGCATCAAGAGTATTCCACGCCTTCCAGAAATCAGTGAGATCGACGCTCTGGTTAGGTGTCGCGTCTAGACTATCGCCCAGAAACGAGATGTGCGAAACAACAGACGCTGTGGAGCTTCCAGCACCCATCGAGAGCCCTGCTCCGAACGAAACGGCCGCTACAAGCGCTAGAGTGACGCCATATGTGGCGACACGGCGATACCGCGGTGCTGTTTCAGATTCCATCTCCATTCCGCGAAGTATATCATGCGTTGTCTAAATGCTTCATGGTATTCTTTATAATATGTTGTCCCGATACAAATATCACGACAGAGTTTGGGTCGACCTAGAACGCCCTACTGAAGATGAAGTGCGAGGCATCGCGCGCGAATTCTCGATCAGCGAACGACTTGCATTGGAGCTCGTATCACCCACACCATCGCCGCTCGTCGCTAGCGATGCTGGAGTGACATTCCTAGTACTCCACTTCCCTACTCACGGCACTGGCGACGGCGAGATACGCGACCAGGAGGTAGACTTCGTCATCGGCGACAAATTCATCATCACTGTGCGCTACGAAGTCGTCGCACCGATTCATCACTTACGGAAGGTGCTCGAGACACAACAAATCATTTCTCCGCAAGACAATATGACAACAGATGTACTGCTCGAGATTATCTTCGCCCACCTATACACGGCGATTCGCGACCACATAAATACAAGTGCTGGTCGTCTCACACATATCGAGCATGACATGTTCAACGGCTTCGAGCGCCATACTGTGTGGCTGATCTCGAACGCCAGTAGAGAATTCCTTCATATCGAGGCCTCACTAGCGAACCAAGAAGAACCTCTCTCCAGATTCTTGAAAGCTCTTTCGTCTAAAGGGTCTTTCGGTGCATCGTTCGCCGAGCGCGCGGAACGTATCCTAGCTGAACGTACACAAGCCGCGCGGCTCGTGACGACCTATCGAGCAGTAGCTACCGAATTGCGAGAAACGAACGCCTCCTTACTCGAAGCGCGCCAGAATGAAATCATGAAAACGCTTACTGTAATCACCGTTATAGTAATGCCAGTAGAGCTAGTATCATTCATATTCAGCATGCACGCACTCGGTGCGCCTCTCGAGCAGGACCCGAACGCATTCTGGATCATACTCACAATTATGCTCGGGACGGGCGGATTAATGACACTCCTTTTCGCGCGTAGACGCTGGCTCTCTTAATATGTGGTGGCTCTCACGCATGTTCAGGAAAGCAGATCGAAACGAGAGCAATCGCCCTGCTCCTGTGTTTTTCACAAACACTATCGGCGGGAATAAAGAGCTTTTCATACCGCAGAAGCCAGGCACAGTCTCGATGTATTCCTGCGGCCCTACCATGTATGGCCCGGCGCACATCGGAAACCTACGCTCTTATGTCTTCTCAGACACGGCCGCCCGGACGCTCATAGCGGCAGAATACCGTGTGAACCGAGTCATCAACATCACCGACTTCGGTCACCTAGTGTCAGATGGTGACGAAGGCGAAGACAAAATGACCAAGGGTCTTCGTCGCGAAGGACTTCCTCTCACACTCAAGAATATGCGCACATTGGCCGAGAGATACACGGCAGGATTCCTAGATGATCTCTCTGATCTGGATATCGATACTGAGCACATCACCTTCCCGCGTGCGAGCGATTACATACAGGAACAGATAGCGCTCATCAAAACTCTAGAGCAGAAGAGCTACGCATATCGCACCAGCAATGGGGTTTATTTCGACACGTCAAGATTCCCTGGATATGGAAAACTTGGCGGTATCAATCTTGATAATCAGAAGACGAGCTCGCGACTAAAATTAACAGATGAGAAGCGCAACCCATCAGATTTCGTACTGTGGAAATCAGACACCAAGCTCGGATGGGAGAGTCCGTGGGGACTCGGGTTTCCAGGGTGGCACATCGAGTGCTCCGCGATGATCCGGTCACTCCTGGGCCAAGAGATCGATATCCACACAGGTGGTGAAGACCATATTGCCGTGCACCACAACAATGAGATAGCACAGTCTGAGGCTGCAAGCGGGCGCAAGTTCGTCCACTACTGGATGCACAACGCGTTCCTCACAATGGGCGGCGAGAAAGCGTCGAAGTCTCTGGGGAACGTCGTCTATCTCTCCGATCTTCGTGAAAAAGGATTCCACCCGCTCGCCCTGCGCTATTTCTTCTTGCAAGCACACTATCGCACCCCCCTCTCTTTCTCATGGGACGCGCTGTCAGCAGCTGCGAGCGCGCTAGACAGACTCTGGAAGATTTCCCGCGAGATAGCGCAAGAATCGAAACGCGTCGGCGAACCATCTGAAGCTCTCAATCGTTTCCTAGCTACAATGCGCGACGATCTCGCGACGCCGCAAGCACTCAGCGTCATCTGGGATTCAATACGAAGCGAGGATTTAACTCCAGAAGAAAAATACGGTCTTATCGAAGCAGCAGATGCGCACCTAGGTCTCTCACTCATCAATCCTCAGATAGTAGAAACATTGACCGGAGCTAACATACCGGAAAATATGCGAGACCTGATTGCGCGCCGCGAAGCGGCGCGCGCTTCCAAGGATTTCAAAGAAGCAGACCGCATCCGAGCCGACATCGAACGCAGTGGATATCGTGTGGATGACGACCCAGAAGGCCCTGTGTTGACTCCGACGACTCTTTGATACAATAGGGGCAATGGCCACCGACCGCGTCCCCCCACAATCCCTCGAATCTGAACGCGCCCTCCTCGGTGCGCTGCTCCTGAAGCCGGACGCTATACACGACGTCTCAGACCTAATCCACCCAGATTCGTTCTACGCAGAGAAGCATCGCATCATATTCGGAGTCATGCGCGAGCTCGCCGAGCGCGGCGAGCCTATCGACCTACTCTCACTCTCCGAGCGCATGCAGGACCAGGGCCTGCTCGAGCGCGGTGGCGGCCGGAGCTACTTAGCCGAGCTTGCCGGGAGCGCACCTGCGCCAGGAAATTTCTCGCACTACGCAGAGCTCGTCTCGCGCAAGTTCCTGATGCGCTCACTCATCGACGCCGCATACACAATCAACGAATCTGCCTATGCGGATGAGCGAGACACTATGGAAGTCCTCGACGAGGCGGAGAAAGTCATCTATGCGATTGGCAACGCATCGGCCGCACACAAGTTCACAGCGATCGGAGACAAAGTGCACGAGGCGTGGGATCGCATCGAGGCGCTCAGCAAGCGCGAAGACGGTATCCGTGGCGTGCCATCGGGCTTCCCTGCTCTCGACAATCTTCTTTCAGGATTCCACCCTTCCGACCTTGTCATCCTCGCAGCCCGTCCTTCGGTCGGTAAGACATCCCTCGCGCTAGACATCGCACGCAATGCCGCAGTCCGCCACAATGTCCCAGTAGGCATATTCTCGCTCGAGATGAGCTCAGAGCAAGTCATCGACCGCATGCTCTCGGCCGAGTCTTTCGTAGACTCGTGGAAGCTGCGCACCGGCCAGGTGAAGGCCGAAGAAGACTTCGGTCGCATCCGCGACGCTCTTGAGACGCTCTCCAAAGCGCCAATATTCATAGACGACAAGCCTGGCAACAACATACTCGCGATGCGCGCTGTGGCACGCCGACTGAAGCGTGAACGAGGCATCGGCCTCATCGTCGTAGACTACCTGCAGCTCATGGCGCCGACTTCTGCAAAAGCATCAGACTCCATGGTCCAGCAAGTGACTGAAATCTCACGCTCATTGAAAGGCCTCGCGCGTGAGCTAGAGGTGCCAGTCATCGCACTCTCCCAGCTCTCGCGCGCGGTCGAGCAGCGCGGAGGCAGACCGCGCCTATCCGACCTACGCGACTCGGGCTCCATCGAGCAGGATGCCGACGTCGTGATGTTCATACACCGCGAAGACAAGGCAAACAAAGACAGCGACCGACCTGGCGTCGCTCAGATACTCATCGAGAAGCACCGCAACGGCCCCACCGGCATGGTCGAGCTCTTCTTCGACGAGAAGCGCACCAGCTTCCAGCCACTCGACACAGCCGGCTACGGCGACCTCGCCGGCGAATTTTAATTTTAGTTAGATGGACTCAATCGATGATCTCGCGCGTGCGCTAGCCAAGCTGCCAGGCATCGGGCCACGACAAGGCAAACGCTTCGTATATTACCTGCTCGCAGCACCTGCGAGCGAGCGCTCACAACTCGCGAACCTAATAAACACACTCGGTGCGAACGTACGACAGTGCCCCGAGTGCCTGCGTTTCTACACTGGAGCCACTGCACTCATTTGTAAATACTGTTCTGACACAAAACGTGACGATACTCAACTTATGCTTGTGGAAAAAGACCAGGACCTCGCCGCCATTGAGCGCGCCGGAACATATAAAGGTCGCTACTTCGTGCTCGGTGGCGTGCTCACTCTCTCTGGCAAGGGCGCCATCCGCGAGAAAGAACTCGTACGCACTATCGAGAGGCGTCTAGCGCCTAGTGAGGGACGCTTAGCGTCCCTCAAAGAAGTTGTGCTTGCTCTCTCAGCAACGAGCGAGGGCGAACACACCGCAGACTATGTGCGTCAGCTACTCGCGCCATATCGTGACCAACTGAAAATATCAACACTCGGACGTGGCCTCGCCACCGGAAGCGAGCTCGAATACTCCGACGCAGAGACCCTCCGCGCCGCACTCTCTAATCGTAAAGAGTCCTGATTCGGTGTCCTGAATTACGTCCAGAATTATCTCTATCTAATCCCCCTTGCGCTCGGCTCCTGGATTGGCACATTCATAATCGTGAAGCGAGAACAATCACTTAGCGGTCGAACCCCTAAGTGATCACTCGAGCGAGAACCTGTCGAAATCTTTCATCTCCTCTTTTCTTTGAACGATTGCCTCTAGCGACGATATAGCGAATTCTTTGTACTCATCAACATCTCTGAATTGCTCCAGAATAATTCCCTTCTCGCAGATTCCTTTTGTCACCATGTTCGTATACTCCTTCCAGCTCGAGAGACTCTCGACCAACTTAGGGGTCGAACCGCTAAGTTGATGTACGCGATCATTCAGATTCACATAAGCACTGAGATGAAGTAGATATTCATTTGTATCAATATGGATAGCTTTGAACTTCCCTTGGAACAAAGATCCGCTTCGTTCGTATTTATTATTGAAGAAGCAAGTATATCCTCCACCCAATCTCTTCATAAACTCACTGATTCCACCGTCTACAAGCTGCTCGAGAATAAGATGGAAATGATTTGGGTTCAGACAATAAGCGACAAAACGAATGAGCCCGTCCACTGACTTAGGGGTCGAACCGCCAAGTTTCCGAAATGAATTTTGATACAGACTTCCAATGGGATCGACAACATTGAATTCAACAAGGCCTTGGAAGAACCTTTGTATATCCTCGTCGTCTGCAAAGATGATTCTCTTATCGACACCTCTATTGTAGACGTGAAAGAACTCACCATTCGCAAAAGCCTTTTGCCTGGTACCCATTGGTACATACTACCACCTACTTAGGGGTTCGACCGCTAAGTGGGTGACGGGCAATAAAAAACAGCCCAGAGGACACGTTCACATACAGTTAGTAGAATTCCTGTTGTGGTGTCTCTGGGCTGTAACATCGCCTCGGGCCGGCCGGCCGCGAAAAAGTCTATTGGCCATGGTTTTACCTCCTTCCTTTCTTTGTCAGAAAGTGAAATGGTTGTCGCACCAAAAGACTGTGCCAATCTACGTCAGACATGGGCAACGTCGAGGCCTCGCCCGCTTTGGGTCCTCGCTCGGACGCAACCCTCCGCTGTCATTTATAGCAAAACACTTGTTATCTGGCAACACAAACGGCTCACGCGTGTGAGCCGTTTGTGTTGGAGAAATTTAAGCCCTTTGGTTACTTAGCGGCCCTGCACGAAGGTGAGGGCGATACCCTTGTTCATTGCTCGACCGGTGCGGCCGATGCGGTGCACGTAGTCCTCATACGTCGACGGGAGGTCGTAGTTGATGACATGCGTGACGGCCGGGATGTCGAGCCCGCGCGCCGCGACGTCTGTCGCGACGAGCGCCGTCACTTTGCCTGTCTTAAACGCATCCAGAGCTCGGATGCGGGCGCCATGCGTCTTGTTGCCATGGATACTCTCGGCGTGGATGTGTCGGCGAGAGAGATCTTTGGCAATCTTCTCGACACCGAACTTCGTGCGACCGAAAATAAGCACCTTGCTGAACTCGCGATTGCTGAGCAAATCGACGAGCACCTCGAACTTGTCTGCGCCGCGCGGGATACGGACGACATCTTGGTCGACACTCGACGGCGTATCGCGTGTCTTCACAGAGATTATTACCGGACTCGTTAGGAAGTCGCCTATCAATCGCTCGATATCTCTAGACATCGTCGCTGAGAAGAAGAGCGTGTGACGCTCTTTGCGCATCTTCGCAATAATCATGCGCATATCCTCGATGAATCCCATGTCTAGCATGCGATCCGCCTCGTCGAGGACGACTGTGCCGAAATCAGTGAGTACGAGCGCTTTGCGCTCCATCAAGTCCTTTAGGCGACCTGGTGTGCCGATGACGAAAGCAGGATCATGGCGTAGCTGAGAAATCTGCGGGCCGATGTTGGCACCGCCGACTGCCACCATACCGCGGAAGCCGAGACCCTTGGCGAATCCTGCGAGCTCCTGCTCGATCTGCACAGCGAGCTCGCGCGTCGGTGCCATGATGAGGATGCGTTCGTCTTTCTGCTTCATAACTTTGTCGATGAGCGGGATGAGGAATGCCGCAGTCTTGCCCGTGCCTGTCGCCGCTAGACCGACGACATCCTGCCCCGCAAGAGCGTGAGGAATAGCCTTGTCCTGGATAGGTGTCGGTAGGTCATACCCGTGCGATATGATGTTCGCCTTGAGATGCGGATTGATATCGAAATCTGAGAACTTGTGCTCTGGCACGAATACCGGCTCCTCGGTCGTGACGACCGACTTGTTCATGAACTTCGAGATCTCTGCCTCCGTCTCACCGAAAGTGCCGAACCCGCGGCCACCGCCGCGAGAACCTCCTCGGCCACCACCGCGACCACCGAAGCTACTACCGCCATGGCTCGAACTACCACGAGATGAGTACCCTCCGCCGCGCTCGCCATAGCTGCGAGAACCGCTTGAGCTACCGCCCGTTGCTGGTCGTGACGAATATGTGCGAGTATGGCTCGCGCCTCCCTGTGAGCTTCTCGATGGGCTCGAAGGCCCGCTCGACTGCCCACCTGATGTCTGATGATTCCATCTTCCTATTTGCATGTTGAATATACGCTAGATAAATAAAAATAAACGCAAGAACTTGCGAAGTCTGTTCCCTGTATGAGAAGTTAAGAAATCGATTTACGAAATCGAATCGATCTGGACTTTGAGAAGCGGCTGACGATGCCCGTTGCGCTTGAAATAGCGGCTCTTCGGCTTGTACTTGACCACCTCTACCTTCTTCGCCTTCCCGGCGAGAACAACAGTGCCCTTGACCTCTGCGCCCTTGATGAGCGGCGCACCGATGGTCGTGTCCGAGCCGTTGTCTACGAGGAGCACCTCGCTGAAGACAACTGAGTCGCCTTTCTTAAGATCACCAGGGAGCTTTTCTATCGAAATAGTGTCGCCTTTTGAGACGACATACTGCTTCCCTCCTGTCTTGATTACGGCCACTTCCATAGTCCCCCCAATCTAGCATTTATGGCCCAAAAGGGCAAGTTTTTACGCTTCTGGAAGTAAGGGGCGATCTATAGTCTCAATCTTCAGCTCCAATGATTCTTCTGTAATTTTCAACACATCTTTGGGTATGGCTCTAAAAGCCTTACCTGAAATCTCATAATGACCTACCGCCGCGCTGAGGGACTTGCCAAGCCCGTTGTGGGCCGCCTCATAAGATTTCAAGTGCCTACCTAATTCCGAAACATTTTTAATGATATCTTTTGCAGCGTCTTGGATTTTCATCCTTTGATTACCAAATAGGACTGTTTGTAGAAACGCTAGAAATGTCGCTGGCGAAGTTATATGTACATTCCTCTTATAACGAGCGTATTCCATCAAATCTTGAGAATTTACACCAGTTCCAACCTCATTATTCATGAGATCCGAAAATATACCTTCTGCAGGGATATACATAAATGCAAATGGTAGAGTTCCTTCTTCTGGACGAATGTATTGAGCAGTTTGATCCACCTTTTCTTTTACGTCATTCTTGAAATCTCTTTCATATTGTTGACGACGTTTTTCATCTGTCTCGTTGGAAAGACGTATGTAATTTTCAAGTGGAAATTTGGCGTCAATTGGAATCAGGCCCTCTTTGGTTTCTATCACGAAATCTACAATCTTCCCGTCTTTGAATTTGTATTGTGTCTTGTATTGTCCAGGCAAGACATTAGAAAGAATCAGCTCCAAAGACGCTTCACCAAGATTTCCTCTTTGTTTTTGATTTTTTAAAATACTCTCGAGATTATGTAATTGTTCTGCAATCGTAAAGACTTGCTTGGTACTTTCCTCATTTTTTGCCATACCCTTAGCGACTTCAAGCAGTTGAGAAGAAACCCGTTCCTCAATATTTTTCACCAGCTGTTGAGACTGTGCGAATTGTGTCCTTAGAGATTCAACTACCTGCTTATTCCCTTCCCCAAGCTTTAAATCAACAGACTGTCTTAAACTCTCCACCTGCTGTTGTAGGAGCACCATGCCGCCCGAATCCTCCACCGCCGTTGCTGGGCGCCGGCGCAATACGAAATACAGCGTGACCCCTTGCAGAAGAATCAAAGCGAGAACGATGAGTGCTACAGTGAATATATCCATGCGTATAGTATACCCGAGCACTAACCGTTTAGTCACTTTCCCATAATCACATCCGAAGGAGATAGCGGGCATTTGGAGGTCGGTTAGTGCTCGGGTATACTCTGCCATATGACCATTCACGAAACTTTGAAGAAATCGATTCCTGAGGCGCTCCGCGCACACGATGAGGTGCGACTACGAACGCTCCGCTCCCTCATCACTATGATGACCAACGAAGTCGTCGCCAAGAAGCGCAAGCCAGACGAATTCCTGACAGACGAAGAAGCACTCTCGGTAGTGAAGCGTGCTGCGAACCAGCGCAAGGACTCCATCGAGCAATTCGAGAAAGCTTCTCGCCATGACCTCGTAGAGCCAGAGAAGGCCGAGCTCGCTATCATCGAGACCTATCTTCCCACCCTGATGAGCCGCGAAGATATAGAGACGATTGCCAAAGCGAAGATGCTCGAGCTAGGAATCTCTGGCAAGTCCGATGCAGGCAAGCTCACAGGCACTCTAATGAAAGAATTGAAAGGAAAGGCCGACGGTGCGGACGTGAAAGCTGTCGTAGACAGCCTTCTCGCGTAACTCCCACAAACAAAAAGCCACGGTATAATCCGTGGCCTTGGTGCTCTACTAAGTCAATATCATGGTCTATACGCTGACATAAATCTGCACACCTTCCCTATCGCATATTTTTTTGGTATAAAATATCTATAGATGGCCCTATCGTCTAACGGTTAGGACAGATCCCTCTCACGGATCAAATCAGGGTTCGATTCCCTGTAGGGTCACAGCGTTTGGAGCGCAGCGAAAAACGCTGTGACCCTAAGCAAAGCCTGGGAGGCTTTGCGCCAGGGAATCGAAGACCTTGCGAGCATTTTATCGAGCTTTCTGAAGCGAAGAGAAAATCCGCAAGGTGTACGCCGAGATTTTAAAGGAGCGAAGCGACTATTAAAATCCAAGTGCCGTTTCGAAGAAAGCGGCATGAAACTGTAAGTTTCGATAAGCGTACTCGCGATCCCTGTAGGGGTAATGGCGCGGTCCCTGTATTGTCACACCTTACGTTGCCACGCACTTTCCTGACGAACAAGCTTCTCAGCATCAGCAGGGTCGGCGAGGAGAGCTTTGACTATGCGCTCTGTGCGGATCGACTGCGACCCTTTCACTAGGACTACGTCGCCAGGGAGTATTATCTCGCTGATGGCATCCGCAGCCGCGTGAGAATTATCAAATAGCAGCACCTCTGCACGCCCTTCTGCATTCGCAAACGCGCGCGCTCGTATACCCACAGCCACCACCAGGTCTGCCGAGTCGCGAGCGAGCGCACCGATGCGTGCATGTTCAGCGACTGAATAGCGACCGAGCTCTAGCATGTCTCCGAGTACCGCGATACGGCGCGTTGCGTGCGGGAAATAAGCCAGTGTCGCAAGAGCTTTCTCGACCGCGATTGGAGACGCATTGTATGAGTCATCAATAATAAGTGACCCGTCCTTCCCTGCCAGTAGCCGTCCGCGCCCAGGCGGCGGCTCATATGCATCGAGCGCTAAGAGCGCGTCAGTAAGCGAGATGTCGAAAGCTTTTGCTACGGCCAGAGCCGCCACCATAGGGAGCACTTGCGTTGTGCTCCCGACAGACCCTTTTACTACTAGTTCTCCGCTCTCTCCGCCGCTCGTGATAGACGCGCGCATGCCCGATACCACGCCATCAGTCTCATTGAAATCAACCATCTTAATGTGCACGCCTGCTCCGACTGCTACGCCATATGTGGAAACCTGGGCTGGAGTACTCTTCGCACTCTCAATCGCATACGGATCATCCGCACAGATGATAAGTGGAGCGGCAGCACTGAGCGCGTGCGCCGGAGAGAACTCTTCTTCGCGCACCGCCTCAGGCGAAGCATATGCCTCGACATGCACAGGTATATCTGGCAGACGAGTCACTACTACAGCATCTGGAGTCGCAATGCTAAGTATCCTCTCAAGATCGCCTGGCCGGTCAGCACCGACTTCTAGCACGAGCATATTTGGATAATGATTCGGTAAGATAAGGAGCACGATTGCGTGCTTCACGAGCGATAGCCAAGCTAGCGGATTGCCCCACGGATTATCAGCCCCGAGTATAGTGAACGGCACACCGAATTCACTATTAAAACTCTTATCGCTCTTGCGCACGAAGAACCTGGCAGCAAGCACCGCAGCCACAGCGTCCTTCGTAGACGTCTTCCCCACGGAACCCGTCACCATCACGATGTGAGGGCGATAACGGCATACTACAGCTCGAGCTAAAAGCCCCAGGAAGAACGCTACGATGAATTTGAATAAGTCTTTCATACTGGAGTGGAAGGAATCGAAGACGCTACGCCGCGATCAGGCGGTATCCGGTAATAATCAATGAGAAAGTGCACTAGGTCAAGGAATGTCGAGTCGAGAGTCTCAGATGCGTACTGCACGCCCTTCGGGTCATCAGTATATAAAAGAATGATAAATCGCGGATTATATGCTGGGAAGAAACCTACGAAAGAGTGGAACCATCGATCGCTGTAATACCCACCGCGACCATCAGTAAGCTGCGCCGTGCCAGTCTTCGCCGCTACAGACATTGTGGGAATTATCGCTTTACCGCCTTCTAGCTTCTCATCTACCATCTCAACCATCATCTGCGTAGTCTCGCGCGCAGCTGTGGCAGAGAACACAGGCGTCTTCTGGCTCCAGTCGAGCTGACGAGTTATGCCTGAGTCTAGTCGTATCGCGCTCACGAGGTGCGGCTGGACCATCACACCACCATTGGCCAATGCGCCAAGCGCGCGTATCATCTGCACCGGTGTCTCTGCTATTCCCTGCCCAAATGACATATTGTCGAAGTTCACTTGCTGCGTAGTCGAGAGATTGCTCAATAGTGCGTGCCCTTCGCTCGGCAGATCTATGCCCGTCTTCTGCCCAAACATGGTGGTGAAATATGTACGAAACCTTTCTTGACCTAGCTCTGTCGCGATCCACGACGCACCGACATTTAGCGACTGCATGATGACCTGCTTCATCGGCACCACACCACGCGCCTTGTGATCCCAGTTGCAGATCTTCCTCGTGTTGACCGTGATGCAGCCAGTATCATTGTAGGTGGTGTCTGGCGTGATTACTCCTGCATCTAGACCTGAGGCCATCGTGAGCGGTTTCATGATGGACCCAAACTCATGCACCTGCTCCACGAGCGGGTTCCCGAGCAATGTCGGATTAACGCCCTGCCTATCGTTCGCGTTATATGACGGATAACTCCCGATTGCGATAATTGCACCAGTTGCAGGGTCCATAATTATGCCTCCAGATTCCCTGCTTGAGTATCGTTTATTCAATTGTGCGATCTCGTACTCAAGACGTGTCTCAACCTCTGGTTCTATAGTCGTCACGACATCACCCTCGCGAGCATCCTTCGCGTCCACAAGTAGATTACCAACATTCGAGAAAAGCTCCGCGAAAAAATTCGAATAGAGCGAATCTCCAGAACGCTCGAGCGTGCCGTCATATTTCGCTTCAAGGCCTGTCTGGCCAGCGAGAACATTACCTGAACCATAGGAGACGATACCTATAGTCTGAGCCGCTAGTGAATTACCAGGGTAATACCGCCACCGCTCACGTAATACCTGCACGCCTGGAATTCCAAGCGCATTAAGAGCTTTGCCGGAAGAGTCCGATACGTGATGAGCAATTTCGATATGTACCTGACTCTTCTTCGCAGAGGCAGCAATGAAAGCGTCGTGCGACAGTGTAGTCGATGCTACCGCAGATATAGCTGTATATGCAGCCTCTGGATTGGCAAGTGTTTGAGGATTTATAGCGACTAGAAACCCGGTCGCTAGCGTCGCGGCAGAGATATTAGCACCATTCTTGTCTGTGAAATAAATAGCCCCCCTGTCGAACGGACCTTCGCCTCCTGAAGCAAATTGACGATCTGCTTTCTGTGCATACTCAGTCCCATGCACGATCTGTACGAAATATAGGCGTACTACGATAAGCACCGCAGCAATAACGATAAGCGCAAGAACCAAGCGGATACGAGAACGGAACTGAGCGCGCATAGATCAGCGTAATGCTGTCACGCTTGTGGCAGGCACGAATATCTTAGCGACAGGAGCTACATACCCGGCAGTGCGATAATCCAAGCTCTCTATCTGCGCTACGTTTGCCAGATATTGACCCTCAAGCGTCGCAACTGACGCTTCATCGTTCTTCACCGACTGAGAGAATTCAACCGTTAGTACAGCGTAGCTCATGACCACAGCAATAAGGGCGATATACACGACGACAAGGATCACGACAGTACCGAAACACGCCGACACCAGAGAAAATCGGAAATTAGGATAGGTGTTATGCATATGAAAAATGAGATTCTGATATGGTAATAAGCTTGGCAGGGGCCTGCACAGAACTGCGCTCGAACACGCGCAACTTCGCACTTCGCGCGCGACGATTTGCCACTACTTCGGTGCGAGATGGCACAATCGGCTTCTTCGACAATAGTGTACCGAGCCCGGTCTCGGCAGCATCGCGCAAGACATTCTTCACGATGCGATCCTCGATGCTGTGGAACGATATGACCGCGAGTCGGCCAGCCGGAGATAGTGCAGAGAGTGCTGCAGAGAGACCTTCTCGTAAGCTTCCAATCTCGTCATTGGTAGCTATACGAAAAGCCTGGAATGTCTTAGTAGCCGGGTTAGTCCGCCGATCGTGATACCACCGAGGCGTACCAGCCTTTATAGCCGCCACAAGAGCGTCGGTGGTAAGTATGCGCCCCTTTGAGCGAGCAGTGACGATAGCGCGGGCGATACCACGCGCGAAACGTTCTTCGCCATATGTATAAATAATGGCGGCGAGATCCTCCTCACTGGAAGAGTTGATTATATCTGCCGCAGTCTCACCGCCCTCGCCATATGTCATAAGTAGCGGTTCATCCGATTGGAAAGAGAAGCCGCGCGGAGAAGCAATCTGATATCCACTCCAGCCCAAGTCGAAAAGCATCTTGTCGACTTGGCCTATGCCGAGACGCTCGAGGATGCGTGAGAGATTGCGGAAGTTGTCGTTGACCAGGTGCGCTACTGGGCGCTCAGGTCGGCGATCCTGCACATAAGCAGCACGCGCTCGCTCGACCGCCTCAGTATCTGCATCTATGCCGATGATTACACCGTCTGCTCCGAGAGCAGACAGAAGTTCGGTGAAGTGCCCTGCTCCGCCTAGAGTGGCATCAACGACACGGTCGCCACACTGCACATCAAGCGCCTCGAGCACTTCCTTCATGAGCACGCTGTCGTGGCGAGCTTCCATATTAGTTGTCGAGCGTCTCGGCGAAGGAGTTAGCATCGCGCTCAATTTCGGCCGTGTATTTCTTCCAAGACTGCTCCTCCCAGATCTCGACCCTGTCGGCGACACCAGCGATAACCGCCTTGTCTTTGATAGACGCAAATGCCTTCAAATGCTCAGGAATAAGCACGCGCCCTGCACTATCTACCTCAACCTCAGAAGAACCTGCCAGGAAAAGCCTCGCCAAACCGCGGCGAGCCGCACTTCCATTTACCTCGGAGGCGTATATGCGAGCTTCCTTCTCCCATGCCTTGCGAGAATATATGTACAAACAATTATCGAGACCACGAGTCACCACCACTACGCGACCCAGCTCCTTCCGGAATTTCGACGGAACAGAGATTCTGTTCTTAGGGTCAAGGGTGTGAAGGTATTCTCCGAGGAACATACCTTCACATTGTATCCCACTCCTCTCCACTTCACTATCCAGTTATCCACAGACAAAAACAAGGCTCGACCTTGAGAATTTGGGCTAAGGTCGAGCCTTGTTTTTGGCACACACCAATATCCTACCGGGGGCGCATAAGGGGAAATATCTGCCCCTCGCGCACGGAGACATCCTCGAAGAAATCGAAGAGGCGCTCAGACACACCGAAGCCAAACGCTGGCGGCATACCATACTCAAGCGCTTCGACAAACTCTGCGTCAGGCATCTGTGCCTCTTCGTCGCCTGCCGCTCGCAACTCGCCCTGCCGCATAAATCGCTCAGCCTGGTCGACAGGATCGTTCAACTCGCTGAAACCCTTACCGTTTTCAGAACCTGCGAGCACCACCTGGAAGCGCTCCACCACGCGAGGGTCCTTCGCGCTCTTCTTGGCAAGTGGCTCCATGTATACCGGCACATTTATGAGGAACCCAGGGCCACCGAGCGTCTTTCTGATCTGCTTCCACGCAGTATCGACAAGTCGTCCCATGTCCGCATTCTGCTCAAATGATACTCCCTTCTCGACAAGCGCTTTCGCCCAATCGGCATCATTGTCGAGCGGGTCGAGGCCGTACTCCTTTTTAAGCAACTCACAAAAATCATACACCTCCCATTCCTTATCCAAATCAATCTCAAAACCTTTTATCGAAAACACTCGCGTGCCATATACAGTATCAGCAATCGTACGATAGAGATCAGTGATCATTTCCATTCCAGCTTCATATTCCTTAAATGCTTCATAGAACTCCATAGCGGTGTAGTCCTGTGCATGCTCGGCAGACATACCCTCGTTGCGGAATACGCGACCGATCTCAAACGTCTTCGGGAGCCCTGCGACCATGAGACGCTTCTGCCACAGCTCGCCAACTGATATTCGCAGATATACGCTCATGTCGAGCGCATTGTGATGAGTCTCGAATGGACGCGCTTCTGCGCCACCGGTCGTCGTCTCGAGCGCCGGCGTCTCGACCTCGATGAACTCGCGATCTAGAAGATAGGAACGTATTACATTCCAGAACTTAGAGCGGCGCTTGATGCGGTCAGAAAGCTCCTTGGTGAGCAATATGTCGAGATAGCGCTTGCGGAATCGCTCATCTTCGTCTTTGATACCGAACCACTCATCAGGCAGAGGGCGTAGCGCCTTCGCGAGCATGCGCCACCCAGTAACACTTAGGGACGGCATGCCTCGCTTGGTCTTGAATGCCATTCCGGAAAACTCTACGATGTCGCCAGTGTCTACTGTGTTCACGAATAAATCAAACACCTGCTCGCCGAGCTTGTCGCGCTGGAGGAAGCACTGCCCTTTTGTGCCGTCGAAAACATCAACAAAGAGCGAGCCGCCATGCTCGCGCATACTCATCACGCGCCCCGCGAGCATAACTTGTTCGTCATTCGCCTCAATAGTGTCGTGATTCTCCAAAAACTGCTCGACAGTATGTGTGCGCTCAGTGCGCGCCGGATACGCGTCCATTCCAGCTTCTTTCAAAAGCACTATCTTCGCGAGCCGTTCCGCGCGTACCGTATCAAGTAATGCCATGATTAGTATGGTAGCACACGAGCTGGCAAGCTAGAAAATGAGGGTAAGGACTTGGCCTTAGTGGCCCGGAACGCACTCATTTTATAGCTTGCCAGCTCGTGTGCTACTGGTTACGCAACCTTCTCTATCGTATATGTCTGCTTGCCAGAAGGAGTCTCAAAAGTGAACGTGTCGCCTTTCTTTTTACCCATGAGCGCATTGCCGAGTGGCGATATATGAGAGAGTTTCTTTACGCGCATGTCGGCTTCCTCGCTACCGACTAGAGTATATTCATGCGCCTCTGTGCTTCCCTCTTTTCTGATCGTAATCTTCGATCCGAAGCTGATCTCGCTCCTCTTCTTGCCATCAGTGATGATCCTGGTATTCTTCACCAGATCTTCAAGATTCTTGACTCGCTCTTCGGTCGCAGCCTGCAAATCGCGTGCTTCCTGGTACTCTGCGTTCTCTGAAAGATCGCCTAACGAGCGAGCATATTCGAGATTCTTCGCGATCTCTGTGCGACGCACCGTCTTCAAGTATTCGAGCTCTTTGACTATCTCATCGAACTTTTCCTGCGAGACAACGGTTTCTTGTGTATCAATCATAATTATGTGTTGGTTGGTGAATGCATTGTACGCGAGCACCGCTATAGCGCAATAGCTGTAGACGTCGCTGTACCGCCGACGTATGGAGAGTTAGCCGCGTGAAGCGATAGGAAAAATTCTTGCATTACGTTCACCGCTTCTTCTCCCATACCCTCTGGCCCGCGCTCGAGCACTACTACGAACGCATACCGTGGGTGCTCATACGGGAAGAACCCCTCGACCCAGGAATTGTCATATTGATTGCGCGAGCCAGTCTGCGCCGTACCAGTCTTCGCAGCGACGCTCACATACTGGAAATTGAGTGCCTGGGCTAGGATACTGCCCGTAACGCTCTGTCGCATTCCCTCGCGCACGACCTGAAGCGCGGTCGCGTCGACCGGAACAGTAGTATATGCAGGTGCCTGATTCGCTATTAATGTCGGCATATACAGCCTGCCTCCATTCGCGACCGCTGCGGTCGCACGCACCATCTGTATCGGCGTCACCAGCATCGCGTATTGACCAATAGCAGTGAAGTACGTGTCACCTGTGTACCACGGCTCATTGAAGGTTTCTTTCTTCCACTCTGGCGTCGGTATGAGGCCGCTCGCTTCATTAGGCAAATCGATTGATGTCGTGCTCCCCATTCCGAATTGCCGATACCAATAGCCGAGCCTGTCTATACCGAGACCTTTCTGCCCCTTAAACCCGCCCCCGACCTGATAGAAGAACACATCAGACGACCAAGCAATCGCCTTCCGCACGTCTACAACTCCGAGATTTCTCCACCCTTTATATATAAACGTCTTGCCAGGATGATATGGATCTGGCAATGATAGGAACCCTGGGTCATTAATAAGCGTGTTTGGAGTGATGATACCGTCAGTAAGAGCACCAGCAGATACAAACGGCTTCACGATGGAGCCAGGCACATAGACTCCCTGTACCGCATGATCGAGGAACGGGTGACCAGGGTCCGTATTGTATGCAGCAATGACGCTTGCTGGCCCGCCACCAGCCATGACATTCGAATCATAGCTCGGGTAGGAGACAAGCGCGCGAACAGCACCAGTTTGCACATCCATAATGACACCAGCGCCAGCAATGAAGCCCTTTCGGATTACCACACCAGAGACTGCCTGCTCAAAGAGCTTCTGAAGTCCTGCATCTATCGATAATTTCAGTGTCGCACCTTCTTTCGCTGGAATCATAGTCCCTTCGGAGCGCACCTTCCCGACTGCGTCAGTCTCTGTAAGCATTTTGCCATTCACGCCAGTGAGCAGATCGTTGTATTCCGCCTCAATCGCCGTAACTCCTTTCTCCTGCATCTCGTAATAGTTCCCACTTGAATCCTTCTTCGGATACGAGACGTAACCGATTACATGACTCAGCGATGGCATCGTGTAGTGCCGTTCTACGGAACCGTCAGACATCTCTACGTTCTCGGCGAGCACTACACCATGTATATCCGTTATGATTCCTCGCGGAGCAAAGATAGTAGTGATATCGAGGATGTTGTGCGCGCTCTCTGATGCAAACGACGCACCATTGATAATCTGGATATTCCACGTGCGTACTATGAGTATTAGAAACAGTATTGTGAGCCCAGTAGCAAGCAATAAAAAGGACGATTGCGGAAGCGGCTTTTCAAGCCTACCCTCGAAACGCTCGACATTGAAATCAGGCACGTTTGATGCGTCGAGAAATATCTCGTCTGGAGCAATCTCAGGATCGCGACGCCGCCTGTTCCATCGACTCATCTCGGAATGATACTAGTCTTCAGCCGACTCCGCACGAAAAATGAAAAAACTGTTACAAACGCACCGATGAGAGTGAACATCGGCATGCCGCTATTTGGTGCGTAATACAGAGTATCGGCGAATAGCCCCGCTGCAAATGGCACCAATGGCTCAAAGGATGCCATGCCGAGTGCGAGACACGCCGTAAGCGGCCATGGAAAAAATATGACCGAGAGCAGCGTGGCGCACGTGCCAAATGTGCGCATCATGGAGCTGTTGTCGCAAACTCCATCGGCACGACCCCAGTCGCACGAAGAAGAACCCATGCGATCTTGAACGGGTTCTCTGCAGGCATGATGCGCAGCGTGACACTCGGCGAGAGAGGGTCACTGTCTACGCGCACGACACTCCCGATTGGGAGCTGTCCTGGGCCGGGAGCAAACACAATGTCTCCCACAGCAATACCGGCAGCACGAGCAGCTGAAGCATTCATCGCACCAGCACCCGAGCCCCTAATGATTAGTGGTGTGCTCGCCTGCCCGACCCACACACTAGTAGACACACCAGGTGCAGAGAAAAGCGTCACACGAGAGAAGTCATCGAGAACCGACGACACGACGCCGATCGGTACGCCGCTAGAACCAAATGCTTCCATACCGAGCGTCACGCCTCCATTCGATCCAGTGGCGAGCACCAGAGTGTCATATGGGCTCTCAGGAGGCCGCGCGACAACACCTGCTACAATACCGGAAGCATTTCCTCCGCCGAGCAGCGCCGATACTTCGGCAGAATTCTTCATCAACATCATGTTCTCATTCGCGAGCGCGGCATTCTCGTTGACCAGTTCTTCATTCCGCGCAGCAAGTTGGGTAGCATTACTAAAACTCATCAAGAGCGCGCCACTCTCAGTAGAAATAGCTTCTGAAACTCTAAACACTGGAGTAATCACATGCCAGAAGAAGTTCGGGGCGAGCAGTCGCAATAGAAGTGCGAGAAATGCAAACATAAACGCACAGGCGCCCCATGAGACGTACCCGGGCGACAAAAGCGCGTTACGCTTCGCTAAGAATATCTTCTTCATCGACAAAAAAGTCTGCGTATGGCTCCGGATTCTCAGTGACGATACCGGCACCGCGCACGACTGCAGTTAGCGGGTCAGGGGCTATATGCACCGGCACACCGAGCATCTTCGCGAGTATCTGCGGGAGCCCGCGAAGAAGCGCTCCGCCACCAAATACCGTGACGCCGTGCTCGAGCACATCTGACAGAAGTTCCGGCTGCGTAGCCTCGATAACCTCCTTCATCGCATCCATTAGCGCCTCAAGAGATGGAGTAACTGCCTCACGAACATGACTGTCCGAAAGAGTGATCTCACGAGGAAGTCCGGTAGCATAATCACGACCGCGAACACTCCTGGAAAGCGCTTCCGAAAGCGGTATTACCGACCCAATCTGTATCTTGACGTCCTCAGCAGTGCGCTCACCGATACCTAGCTTGAACTCACTGCGCACGTAGTCGATGATGTTTTCATTGAAACGATCACCGGCTACTTGCGAGCTCTTCGACGCGACAGCACCATTGAGCGAAATGACTGCGATGTCAGTCGTGCCAGCGCCAATATCGAGCACCATAGTCCCTACAGCATCATTGACCGGCAATTTCGCGCCGATAGCACCAGCAACCGCTTCTTCAAGAA
>JBAYJU010000004.1:0-36025 GCA_041664865.1 Minisyncoccota bacterium
GAGGCGCTCGAGCCCGCCGCCGAAGTCGACGTTGCGTTTCGGCAGCTCGCTGAACGTACCGTCGGCGTTTTTGATAAACTGCATGAAAACCGAATTGCCGATCTCGATGAATCGACCACAATCGCAGTTCGGGTGGCACTCTGGGCCGAAAGCAGTGTCATGCGGCAATCCAAAATCATAGAACATCTCAGAGTCTGGCCCGCCAATCTCGCCAGCTGGCATCTTGCTCGGTACGCCGGAGCGGCTCCACCAATTCTTCTTCGCGCCGTACGAGAAGATGCGTCCTCCCTGCATACCAATCTCGTTTCCCTGCTCTTCGGTTCCTAGATCGACAAACTTCGCGTCAATTCCATTTTTGCTAAAGACGTTCTTCCATATCTCTACAGCCTCAGAGTCTGCAGCCATGCCGCTCTCGGAATCACCAACGAAGACGGTTACGTACAATTTTTCTGGGTCGAGTCCGAGACCTTCTTCTTTGCTCGTTAAGAATTCAAAAACCCATGGGAGCTGTTCCTGTTTGAAATAGTCGCCGAGCGACCAATTGCCGAGCATCTCGAAAAAAGTCGTGTGGCGATTGTCGCCGACCTCTTCGATATCTTCAGCGCGGAACGACATCTGTGAGTCAGCGAGCCGCACACCCTCTGGGTGCGGCTGGCCGAGCAGGTATGGCACGAGTGGCTGCATCCCAGAGCTGGTGAAAAGTGTGGTCGGATCATTCTCCGGCACGATAGGAGCGCTCGGGATAATCGCGTGCCCGCGCTTACGGAAGAAGTTGAGATATCGGGTGCGGACTTCACCAGCGTTCATGCAGAAAAGATACCACGGCTTCAGGTATAAAAAAACGCCGAGGCTGGTATCGCCAGCTCTCGGCAGTTTCGTACTCAATGCTCTTCCTAATTTCTACACATCGAAAAGAATTAGCGCTAGTTCTTTTGCTACTTCAGGACAACCATTTGTGTACAGGTAGCGGAGAAGTTCTTGGAGGACCCGTAACACTCTAGTAACGAGGAGAAGATTTTCCTTTTCGCCATAACTCCTGACAAGCCGCTCGAGCGTGTGCTGACTAGTATGGTATACCATGCCCCAATCGTTGAGAGCCCTTACCATCTCCGGCTCAGACAATTTTATGCGCAAAATTTCCACTTGGTTCCGTTCATGTTGTTGACCGGCATTTCGCAACCTATTTTTAATCAGTTCACAAATCAGATTCGCTATGTTTTCCGTACGTTGCTCAAACATATCAATTCCTCCACTTCAATTTTATTCGGATACGCAATCTTTCGACATGCGCCTGTAATGTACTTCCTCACGATGAGGATTCTGGGTTGACTATACTACGCACATTTGCAAATGCTATTTCACGAGGCGTTCGAGCTCGGCGACGTCGCGTTCGATGCTCTTGAGGCCTTCTAGGAATATAGCTGGCTTCTTAGTGTCTAGGCCGCAAGACTTGAAGATGTCATAAGGCGATGCGCTCTCTCCCGCAGAAAGGAATCCGTCGACTTTCTGTATGAATCGCGGATCCTTCTCGAGCTCCTGGTGAAGCGCTTTCGAGATGAGCTGGCCATATGCGTATGTGTACACGTAGAAGAATCTGCGGATGTGACTCCAGTGCGCGAAGAAATATCCGTCTTCGCGCGTGAGCTCTACAGTGGAGCCTAGGTACGCGCTCATGTGTGCATTCATAAGATCGGCGATACGCTCTTTCGGCACGTATCCATCTCGGCGTATCTCTTCGTGTAGCGCCTTCTCGAATGAGAAGCACGCGACCTGGCGGAATACAGTCGCGACATTATCCTGCACTGCGTCATGCAGAGCGATGATGCGCTCCTCTGGAGGTAGCAATCCTATGACTCGATTGAGCGCAGCGGTCTCGAAGAATGTGCTCGCGGTCTCGGCAGACGATATAGGGTTACCCTGATACATCGGACGTTGAGTCTTCGATCGCTCGGCGTGTATAGCATGACCCATCTCATGCGCGAGCGTTTTCAAGGAATGAAAATTGTCGACATGATTAAGGAGTACATAGGTCGGAGTGGCGACGCTCGATGAGCAGAACGCGCCGCCAGACTTCCCTTTCTTAGGTGCCACGTCCACCTGCCCGTTCGCGAGCAATCTGTCGAATATGTCGGCATATTGCGGGTCGAGATCGCCGAATGTCTCGCGCACGATTGATACAGCTTTTTCAAAAGGCACTTTGGTCTTTATCTCGCCAACTTGTGCGCCACGATCTGCATATGTCAGCTTGTCTTCTTTCAGGAGCTTGCGCTTCACTTCGTAGAAACGGTGCGCGATGGACGCATTCTTGGTGACGGCATCGACCATTGCGAGGATGCTCTTTTGGTCATTCTGATAGCCGAGGATCGTAGCCTCGAATGGAGTCTTGAATCCGCGGAGCTCATCCTGCACCTTCTTGCTCGTGTACACGGCGTTTATCTCGCTCTCGGCCACATCGCCGACGCTCTCATACACATTGCGAATACTGCCATAGAGCGCGCGACGCTTAGCGGTAGAGAGCGCCTGCACGAGTTCTTCGGCCTCTGGTAGAGGAATCGTCTTGCTGGCGTATATGATCGTCTTCTTATTCAAAATGTTCTCGGTCGCCTGGAACCAGCGATCATAAGTGACACTACCTAGAAGCGAGAGAATCTTTTCTTCTGGCTCAGACAGATCGTACTTAGCCGTGTCGAAAATCTGCTTTAGCCAATACTGGTACGGCTTCAATACTGCAGACGCTAGGAACTTCGTTTGCAGAGGCTTCGAGATCTTCCCGATTTCGAGAGTGAAGAAGATTAATTTGTTGCCGCGCTTTGTCGCTCGGTCGTCTAGCTTGGCGGCAAATGCCTCAGCAGCTTTGTCTTCGACATTGAGCTCTTTGCGGTATGCCGCATAGTACCCAGCGCGCGATGCCGGAAGCTCAACTAGCTTCTCGTAGTCGGCGAGGGCTTTAGCGAGCGCGGTTGGGTTCTTGAGATGTTTCTTGTCTTTCTGATATTTCTGCGCGAACACTGCGACAGCTTTGTCGGCCTGCTTCTGGTCGCGCTCGATGCGCGTGTCTTCGAGACTCCCATATAAAAGCGAAAGATCCCATTCAGTTTTCATATTCATATGTTCACAATACCAGCGCGCGCATACGCTCGCAAATTGCGTATAGAAATAATCGCGCCCGCAATGTAAACCTTGCGGGCGGTGGTACTAGACTGTCCCAGTCATCTACTACGACCTAGGGTATTCGTTGATTGTCTTGGTATAAGATGGTCCGCGCTGCGGAATCACCTTCACCGCGAGCGATACACGACTATCTGCATTCAGCGCATCCCAGAATGTATCGGCTATCTGGTCTACATCGCCATATAGCGGAACAAGCCGTGGCTCTCCGTGGAATGTTGGTAAGGGAGCACCGTCACCCTCATACGTGGTGATGCAGTGACCGAGACCAGCATCAAGACGGTTGAGTTCATACAGATTGCGACAACACAGAGTGCTCGATGGCAACTTTCTCAGAAGAGACATCTTGGCGCATGGAACGCCAAATTTAGACCAATACGATACCGCAGTTATTCGTGGAGTGAGATTCAATTCTCCATCTGAAAATGACCCGCTTAGGTTGATGGCGGTATATACATCTTCAGTTGCGAAAAACTCGTCAGCTACATGGTCGGTCTGCAAGTCGTTACCCACAACACAGACTCGTAATCCATCTATGGACTCCTCCTGCATCACATTGCAGATGACCTTGGGCGGATAATACCTTGTCTGGTCATCATGCATATCTGGTGGCCTAGCGACTTCTAAAGAGATCTGCCCTCTTTTGCCACGCCCGCCACGCTCTAAGTCTCGGTTACGGGTATTTGTAGAGACACCAACTGCCCAGCATATCTGGACCAAGTTTTCCCCAGTGTCGTCTAGCCCTACGACGACGCTACGCCCTGGGTGTGGATTTTCCCGTAGCGCCTGAAGATTTCGAATGGCCTCTGCTCGGAAGCCTTCCTGTATTGTGTTCATGGCACTCCCTCCTTCTGAATTTAAAGATCAAAAGCGCAAAATGCGCCGTACATGTCTGCGTGGACAGTACCAGTTTATTGTGTTTTTGCAAACGACTAACTCCAGTCAATAGGAGTCTTGCTGTGGGCGGTGAGGTACGCGTTCGCTTGGCTGAAGTGCTTACAGCCGAAGAAGCCGTTGTAGGCAGAGAGTGGCGAAGGGTGCGGAGCCTCTAGTACGATGTGTTTAGTACGGTCGATGTGAGCGCCCTTTGCTTTGGCGTAGTTGCCCCAGAGCATGAATACGATGCCAGCACGCTCGTCTGCGAGCGCGCGTATTACTGCGTCAGTGAATTGCTCCCAGCCCTTCTGCTGATGTGAACCAGCCATATGAGCACGTACGGTCAACGTCGCATTCAGCAATAACACCCCCTGCTCCGCCCAGCGTGACAAATCCCCGTCACGTGTTGTGGACACCCGGTGTCCACACATATCGGCGTCGATTTCTTTGAGGATGTTTTGGAGAGATGGCGGGACGACGACACCTTCGTCGACGGCAAATGCGAGGCCGTTGGCCTGCCGCTCGCCGTGATACGGGTCCTGACCTAGGATGACGACTTTCACTTTATCAAATGGACACAGATCGAACGCGCGGAATATATTTTTCGGCGCAGGGTACACTGCGCCGTCCTGGTATTCTTTCTTCACGAATTCCGTAAGCTCGGCGAAGTATGTCTTCTCAAACTCACCTTTCAACTTCCCTTTCCATGATGATTCAATCTTCACGTTCATTTATTCTTGGTGGCGCGGTGAAGCGCGAGGAGTGTCTTTCCTGCGGATTCTCGATATGTACAGTAGTCGCAAGGGCCGCCGCCGAAGGATGTTCCAACTGGCGGAATATCATTGCTCATTAGCGTCTCTTTGAGACGCAGGAGTGTCGGCTCGATCCATGCATCGTCGCCAGTATACGGAATCGGTAAAACGCTGAACTCGAGCTTACCGTCGAACGCCTTCGCATCTGAGTCGCCATTCGCATATACGAAATAGCCTGTTGGCGAGACTGCGAAACCATTCTTTCGGAAGAGCCATTGATACACTTCCATCTGTCTCTTGTATGAATCGTACAGGTCGGCGTCTGTCTTCGGGCCCTCTTTCTTACTGGTCGCTTTGTAGTCTACGATGATCAGCTCTCCAGAGGGTGTGACCCACACATCGTCAATGCCACCGCGCAGAGTGATGTTCGTCGGCTCGTGGTGATAGCTGATTCCGCGCCTGAGCGCGTCGCGCCATTCCTCTAGCTTGTCATGTGCATATGGCACAGCGTCGATGCCATAGGTCTTCATGAGCGGATGTGCTTCGCCATTGGCTCGATACTCATCGAACTCGCGCTTGAATAGCTCATCTACGGCGTTGTTGAGAGTGAATGATGGCCCGCTAGGGCGCTTCACGCCATGGCGCATGTCGAGATAGGCACAGCGCGGGCACTCAGAGAATAGGTCAATCTTGGAGCGGCTCACGCGATACGGCTCTACTGACGCAGGATCAAAAACACCCCACTTCTTCGCACCTGAAAAATTCTTCATTACCATATAGAGACAGTAGCACGCTACGCATCAATAGAGAGTAGACCATCAGCTTCTGCGAGTAGCGCTCCGATTCGGTCAGGAGAGATTCGGAGCACATCGAGACGGCGACGATCGTGTATAATCTCATCGACAGCGATACTTCCGCTCTCGATAAGTAGGCGCTTCTCTGAGCGCGAGAGCCTGGTGAGCGTAGTGAGCGGATACACCTTCGCGCGACTCATGCGCATGAAAAGAGAGTCGTTCGTCGGGTAGCCCCACCCGAGGAGCTCAACGCCGGCACATTCCGAGTACGCTACAGCTTCAGAGGTGAATTTGGTGTTCGTGATTAAGATGCCGCGATCAATCGGGCACGCGCGCTTGGCTGCGTCGCAAGAGAAGATGTCATCAAAACGGCTTTTCACATAGAGTGCGACCTTCAAATCGGTTTTATAATTTGGGTCGTTGTGATATTTCAGCTCGGCGGCTAGGTGGGCTTTCTGGCCAGGATGAGATGCGTATAAATCGACCTCGTGTGAGACACAGTGACCCTGAATAATCTTGCGCGTCTCTACCTCCCAACCCTCTGTGCGATATAGGTGAGAAATGAAATCTTCAAACGGGTGGCCGGTCGGCCCTAGCTCTAGAAGCGCGCGACGCAATGCGTACCTGGCGGCGACAGGACGCGATTCTCTACGCATGAGTGCAAACGCTCTGGCATAAACTTCTTTCGACGACATTCCAGGTACGATTGTCTCAGTGATGGCTTGAGCTATACGCTCTGCGGTGTGTGCGCCGGCACCAGCACGCCTAAGTGACGTGATAAGACGTGTTGGGTCGAAAGCCTCCTTAGACCCTCCTGCTTTTATGATGATCGGGAACGTGGTCATAGAGAGGTTGTCGTCGCGGTTACTCCATTTACTAACACGTCTATCGGCGTATTCACTGGCGCCACGACAGATGTGGAAAATTTAAGCATTGATATTTCTTGCAGGCACACACCGACATCTTCCGGCATCGATATATTCACCTGTATACGCTTATCGACGAGAGTTGTAGTAGCTGTAAGTGAGGTGCATAGGTTCGGTGCTGATAGTGATCCGGTTATAGTGTGGGTGCCCTTTTTGAACACATCACGAATAGCGACCGATGATTGCACAGTAGTCGTTGCAATCAGCGCAGGAGATTCTTCGACAATGTCGCGTGTGTGCGGCGCAGACAATACGAAGCTAGCGAGTATGACGCAGGCGATTATAAAAGCAGCGGCACGAAAACGTCTATACTTCATCATACTGCAATAATACCACCACCGACGAGCTCGTCACTCGAGTAGAAGACTATCGACTGTCCTGGAGCCGGGACTTCTGAAAGAGGCGTATCGGGCACGAAACTAGTGTCATAGATGTGCCCTGGCACTAGCACACCGCGATATCGGTACTGCGCTCTAGTTGCACTGGACGGTTCACCGAACCAATTAGCATCTGTGAAGAGGATTTCGTCGCGCGCGCCTTGCGCGCGCGACTTCGCTACCTCAATCTTCTTATTTTCTATATCTTTCCCCACAACATACCATGGCCCACCCCGCAGAGGCACTCTCTGGCCGAGCGTGTAGAGAATCGCCGGGTTGTCGGTACCCAATTCCTTCTTCAGAAATTCCTCTACCGAAATACTGCCGAGGAAGCATACGCCCTGGCTGTCATGCTTCTCTGCTACAGGAAGATTGAACTTCTTGGCCAGTGCACGCACGTGGTTCTTATCCATATGCCCGACAGGGAATATCGTCTCCTTCAAGATTTCTTTCGGCACGGCCCACAGGAAATAACGCTGGTCCTTCTCACCACTCTGGTAGTGTCCGGTCGCTATAGCATCTGCTCCGGACTCTTTAGCGTATCGATAGAAAGCGCCAAACTTAACTTCCTTATTGCACATCACGTCCGGGTTCGGTGTGCGCCCTGCGCGATATTCGGCGAGCATGTAGTCTATGACGCTTTTCTTGTATTCCGCGCTCGCGTCTAGCGTGTAGAACGGTATGTGCAGGTGAGCCGCGACGCGCATCGCGTCGCGGCGGTCAGCAGCCCATGTGCACGGCATGCCAGGCGGGTACCAGCCCTTGATAAACACGCCAGTCACATCTGCGCCAGCACTCTGCAATAGCGCTGCAGACACTGCCGAGTCGACCCCGCCAGAGAGGCCTACAAATATCTTCTTCCCTTTTACGTTCATACCAATAGCTTACACGATTATAAAAAAGGGCCCACCCGGAGGCAGACCCTTTGTACTTATTAGCTATAGAACATCACTTGTTACCAGCGAGGCAGAACTTCTTGGAGCATCGCGAAGTACTTCTTCTCATAATCATTCGACGCCTCCGCGATTCGGCTTTCTCTGGTGAGGTACCCAACGATAAGGTTCAAGTCGCCGATAAATGTAGATCCGCTCCAGAGACTGTTGCATACGCGGCATAGATCACGAAATTCAGAGATGGATTTTAAATCCGGACCAGCAACAACCGAACAAAAGCACGTACTGACAAGAGCCCACCGCACTATTTCCCTACCGCTCGGCTCTTTACTTGGCAACTTACTATCACAGACCTTCCAGCCATTCTCCAAATTTAGCAGCCCCAGTACACGTACCAACACATGCCCGTTCTCGGTAGGGACCAATTTGAATAAGGAATCTTTATCTGCCCACTCCCTCCCAGCCTCTTGGTTTACCACGAGCCCCAAAAAGCAGTCTAGAGAAAAAATGTCCTTTTTGACGGCAACCAAGCTGCCGCATACAATATTCTGGTTTCTTTCTTCCACAATGCACCTCCAATCATGTTTTGTTTTTAAGACAGAACAACACTCTATACTCTGCGTGCAGTATCACAGAATATGCACTAAAAGTCAAATCGCTCGCGTGGCTACCGCAGATACTTCCGCAAATTGGCTTGGTGGCCAGCAAAGGTGGTGGCGTAATGCATGAGTCCATCATTACCGGTCAGGTAGTAGAGATAGCTGGTCTTCGTAGGGCTCACTGCCGCATCTAGTGCGTCGAGACTTGGGTTATTAATAGGAGCATTCGGGAAACCTTTGTGTGTGTAGGTCTCACGCGCGACGTCTACCTGTAGTGGCATCTCGAGCGCGAGACGATTCCAGAGTATTCCAGACACCATATGTCTATCAACAGTAGAGCTAGCTTCTCCCTCTATTATAGATGCCATAGTGACAATATCTGAGAGAGAATGCCCGGACGCACGGATGTCCGGCTCGAGTGTCGCGATCTTGGTGTCGAAATTTGAACGCATACGTGCGACTATCTCTACTGCGTCTGCGCTAGGTTGAAAAAAATACGTGTCTGGGAAAAGATACCCGTCCTGACCTTTTGCCGCCTCAAGGAAACTCTCCACTGACACATTCTGAAACGACCTCGCCGATCGCTCTGAATAATCAGACACAGTCGTCCCCTCGATGAAAGTGATGTGCACTGGCGGAGGCAATCCATAGTCACCAGTTACTCTCTGGTACACAGTGACGAGCATGCTGTGCACTGGAGCGATGCTGTAATATCCAACCACGATGCAGACAGCTAGCACAAACGACACCAGCCACGGTAGATGCTGCTTGATAAGAAGCATACGCTAGGTCGGCAGGTTCGCAGGCGCTTCTCCGGTCGCAGAAGTGGTGCGTTCCAGGGTCGGTGCCATCACGGCATTTGAAGGAATGTGATATATAGTCGCGAGCTCCTCGGTACTCATAACCATAGTATCGACACTGACTGGCTCATGGAAGAATTGCCGTCGTCGATATGCATTTACAAGTCCGCTTCGGTTTGCGTCTTTCAACTTACTTACTCCGAATTCCCATGGATAATCGTTGAATACAGACATCCATCCGCTCGGCTTGAAACCATTCCAGCCATCATCTGAGGAAAACTGCTTGAAGAGTCCTACAATTCCAGCAATGACTACCGGATCGAATTTCTCCCGTGTCGCTATGTACACACCACGTATGCCAGTATCGAAGCTTAGTTTAGATACGTTGCGCTCGATTGCCGCTATCTTTTCCATCTGTCCCTTAGTAGGGTTCGGGAACCCGGGGCGCTCTTCGCCTGTAGTCGGATCTACATATGACTCGCGTGTTGCCTTGCGGATGTCGTCGACGAGCTCCTTTGCTTCGTCTTTCCATGTGTACTGCTCTCCTTTCTTGTTGGGTTTGTCGTATTTCTCGCCCTTATGCGTGCGGATGACTATCTGCAACCAGAGATTTTCGCCCTTCCCCATCGAGCCCATGAATTCGATCAGGTTTGCGAGCGGATCGACCTGCTCGACCTCCTTCTGCACTTTATCGAGCCCATATTCGACGTAAGTCTTTATTGGGAATGGGTCCTTCTCAGTATGCACGAAATCGCACCCCCAGATTTCCCATTCCTCGGGAGTTGCAGTGAGAAGTCGAGTATAATCAGGCACTTCGGCTATCTGGACGCCTGGGTATTGGGCATACATCTGCGATTCTATGATTCTACGGAAGCGTGAACGCGTCCATATGAAGAAATGCACGCGCCCTTCAATCGAAGCGATTTCTAGCGACCACCATGGGCGCACTTTCCCTTGAATAAATTTATTATACCAAGTTGTCTCTCCTGGACCGAGATGCATGCCCGAAAAGAACGCCTCCATCGCGAGCGGAGTCTTTATGATTGCGCGCGGTGGCTTGATCTCGAGCAGTATATTCTCCTGAGAAGCAATGAATTCTGAACGCTTCAATACGACCCAGAGTATCCATGCACCGCTTACTAGCAAGAACGGCAACCACAACGGCGCCATGAAGAGAGCTATCGATAGCGCGAGCGATACGACTCCAGGCATGAAGATGAACGAGAGCATAAGAAGCGCAAGACCTAGTACAAGCACTGGCCATGGCCTGGACCGCACGCCTGAGCTAGAAGCCAGTTTTTTCGTGTGGTTTTCTACAATATCTAGGAATGGAAGCATACGCTGATGCAAGTATAGCAATAAAAACACACAGCACTCGCCGAAGGCGAGTGCTGTGTGTTAATAGACTTTATTACACTGCCGAATATCTTCCGTCCTTTAGGCGCTTGAAATAGCGCGGGTCATTGAGATTTACGAGGATGGTGTTGTCTTTGACGAAACGGGCTTTCTTAACGTGCTTTATAATCTCATCTTTCTTCATAGGACCAATCTCTTCAAGTGTATTACGTATGACGTCTCGCACGACACCAGGCGTGTATCCCCATTCCGTGAGTGCGTAGAGTCCGCGGCCCACAAGCACGAAGCGCGGATCCTTGATGAGCTCGTTGTGCGTCGTCGCTACATGCGCCTTCTTCGAAAATAGTGTTCCGATAGTCTTCGCGACTTCGGAAAAGTGCATCGGCTCTCCATGGCGCTTGATAGCGAGATACGCGTAATCACGGATGCCCTTGATGCGGATAGCTGGAGCAGAAGTGCGGCCCCATTGCTCTAGCGGATTACTGCCGATGTGCTTGGAGAGAGAGAGCCAGCGCTTCAAAACCTCTTCGTTCTTGTAGGCATCGTTCACACCCTTAAGCTCGTCTAGGAAACGATCGAGAAGATCTGCCTCAGAAACCACCTCATCATCCGGGAGTGTCTCATATAATCTGGAGAGAGCATCATGTATATGCTTCGCTGTCGCATTGTCGACGTGCCAGCGAGACAGGAACTCGTTCGTCTCTCTTTCACGGAAAAATGTAGCATCAAGCATCAGCAAGAACCTGAAACGGTTGCGGCTCTTTTCATCTTTTCCGAGAGCCGAGAGCAGCTCTTCTTCGGGTACGATCACACCCAACGAGTGGATATATTGCGCAATCTCCTCAAACGCATTTTTCGATTCTTTAAAAATCTTGCTTGCTCGTATAGCATTGAGCCCTGCAGCCTCAATCTGGCGTACGCGCTCGCGCGTGATGCTAGAGAGATCTCCGATTGCTTCGAGGGTCTCTCGCTCCAGTTTCGTGCCGAGGCCGAAACGGCGGACTAGCACCTCGCGAGAGCGCTCCGGTGCTGCCGCTAGGAGTTTCTTAACCAGGGCCGAGCTCTCAAAAGAAAATGAGGCGCGTGATAGTGCCTTTACCGCGCCCCGTTTCTTTGCCGCTTTTATCATGTGGTGTAATTTATAACAAATGCCTTTTAATAAGTCAACAGGGCGGATTATACCACAAGATTTATAATCTTTCCTGGTACGTAAACAACCCGCTTAGGCTGTGTAGTTCCGAGCGCCATAGCCACTATCTTGAGCTCGCGCGCAGCCGCAAGAGCAGCATCTTCAGATGCGTCTGTAGCAAGCATTACTTCGCCACGGCGTTTTCCGTTCACCTGCACAACTACGGAACTCACAGTATCAGCAGTGAAATCAGTGGCGGGCCACGGCTGCTGGTGCACACTCCCATCTCCGCCTAGCTTCTCCCAAAGATGCTCGGCGAGGTGCGGAGCGAATGGTGCGAGCATTATGACAAGATTACTAATCGTATCTTTCGAAACAGATGGCTCGGTTTCCAATTCGTTCACGAGCATCATGAGTGCGGCGATTCCCGTATTGAACTTGAAGCGGTCGCCGTCTTCGGCGACTTTCGCACTTGCTCGTGCGACCGCTTGCTCAACCGACTTCGGCATTTCACTTGGGTGTCCAACACCCAAGTCAGACTTGGGTGTTGGACACCCAAGTTCAGTCGCACACTTCCCTACAAGGCGAGCAACGCGCTCGAGGAACTTGCGCATACCAGCGACACCATCAAGATTCCATGGATAATTCCCCGGCTCGTTATACGGACCGATAAATGCTAGATAGATACGCACTGCGTCTGCTCCGTACTTCTGCACGAACTCATCTGGGTTGATTACATTCCCCTTCGACTTGCTCATCTTGTGCCCGTCTGGTCCAAGGATAAGGCCGCGGTTGAATCGCTCGGTAAACGGCTCGTCGACCGGCACGAGCGACAGATCGTAGAGCGCCTTCATGAAGAATCGCGCGTAGAGGAGGTGCATAGTCGTGTGCTCGCTACCGCCGGAGTAGCGGTTGATCGGCAGCCACTTCTTCATCAGTGCAGTATCGGAGAAATTGTTCGCATCCTTCGAGTCGAGATAGCGCAGGAAGTACCACGACGAATCCACGAATGTATCGAGTGTATCAATCTCAGGCGTCCAGCCCTCGCCGAAGATGCGAGTTACGCGCTCTTTCAATTCTTGCGAGGACGCGAGCGGCGCTTCTCCAGTCGGCGTGAAGTCGACATCGGTCGGCAGAATCCACGGCAAGTGCTCTGCTGGAATCGCGTGAGGCTTCCCTTCTGGGTCATACACGATAGGTATCGGGCAGCCCCAATACCTCTGACGGCTCACGAGCCAATCGCGTATACGATAATTCGTCGTCTTCTCCCCGCCCGCATACGCGACAATGTCCCACGTCGCCTCTTCGTTCTCACGGCCCGAAAATTCGCCCGAATTAACAAGCACGCCCATTTTCGTATACGGAAGATCCGAACACTCGATGACTTTTATAATCGGCAGATTCATCTTCTGCGCGAATTCGAAATCGCGCTCGTCGTGGGCGGGGACGGCCATGACTGCACCAGTGCCGTAGGATCCGATTACGTAGTCGGCGACGTATACCGGTACCTCCTCCTTGGTAGCCGGATTTATCGCCATAATGCCTTCCAACTTCACCCCAGTCTTCTCTTTGTTCTCGCTGCGCTCTCTTTCTGTTTTCGCAGTAGTCGCCTTAACATACGCCTTCACATCCTCCGCGTTCGTGAGGGAGGTTAAACCTCCCTCAAACAGAGTCGCGACGAGCGGATGTTCTGGGGCGATGACTACATACGTCGCGCCGAAGATAGTATCCGGTCGTGTCGTAAACACCTCAATCTCCGGTTGGACATCCGGTGTCCAACCGGAAGATGCCATGACTTTGAATTTGAGTTTCGCGCCCTCGCTCTTACCAATCCACGCGCGCTGCGCGTCTTTGATCTCTTCGCGCCACGGGAGCGTGTCGAGGCCGGTGAGTAGTCGGTCGGCGTAGTCGGTAATCTTTAGGAACCATTGCGTGAGGCGCTTCTCCTCTACCTCGGTGCCGCAGCGTTCGCATTTACCATCGACTATCTGCTCGTTCGCGAGCACTGTCTGATCCTTCGGGCACCACTTCACCGCCGCTTCCCGATGCTCGGCTAGCTTATGCTCGAAGAGCTTGGCGAAGAGCCACTGCGTCCATTTGTAGTATTCCGGATCGCAGGCTATTACTTCTTTGCTCCAATCGAATGATGGCCCCATACTCTTGAGCTGCCCGCGCATGCGCTCGATATTCGCATATGTCCAATCCTTAGGGTTCGCGCCGTTCTTGATCGCAGCGTTCTCTGCCGGCAGACCGAAAGCGTCGAAACCTATCGGGAAGAGGACATTCTTACCACGCATGCGCAATAGACGAGCGTAGATGTCTGTCACTGCGAAAGCGTACCAATGCCCGATATGCAGGTCGCCCGACGGATACGGGAACTCGACGAGCAGGTAGTACGGCTCTTTCGATTCACCTGATAGATCGGCTCGATATAAATCAAGCCCCGCCCACTTCTCTTGAGCTTTTTTCTCTATCTCGCGATGATCGTATGCCATTGATTAGTCTTTGAAATGCTTCCAGCCGATGTAGAGAAGCGCTACAAGACCGACTGTCGCTATAGCGAGGCGTATCCAGTTACCTGCTGTGCCCCAATATTCACTTGAGCCAATAATGAGCGCCACGACACCACCATATGAGAGACCTGATGAGACGATCGAGGAACCGAGTGGCATGAACCCTGCGACGAGCGCAATGACACCGAGCCCGACCATGAGCACGAACGCGTAGAGCGCGTGCTGATCATTCGCGGCCTGATACGGCTTCTGGCACGTAGCATACATGTCGCAGTAGCCAGCCGTCTTCGGAGAAGTAGCGTCAACCGCGGATGGTGCCATGGGGTCGGATACGTATGTTGTCCACGCGCCACCTTGCGCGCCGCACGATGGCGCATCAGTCGGTACAATGTTCACTTGCGGGCAATAATTCTCATATACAGGAGCCGGGTATGCTAGCGCGAGCACTACACTGAAAAACACATTGAGGATAACGACGATACCTACCAAGAGAGCCCAGCGGACGAACTTCGGCGGGTTTGATGTAATTGTTTGCATGCGGCGGATTATACCACAAAAGCAAAAGTCCCTGCGCAAGCAGGGGCTTTTGAACGCACTGGTGTTGAAGTCTGACTTCAACAGACAACACTACCCGTGGAGGAAGACCATCACGTCGCCGTCGGAGACGACATATTCTTTGCCTTCGATGCGGACGAGACCCTTGTCGCGCGCTGCGGAGTATGAGCCGAGCTCGAGGAGCTTCTGCCACTCTATGACTTCGGCGCGTATGAATTTGGTCAAGAAGTCATTATGAATAGCCGCGCCCGCGACGGGCGCGGTGCTCCCGCGTACTATCGTCCACGCGCGCGTCTCATCAGTGCCTGTAGTGAAGAAAGAAATTAGTCCGAGCGTGTCATATGCTCCGCGTATTAGGTCTGCTAGACCGTCTTCATTTACTCCTAGCTCCTGTCGGAAGCTGTCGCGATCACTGTCGGCCACATCGTTTAGCTCGCGCTCAGTCGCAGCATCGACGAATACGTAGCGCCCACCGAGCTCTTTGATGAGTTCATATGCGCGATCTGCGCGACCGTCTGCAAGCTCGTCTACATTGTGCCCGCCACTCTTTTTATTGAGCGCGTATAGGATAGGCTTCATGGTAAGCAGGTTCAATGTCGAGACCAGTTTCTTCTCATCGTCGGTTAGACCAGCGTGGAGCGCTAGCTTGCCTGCCATGAACCCCTGCTCGAGCTTCGCGAGCGCAGCTTCCTCTGCTATCGCGTCCTTATCGCCACGCTTCACATCGCTAGCGATTCTGTCGCGGCGCTTCCTGATCTGCTCGGCATCTGCGAGCGCAAGCTCCAGGTTGATGATCTCGATGTCTTTGTACGGCTCGATGTCACCTTCTACATGATGCACAGCATTGTCATCGAAGAAGCGCACGACTTGGAGTATAGCGTCTGTCTCGCGGATGTTCGCGAGGAACTGGTTGCCGAGCCCCTCACCCTCTGACGCGCCCCTTACAAGTCCAGCAATATCTACGAATTCGATTGCAGCAGGAACTGTCTTCTCGCTTTTAGAAAACTCAGTGAGCGAGCCGAGCCGCGCATCAGGCACACCAACCACGCCGACTGATGGATCGATTGTGCAGAATGGATAATTCTCTGCCGGCACACTCGCTTTGGTGAGCGCGTTAAAGAGCGTGGACTTACCCACGTTCGGCAATCCGACAATTCCTATTTTCAACATACTTTCAGACTACAGTAAATAGAGCAAAAAAGAAAGAGCCGAGCATCTCGCGATGCTCGGCTCTAAGTGATTAGCTCTTGGCGAAGAGTGCCCGCGCTATATCCCTTCGGGAGGTTTTGGCGAAGGCCAGATTATCTTGGCGAACCCTACTACCCCCACTACAGCTGTGGTTAGCGCCATGACGAGTACGTTTAAACAAACAGTAAGAACTCCGTTGCTGATCACCATCTCACGAGACATACAGTGCCAGAAAAACCAGGAGCATGCGGCAATATAAACAAGATATACAAACGAGACAATAAAACCAAGCCTCGCGATCCTATTTAACTCCGCTCTGATTTTCTTGGTGCAAGTACCTTCACATTCCTTGTTCATGACCATTCCTCCCTTTTCATGATTATTATCAACAACCCAGCACGATGCCAGATCAACTATTCTAGTATTGAGACTACGCCAATTCTTGGCAAAGTCAAGCTATTTCGGCCGGGCGAGCATGCGAGCGTATTGGAGAATTCCGTAGAAGACTCCAGTCGCGACTACGAAAAATGCGAATGCTGTACCAAAAGATATCGGTGAGAGCCACCCGAGCGTTAGGTAGACCAGGAACCACCACGAGGTGAATACGATTGCAGATCCAAGTGCAAAAGTTACTCTCTTATGTGAAAGCTCCAGAGATACGAATAGGATTATAAGCGCAAACACAACTAGAGCCCAATAGCTATCCGTAACGGCCGGCTGAGTCGCCGAGCGATAGATGAATGAGATCACTACAAGCGCAAATGATGAGAGTAGTAGCAGAGACATACCCCAGCGAAGCCCATGCGCGATGGCATCTAGGTGGCGTCTCTCTGCATGATCTATCTTGCTGTCACGCATCGCGTGTATGTATGCGAGCTCGCCCCACACTGCACTAGTCGCGCCGATGATTGCACCTAGTGCCTGACAGAACACGATGAGTGTGACAAGGGCGCTCATAAGTATTACTTCTGCATGAGAGCCGCCAGCTCAGCACGATACTTCTTCATTACGTCCATCGAGGCTTTCATCTCGCCTTCGCCGCCCTTCTTTCTGCGCTCGATTTCCTCGCCTATCTTCTTGAATAGCTCCGGGTCCTTCGAGACAAGCGCCATCATCTGCTCGCGCTGAGCAGCAGGCATATCTTTCAACTTCCATTTCGCATATTGATTTAATAGAAAACTTTGTACAGACATAGTAGATATTTGTAGTATACGCCTAGATAGAGCTATGCAACTCGTTATAGTAGGATAGTCACCTGATTACCAGAGGTCTCTGCTATTCCTCCGTCTTCTACAGTGAAGCGATGAGTATCGCCATCGATAGTGGCGACGCGTATATCACCATGACGCAGTTCAGACACGAGCGCCTCGTGCCCGCCAAGTATCTCGAAAGCACCCTCGATACCAGGAAGCGATACAGACACGACTTCACCGTCGAAGAGATTTTCTCCAACTTTTGCAATCGTGAGATGAAATGTTTTCATAGAATTTCTATTCTAAGGTCCGACCTTAGAATCGATTAGCCGACTTGGTCGATACTGCCCTTCATGTAGAAGGCGGATTCTGGCTTGTCATCGTGCTTACCCTCGACAATCTCCTTGAAGCCTCGAACGGTCTCTTCACGAGAGACGTACTGGCCAGGCATGCCGGTGAACGGCTCACCGACGAACATCGGTTGCGATAGGAAGCGCTCGAGCTTGCGCGCACGAGTGACAGAGAGTCGGTCTTCTTCGGAGAGCTCCTCCATACCGAGAATCGAGATGATGTCCTGGAGCGACTTATAGCGCTGGAGCACCTGCTTCACCTTGCTGGCGACTCGGTAATGCTCTTCCCCGACGATGTCAGGAGTGAGCGCCACAGAAGACGACTCGAGAGGATCGATTGCCGGGTATATACCGAGCGATGCGAGTGCGCGGGAGAGCACCACTGTGCCGTCTAGGTGCGCGAAAGTAGTCGCAGGAGCCGGGTCGGTTAGATCGTCTGCCGGCACATAGACTGCCTGCACCGAGGTGATGGACCCCTGTGTGGTCGAAGTGATGCGCTCCTGGAGCTTACCCATCTCCTCGGCGAGCGTCGGCTGGTAGCCCACGGCGCTTGGCACACGACCCAGAAGCGACGACACCTCAGAACCTGCCTGAATGAATCGGAACACGTTGTCCATGAAGAAGAGCACGTCCTTACCACCCTTGTCGCGGAAATATTCTGCCATCGTGAGACCCGAGAGCGCGACACGGGCGCGGGCACCAGGCACTTCGTTCATCTGCCCGAAGACGAGAGCTGTCTTCTCGAGCACGCCAGAGTCTTCCATCTCATGGTAGAGGTCGTTACCCTCGCGCACGCGCTCACCTACGCCAGCAAAGACGGAATAGCCGCCGTGTTCTGTCGCGACATTGCGGATTAGTTCCTGGATTAGCACCGTCTTACCGACTCCAGCACCGCCGAAGAGCCCGACCTTGCCGCCTTTGAGGAACGGTATGATGAGGTCGATCGCTTTGATACCCGTCTCGAATATCTCTGCTTTCGTCGTCTGCTGATCAAATGTAGGCGGATCTCGGTGAATCGGAAGCCGAGAGACATCTGCAGGAAGCGCCCCCTTGCCATCGACCACTTCGCCAAGCACGTTGAATAGTCGGCCGAGAGTTGCTGGGCCGACTGGTACTGAAATAGGTGCGCCAGTAGGTATGACGAACTCTCCGCGCACGAGCCCTGCTGTCTCGTTCATGGAGATAGCACGAATGCGGTCGAGGCCTAGGTGCGATGCGACTTCGAGCACGAGGCGTCCGTGCATATCATTCTTCTCGATTACGATCGCGTCGCCGATACTCGGGCGCGACTCTTTGAAATGCACATCCACGACTGGCCCGATGATTTCTGTAATTATTCCGTTCTTCATAGGTATAAAATTATGTTGCTAATGCCTCGCGCCCGCTGATAATTTCAGACACTTCACGCGTGATTGCCGCCTGACGAATCTTGTTGAAGAGTCGTGTTAGGTCATGCGCAACCTCTTTCGACTTGTCGCTCGCATTCTTCATCGCGACCATGCGCGCCGAGTGCTCAGACGCCTTCGCCTCTAGAAGCATGTGGTAGAGCGACACTGCAATGAGCCGTGGTATGAGCACGTCGAGCACGTCGCTCCCAGATGGCTCGATGACATACTCAGTCGGTGCCGCAAGCGATATCTCATGGCTCCACTTACCCTTCACCGGAAGAATACCCTCGACGATATCCTTCAACGCATCCATAGACAACGGCAAGAGCCGGCGCACAGTCGGAATCTGCTCGAATGTCGATTTGAAATCGCTATAAACTGTTATAACTTTGTCGTAAGCACCGAGCAAGAAGCCATCAGAGATATCCCGAGTGAGCTCCTCCATGACTGCGAGTGGCACATCGTCACATTTGTTCTCGAATGACTGCGCGATAGCATATCCGCGTCGTGCGAAATATTCCTCACCCTTCTTACCGTAGGCATACACAGTAACTGTTGCATCAGGGTATTTCGCGAGCGCCTCTACAGCAGCTTTTATTACGCCGCTATTGAGCGCGCCAGCGAGGCCTTTATCGCTCGTGATGAGCACGAGCGCGAGCTTCCGTACATCTCGGGCTTGTGCAAGCGGATGCCGCCTCATGCCCTCGGTTCCAGCGAGACGAGTCAAGATAGAGAGTGCAGCGCGTGCGTATGGGCGCCCGCTGAGCGCCGCACTCTGCGTCTTGCGCATCTTCACGGCCGAGACGGCTTCCATCGCGCGCGTCACTTTGTGCGTGCGGAGTGTAGCTCCTATCTTCGTCTTGATATCTTTCAATGCCATATGGTTTTATTACGCTGCCGCCAGGTGTCGTTCGACGAACATGTTGAGCTTATCGCGCAGAGTATTCTCTGAATCCTCACGGATTTCTTTCGATTCTTTGATAGCCATAAGCACACCGCCCGCTTCGCGTGATAGGTAGTCTTGCAACTTCGCTTCGGTTGCGGCCACATCTTCTGCCAAGACAGTGTCGAAGTAGCCGTTTGTAGCCGCAAATATGATTGCTGACTCCATCTCAAACGCCAGTGGCACACCGCGACCCTGGTTGAGAATCTCGGTCATGCGGCGACCCGCATCGATCTGACGCTTCGTGTCGACATCTAGATCGCTAGAGAATTGCATGAACGCCTCGAGCTCGCGGAACTGAGCTAGTTCAAGCTTGATCTTTCCGGAGACCTTCTTCATCGCCTTCGTCTGCGCAGCAGAGCCCACACGCGACACTGAGATTCCGACGTTGATTGCTGGGCGCTGTCCCTTGTTGAAGAGGTCGGCCTCGAGATAAATCTGCCCATCCGTGATTGAGATGACGTTCGTCGGGATGTAGGCAGAAACGTCGCCTTCTTGCGTCTCGATAATCGGGAGTGCAGTTAGCGAGCCACCTCCTTTCTCTTTGGAGAGTTTCGCTGCGCGCTCTAGTAGACGGGAATGTAGGTAGAAGATGTCTCCAGGATATGCTTCGCGACCAGGCGGTCGGCGCAAGAGTAGCGACATCTGGCGATATGCGACTGCCTGCTTGGAGAGATCATCGTATATGATGAGCGCGTCCTTCCCATGTTCCATGAAATATTCTCCGATGGATGCACCTGAGAACGGCGCGAGGAATTGCAATGCCGCCGGCGCGGACGCAGGCGCTGTCACAATAATCGTGTACTCCATCGCTCCGCGCGCCTCGAGCTCCGCGACTATCTTCGCTGTCTTAGATTCCTTCTGACCGATAGCGACATATATACAAATTGGGCGCGTCGCAGCTGGCTCACTCTTCTGGTTCAAAATGGTGTCGATGGCGATACTGGTCTTCCCTGTGCCACGATCACCGATGATAAGCTCGCGCTGGCCGCGACCTATCGGTATCATCGAGTCAACAGCCTTGATTCCAGTATGAAGAGGTACATTCACTGGAGCTCTGTCGATAATGCCGTAGGCTTCCCGCTCGATGGGTCGCAGATCTTTTGCGTTCGTCGCACCCTTACCATCGACTGGTTCGCCTAGCGAGTTCACTACGCGACCAATGAGTGAGTCCCCTACAGGAATCGAGAGCAAGCGCCCGAGCCGGCGCACTAGCATGCCCTCACAGACTTTCGACGCATCACCGAGAATCACTGCACGTACGCCGTCTTCCTCTAGGTTCAGCACAAGCCCGTAGATCACTGACGGATCTTTCAACGCTTCAGTGAGCGTCTGGTCAAAGGTGGGGTCGAACAAGACCATTTCAGACATGGCGACCTGCGACAGACCGTCGATCTCTGCGATACCGTCGCCAGTAGCACGCACGATGCCAGTCTCACTCGCGCTCGCGTCGGGCGTCCATGTGGCTATCTCTTTCTCAATTCTCTCGATGATGCTTTGCATAGGCTATACGGTAGTGAATAAATTTCTCCCCACTTCAGACAGTTACCTTTTGATAAATCTGAGCGAGTGCGTGCTTCGCGGAACGATCGATGAGCTTACCGCCCGACCGCGCTCGCCACCCGTGGATGAGCGACGGATTCACGATCGCGTGTTTTGCTGTGATTCCCAGATTAGATGCGGCACAAAGAGCCATGACAGACTCCTTCTCGTCTGCAACCTCTACACACGATGCTGCTGCGAGGCGTCGAGCAGCAATTTTACGCAGTTCGCGCAGTACCATTGGAAGCATCGTCACCCTCCCAGAGCTCTTCAGGTGATCAATAAGCTTCGTAACAGCGACGCTAGCGACTTTCTCATCTCCAGACTCTGCCGCCATCTCTAGAATGCGCGTGCAATTATCAATCATGGTGCTGTCTCAATATCTTCTCTGCGGCGAGTACTGCGAGCCGCGCGATGTCTTGCTCGCTCTCACGCTTGGCGCGAGCTACAGCTTCTGCCGCACGCGCTTCAGCATCTTTCGCAATGTGTTCTGCTCGAGCCTCAGCGTCTTTCAAGAGCTGCGCTTGCGTAGATGCTGCTGATTCTCGAGCAAGAGCGACGATACTATCTGCTTCAGTATCAGCGGCCTGAACCCGCGCTTCTGCTTCGGCGTCTGCTCGTGCGAACAATTCTTCCACCTGCTCAGCCTCACGAACACTCTTGGACACGAGTTCTTGCCGGCTAGAGAGCATTGCCATAACTGGCTTGTACAGGAAATACCACAGTGCGATTAGCACGATAGCGAAATTCACCACCTGCGCGATGAGGAGGTGCCAATCTACACCGAAAGCTTCGAAGAATTGAGACATGCGAGCGTTATCGATCTAGACGAACTTGATGATAAAGGCGATGACGACTGCGAGGATGCCGAGTGCCTCGGTGAACACGATCGCGAGGACCATGTTCGAAGCAATCTTGCCTGTCGCTTCAGGATTCCTCCCAATCGACTGCATGGCGCTGCTACCAATGAGACCGATGCTGATACTCGGGCCGATAACGCCGAGACTGGCAACGAGCGCCATCGCTAGCAAACGTGTTGATTCTAGTTCCATACCTGTATGTTAATTTTTAATGAAACCTCTACCGATTGACAGACCCTGATCCCAGAGTCGCACGAAACGCCATTTATCCTGCCAGTAGGCAGAACTAGTGCGCCTCGTGCGGCTCCGCGATCGATAGCTTGATGAAAAACAATGTAAGCATCGCAAACACAAGCGCTTGCACGATCCCTATGAACATCTCAAACACCATCAGTGGCGCGGGCAGGAAATACGGCACGAAGTACCCGGCCACAAGTATCATAACCTCGCCAGCGAAGATGTTCCCGAAGAGACGGAACGAGAATGATATAAGCCGCCCAAGATTGCTCATGAGCTCGATGAGCCCGACAGCAAATCCGGTCGGTGATTTCAGGTTAACATATTTACTTACATATTTGAAAAACCCAAGGGTCGATAGTCCCGCCACTTCGATCGTGAAGAAAGCTATCATCGCAAGCGCAAGCGTGAAGTTGAGGTCAGTCGTCGGAGCACGCAAGACTGGCAGGAATTCTGATGCGTGCATGAGCCCGATAGAACCTACCCCAGGGAAGAACTCGATCTCATTAATAAGAGCGATGAAGATAAAAATCGTAGCGACGAGCGGGAAGAATCGGCGCGCTATAGTCTCGCTCTCGAGCACGTCGGCCATGTAAGCAATTGCACTATCAAACGCCCACTCGATGCCAGCCTGGAGCTTACCTGGGATTGTCGTGAGAGATCGGCCGAATAAATATGCCCATCCGATGAGCAGAATCATCAACAACCATGCCATAATTAGAGAGTTCGTGATCGGGAAACCGAAAACGGAGCCAAGTTGCTCCGCCTTGAGTACGACTGCGATACCTTCGTTCATTGCGTATAGTATAGCAGAAGACCCCCGAAGTATGCTATATACTAAGACAGTCAGTTGGCAGTACTACTAATAACAATTCATTATGGCAATAAACGCAGCACTATCGAAACCACTTAAACTCTCCCCAGAATTGGAGGCAGTCGTCGGCGCAGGACCGATGCCGAGAACCGAAGTGGTAAAACAGCTTTGGGTATACATCAAGAAGCACGACCTACAGAACCCGGCAAACAAGCGCAATATCCTAGCGGATGAGAAACTGAAGGCGGTCTTCGGCGGTAAGGGTGAGGTTACGATGTTCGAGATGACGAAGCTCGTCTCGCCACACCTGAGCTAATCGTTCACGCGTTTAGAGACACAAACCCCGCGCGGCTCCGCCGCGCGGGGTTTGACTTACCACCAAGGCATGCTACTGTATATTTCAGACAGCTATTTTGAATTAACTAAAACTCAGATTAAGGAGGTGACAAAGTGCGACAAGTAATTGGAAAGAAGGTCCTGTGTGTATCCTACACAGGCACCAGTGCTGCACTTACGGCGATGGTGCTCAAAAGAGAGCTCGGGGACGAGTTCACGGTGGAAAGTGCGATAGCAAGAAATGTGGGATCAGCCGAATCGGTTACCACCATAGAAAGGCGCGGCACCCTTCCACGAGAAACGCCATGGATAGGACGACTCGATCTAAAAGAGTTTGCTCACATAGTTTGCACAAACTCTGAGACGGCGTGGTGGGTTCAGGCGCTTATTCCGCCGCACGCATCTACAAAAGTCATGGTCGCAAACAAGAGTGACGGTGGAATACCCGATCCGCCTAGTGATAGGGCGATGTACCCGAGCTGGTACAATTCACTAGAAAAAGCGCTCGTCTGGGTTGTAGCAAAAATCCGCAACGAGAGCTAGTCAAAATCTAGCCATGCCTACACAGCCCAAGGGCCCGACGCTTTAGCGTCGGGCCCTATTTTGTTACCAGACTGACAATTCCCTATTCAATGTTCACGCAACAAGCTGTGCGCAATACTTGCAACGCTTCGCGTCGAGAGGAATCTCGCTTCTGCATTCAGGGCACTTCTTGGTCGTGTACGTCACGGTGCCCCCATGCGCTCGTGAGATAATCACGTTCATAGGCTTCACTACGAAAAAGAACACAGCACCAGCGACAAGCAGGAACGAAATCGCAGCATTTATGAAGTGTCCGTACATAAATCTGCTTTCATTTACAGTAAACGAGAGTGTGCCGAAATCAGGCGTGTGTACGAACGCCGCGATGAGCGGGGTCAACAGGTCTGTGACAAGCGCATTGACGACCGTGCCAAACGCAGCGCCGATCACGACGCCAACCGCTAGATCGACCACGTTCCCTCTAAGTAAAAATTGTTTAAATTCTTTTAGCATAGATATTTCAGTATACCATCTGTGGACCCGAGGAGACTTGAACTCCTTACCTCGTCAATGCGAATGACGCGCTCTGCCAGATGAGCTACGGGCCCCGAGTGAGGAAACACTAACAACACACAGGAGATGTCTTGTGTCGGGCCGCCGAGAATTGAACTCGGTCTACACGAACCCGAATCGTGCGTACGACCGGCATACTCCGGCCCGGCACAAGACACCTCATTCGCGCAATCTGCGCTTGTGCGCTCCGCAAGATTCGAACTTGCGACCTTTCGCGTGTGAAGCGAACGCTCTAACCAACTGAGCTAGGAGCGCGAACACTCAATACCATACCAGAACTCAAGCCGTATTCCCAGATTCACTCCTTCTTCTTGAGCTGTTCTAGGTCTGCGAGCACTCTCTGGACGTCTCGCGTGAGCTGTTCGAGCGCAACCGTCTGCTGATTCTCGGTATCCTCTGCTTCTTCATCCTCCTCGTTAATTTCTTCGACGTCTTCTTGAATTTCGCCGACGTCTTCTTGAATCTCATCGACATCTTTCTGAATATCCTCGACGTCCTGGCTGATCTCTTCGAGATCTTCCTGAATGTCCTCGACATCTTCACTGACATCAGCAAGATCTTGTGCTTGCCTGTTCACCGTCATCTGGATGAATATCGCGAGATAGATCGCCTCGAGCGAGACGATTGTGGTGAGCACGAGTAGCATCACGTCCCACGATACGAATCCGAAGAACGCTAGCATGAAGAATCCAACGAAGATCATTGTGTGTATGGCGAGCGACACGATCGACCCGACCCCGGTGATTATCTTCTCTACAAATGTCTTCTGTGGCATCACTACAGTATGCCATACTTTAGCACTGAATCAGACCAGGGCGTTGCGTCTTTGGCACACTATTGCGTAATCCAGCAAATACATATACTGTTCTCACCAGAAGTCGAGGCGCTGTTCCTTTCATAACAAAACTACAACCCCAGAGGAGGATGTGTGATGAAGAAATCACCAGAATCAGAAACCAAAGCCAAGAAGTTGTTCGTGCTGGATACAAACGTGCTTCTTCACGACCCGGGAAGCCTGTTTCATTTCGGGGACAATGACGTCCTAATTCCGATGACTGTATTGGAAGAGATGGATGGAAAGAAGGGCGGATTATCAGACGTGTCATACAACGCACGCCAAGTTGGTCGTCTGTTGGATGAAATACTCATTGGTGCGACACCCAGGGACATCTCCGGTGGTATACCACTTAAGAATGGGGGGCGCATCTTTCTGCAAACCAGCTTCACCAGACCCAAGAATCTTCCGCGAGGAATGGACGTGAAAAAAGCGGACAATGCCATACTCGGAGCTGTACTCAGCTTGCAGAAAAAGTATCCCAATCGTCCGGTAATTTTAGTCAGTCAAGACATCAACATGAGGCTCAAGGCTCGCGCCCTTGGTGTTGAAGTCCAAGACTACAGGAGTACAGACACGGTTGTGGAGAACGCCGACCAGTTATACAGCGGAGCTGTACAGCTACCCAATGACTTCTGGAAATCTGTGAACGTGATTAATTCGAGTAAAGAAGGTCCAACTACGACTTACAGACTCAGTGGCCCGATTTGCTCCAGTTTCTCCGTGAACATGCTTATCTCGTTGGGAGGTACCAAGCCATTCAACGCAATGGTCATTGCTTGCGACAAACAAGCCGCTACAGCGACCATCGTCACAACAAAAGACTACATGCGTTGTCAGGTTAAGGGAATCACCGCACGAAATATCGGACAATCTCAGGCATTGAGCCTGCTAATGAATCCTGAGATTGACTTGGTAACCATATTGGGCCAAGCCGGTACAGGCAAAACGCTTCTGGCACTTGCCGCAGCGCTCGAGCAGGAGAATCTTTATTCGGAAATCATCTTCACCCGAGCGACTGTCCCGGCAGATGGGACTGAAGAAATCGGATTCCTACCTGGCAATGAGAAGGAGAAGCTGGATCCTTGGATGGGCGCACTGTTTGACAACCTTGAAGTCCTTCAGGAAAAAAGCATTGGCTTTATCTGTAAGAAAATCGACAAGAAAGATCGCCGATCCAGTGAACGAGACATTGGAGGTGGTACGCAAGAAAAGGATGATATGCGCAAGCGCGTTAAGGTCAAATCATTAAACCTCATGAGGGGGCGTACATTCCTCAAGAAGTTTGTGGTTATAGACGAGGCACAAAACCTCACACCGAAGATTGTAAAGACACTTATCACACGCGCCGGCCCAGGCACCAAAGTGGTATGCATGGGCAACCTGGCACAAATAGACACACCTTACGTGTCAGAGTGCAGCAGTGGCCTGACCTACCTGGTCGACCGATTCAGGGGATGGAAACATTTCGGCACAATCACCCTTGAAGGTGTCGAGCGTTCTAGGCTCGCGGCTCATGCGGTAGAAGTCCTGTAGTTGTAGTTTAGTTACCAAAGCAAAAGGCCTGGATTGTATATCCAGGCCTTTTTTTAATTTTGTGGACCATATAGATTCGGTCACGTGGCACTTCAAATTATTTTGAACAGGTGATATAGTAGCGAGTATGGGCCGTTAGCTCAGTTGGTAGAGCACCTCATTTGCAATGAGGGGGTCGCAGGTTCGAATCCTGTACGGTCCACAACCCTAAGAAAGCGCTAAATTGACCAGGTGCGAGAAGAAGTCGCGGAGCGAGACGCCTACAGACGCAAGAGACTTCGGCATTAGAGATTCGGTCGTGAGCCCAGGAAGTGTGTTCGTCTCTAGATAGTAAATACCCTTCGGAGTGACTATGAAATCGCTCCGCGAGTAGTGACGGAGCCCTAGACTGCGATGCATCGTGCGTGCGAGGCGCTGGAGCTCTTCAGTGTCGACGCGGGAAAAATTGCCTGGGCAGACTTCGCGCGACACTCCGGAATATTTCGCATCATACGAGAAGAAGTCGTCGCTCGGCGGGATGATCTCGACTGTCGGGAGCGCGTAGAGTGCTTCGCCGCGCAGACCCTCTACGACACCTACGGTCGCTTCCCTGCCGCGGATACACTCCTCAATCAATACGCTCGTGGCACCTGTCGCGAAGAGCTCGTTAATCGCAGATAGTACAGGCGCATATCCACCAACGATTGAGATACCAACCGAAGAGCCCCAGCCGATAGGCTTCACTACGACTGGCTGGCTAAATGAGCGCGTAACATCATGCGCAACTGTCTCGGCATCCTCGGCACGCGCTACGTGGCGAGAGTCTGGCGTGAGCAATCCAGCTTCTTGCGCGCGCACCTTCGACATGAGCTTGTGCATAGCTAGATATGACGCAAAGGAGTCCGAGCCGCCATACGGCACGCCAAAACGCTCAAGGAGCTTCTGCACTTCCCCGTCCTCGCCATACTCCCCATGCAGGCCGATGAGCACAGTGTCGAGCTGGCGCAATACACGCTCGGGCGTGGTCACCTTGCCACGATCGTGCCACTGCCCATGCCGGTCGATGTAAATGTCGCGCGCAATGAAACGCTCTTGTGGGAGATTAGCTAATATGGCAGCACCGCTCTTGAGCGAGACGTCATGCTCTCTTGATGGCCCGCCGCGCAATACCCCGACGATAGTTTGCATAGAAATAGTATAGCCCATGTTTGGACTTCGTAAGTCCGGATGCCACAGAAGGACTTACGAAGTCCTCAGATTCCCAGAGAGCGGTGAATTCCCAGTCGAGTTGACATTTCGCTATTTTGCATTAACATATATTCAGAACGCAGTACAAACTCAGCTTCCGTAGTGGAAGCTGGACACACATCATCGGCCGATGGCCGGAAGGAGAAGAGAAGATGAATAGGATACTGGTAGTAATAATGTTGGTGGTGGCGGCATTGGTGATGACCGTCCTCTTGTATGATCCGGCTCACGCCAAGCGCGTGGCGACTATTGAGGACGGAACGCTTGTTGTCACAGAAACAACTGAGCTAGCACGCATTCCAAATGTCCCCAAAGGACTCGGTTCCAGTGTTGCCACAGACCTCGTAAGTGGTGAGCTCCTAACGGAACAAATTGCGGATAAAAGTGGCGTGACAACCACCTCATTCAAGTTCCCGTGGGTCATGACAGAGACCAGGTACTCAGACAAAATCGTGTCCTACCAGGACAATCACTGGATTTCCCAGGACTTGCCAGCCCGGACGACACAAAACACCAAGAGCAGACCTGCAACAAGCTTCCTGGTCTTACTCCCACTACTCTGCATCATGCTAGTGAGCGTTGTGTGCCCACTGTCCAAATGTAATCTGAAGATGTTGCCACTCTTCTACCTCGCGGTGTTTGCGAGCGTATGGACTGGAACTATAAACCCACTGATTGGCTTTTTCGGGGGATTCTTAGCTTTTGGATTTGCAAGTGTCTTTTGCACAAATGCACCGAATTCTATTATTTCTCTGTCAGCAGCACTTACTGGAGCATTTGTCGGGGTCTCTGCAGTAACGTTCGGCGAAAGCCTTCAACCTTACGCCATCTTCCTTCTAGCTGTATGCGTCAACTCGTTCATTCTTGCGATTGGCGTATCTGAGATCATGAAGATACGTGGGCCACGAAAAACACCGTGCCGAGGGCCAATAGGCCGTTACTAGCAGACGACAACTAGTTAGGACATCGGCAAATGAACAAGATGATAAACACTGAGTGTTTATCATCTACGCAAAACGGAGGACTTGTTCCTCCGTTTTTATTTTGTACGTAAAGGACGCGAGCGGGCGGCACGGTGGCGCGCAAGCGAGAAGCGGTGAGCTTCGCTGTTAGCGTGGACAGCATCCGCTTCAGAGATTCTAGCCGCCCGCGCTCCGATGACTTCTCGCGGGCGGTGTCGCTCGTCCTTCACCACGGCGACGACGGGTATGGTGATACCAGCCTCGGCAAGTACATTCTCTGCCGCTTTCTTCTGCGCCTTCCCGCCATCCACTACAATAGCGCTCGGGATCGGCCACTCCGGGTGCGCGAGCCGCCGCGACAGAATCTCCTTAAGAGACGCAATATCATCATTCTGAATGTATGACTTCTGACGTCCTACATTTCGCCCATTGTGGGATTTCGTAAACCCCACATCTGATGTGGGGTTTACGAAATCCCACACATTCCCGCGGATGCGGAAGGAGCGATAGTCTTTTTTGCTCGGAGTGCCATCTACGAGTACGGTCATCACACCGATTGCGTTCGTGCCCGATAAGTGCGCTGTATCGAAGGCTTCGACACGTGATTGGTTGGACACCGGATGTCCACCCTTGCTGTGGAAGTCGGACTTCCACGAAGAAAGATTTTCATCCTTGATCAGCGACACGTCCTGAATGTGATTAAGCGCGAACAATTCGCGGCGCGCTTCTGCCGCATCTTCGAATCGCTCTTCTCGCGCAGCTTGCTGCATTTCCTTTTCGAGCGACACACGTAACTCTTTCCCCTTCCCGCTGAGCAGGAGCATCACGTGCCGTATCGTGCGACGATATTCCTGCGCGCCGAAGGCGCGCGGGTACTGCCTAATCTGCGTATTGAATTCTATCTTCGCCGCTTGATGTTTACCCTTCGCTCCGACAGGTTTCGGCGTATCGAAAAACGGAAATATGCGCCGTATCAGCCGCAGCCCCTCGCGCAACTGCGCCCCAGACGGAAACGGCCCATATATCGCCTTCAGCTTCTGTGGACACCGGATGTCCACAATTATTTTCTGCGCAAAGTCAATATCCTTGCCACGCACCATGAGCACGCGCGGAATCTCTTCTTGCGTAATGACGGCATAAAGAAATGTCTTGTCATCCTTCCCTTCCGTATTAGCTTTCGGCAGATATTTCTTGATGAGCGCAGCCTCGCGCACGAGCGCCTCGAGCACCGTCGGCGTCGTCTCGAACGCGATACGATCTGCTTTGGTCACCATGTCAACCACGCGCGGCCCGCGTGTCGCTATCAGATCATCGTCGAAATACGACCGCACGCGATCGCGCAAGCTAGTCGCCTTTCCCACATACAGCACTTTCCTACCCTGCTTAAACATATACACCCCCGGCACATCCGGCAAATCGAATTTACTCAGCTCGCTTTTTTGCATGGCCAAGGATAGTGATTCTGTCCTTCTTCCCAACACCATCAAGTCCTGGAAATGATTTTTGCGACACACTGAAAGCGCCAGATTGTTTAAGCATCTTCAAGAACGCCGGACTAGAGGCTGGTGGAACAATTTTTGACATTGGATTTGGATATACCGAATTGTCGAAGGAATAGAAAAAGATTGCGCCCTGTTTTGAGCAAAGCATCTTGAGCTTTTTGAAATACGAAAGAATCTGTGATTCCGTTAAGCCGAAGCTGCGCCCGGCAAGATAATTCGGAATGTTCGAGAGGTTAATTACATCAAACTTTTTTCCTCTGAATTCCTCGTTTGTAGAAAGATTTAGGACATTCTCGATACGCAAGACAGGGTGATTGTGTTCAAGAATCTCTTTCATTTTCCGATAAGCGACAATATCGGCGAGGTACGCGTTTACCTCTCGCGCTTTCTTTTTGTCGACCAGATTATTTCGGCTTCTGAAATAATCTGAGACGCCTAGCCCGGAAGTACCAATCTCCTTATACAGCCGATCAAAATATTTCTGACATTCCTTTGACAGCAAAGGTCGCATTTTAAGATAGAGCGCTTGATCAAATCCTTTCTGTGTCTGCGAAAAGAAATGTGAGAATTCCGAAAGAGAAAGGGTGCGTATTGCAGCAATTTTGAGCTCTGTCATAAATAGCGCATTGCGATTAATATCGAAAGCCACAACCTCGCTTGCGCCATAATACAGAGCATTCACTACTTGGTCGCCAGACCCCGCGACGGTGAGCACCCGCTTACCCTTTAGGCTGATGCGTTTGTAATACTGAGCGACCATCTCCGTCGCGTATACATACATCGGCGCAACCTCTGTCATCTTCGGTTCTTTTTTCATATTGTAATCAGAGTACCACGAACCGAATTACGACTTGCGGCGCTTATTGAAATGCTTCGCGAGATATTCGCCAGTGTAGGAGCCTTCGGTTGCGGCGACTTCTTCGGGGGTGCCTTTGGCGATAATTCTGCCGCCACCAGCGCCACCATCGGGACCGAAGTCTATTAGGTAATCAGCGCTCTTGACCACATCGAGATTGTGCTCGATTACCACGACGGTGTTCCCACGCACCACTAGCTCTTGGAGTATCTCGATGAGCTTCTTCACGTCTTCGTAGTGCAAGCCGACCGTCGGCTCATCGAGCAGATAGATGGTCTTCATCGTCATCGAGCGATACAGCTCGCTCGCTATCTTTACGCGCTGCGCTTCGCCACCAGAAAGCGTCGTCGCGCTCTGCCCGAGCGTGAGGTATTCGAGCCCGGTCGAGTTGAGGCTCGATAGCCGCTCCGCTATCGCAGGAATATCGCCGAAGAATTTTTCTGCTTCTTCGATCGTCATCTTGAGCACTTCATAGATATTCTTACCGCGATAGGTGACCTCGAGCGTCTCTTTCATAAATCGCTTCCCTTCGCAAATGTCGCAGGTCACGTACACCGTAGGCAAGAAGTGCATCTCGACTGCGATAGAGCCATTGCCCTGGCACGCTTCGCACCGACCGCCAGCGACATTGAACGAGAACCTGCCAGGCTTCCACCCGCGAGCACGCGCCTCGCTCGTGGCGGCGAATAGGTCGCGGATATATGTAAACGCGCCGGTGTAAGTAGCCGGATTGCTGCGCGGCGTGCGACCTATCGGAGACTGGTCGATGAGCACTGCGCGCCCGACATATTCGGTGCCGGTGAGCGAGGCGATGTGCTCGAGCTTGGATTCGCGGCGAGCGAAGCGAGCCGCGATATTCCGGTGCAGGATGTCATACAAGAACGTCGACTTCCCGCTCCCCGATACGCCAGTGATACACACAAGTTTCCCGAGCGGCACATCGATATTCTGATTCACTAGATTGTGCAATGTCGCCCCACGCACTTTTATAGAACCCTTCTCACTAGTGCGCCGTTTCTCAGGAATCACGATTTCTTTTTCTTGTCGCAAGTATGAGAGCGTGACCGACTCGCTTTCATTCTTCTTCGCGGTGAGCAGATCATCGAGCCATCCGCTCGCGACAACATTGCCGCCGTGGACTCCCGCGCCAGGCCCGATGTCGACGATGTAGTCAGAAGCATAAATAGTGTCTTCATCGTGCTCCACGACGACAATTGTGTTGCCGAGCTCCTTGAGCGTGAGCAGCGTCTTGATGAGTCGGTCGTTATCGCGCTGATGCAAGCCAATCGTCGGCTCGTCGAGCACGTAGAGCGCGCCCGTGAGCCCGCTCCCGAGCTGGGATGCGAGACGTATGCGCTGGCTCTCGCCACCAGAGAGCGTCGCAGCCGAGCGATTGAGCGTGAGATAGTCGAGCCCGACGTTGAGCATGAACGTGAGACGGCTCTCGATTTCTTTCAAAATAGGCGCGGCGATATCGAACTTCATATCGGACAGCTCCATAGAATCGACGAAGTCCTTCGCCTCGCGTATAGACATGTTTGTGAAATCGACGATACTCTTGCCGAGTGTTTTATCTTTCTTGCTCTTTAGAAAGACGCGTAATGCCTCTGGTCGCAGACGCTTTCCTTCGCATGTCGGACACGGCTCCTCAGAAAAGATAGCCGCTGTGCCGAGACCATTACAATCCGGGCAAGCGCCATATGGAGAGTTGAATGAAAATAGTCGCGGCTCTACCTCGGGGAACGACGCGCCGTCTTCGGGGCAGATGAATTTCGACGACAGTGTCTCGGTAGTGCCGTCGGCATGCTGTATTTTCACAAGTCCGTCAGATGCTTTCAGTGCCAGCTCGAGCGCCTCAGATAGCCGCTCGCGCGCAGACTGCGTTGAGCGTGCAAACTCTGTAACATATATTGAGTCGACGAGAGCATCAATGCTGTGGCGCTTATTCCTATCGAGCACGATCTTCTCACGCAATGATTGCAATTTTCCGTCGATAACGACTTTTTCGTATCCCTTGCCGAGCAGGTCGTATAGCAATTGATAGTATTCACCCTTACGCCCCACGACGACTGGCGCATAAATAGTCACTGCGCTCTTGTCTACGGCGACGCCCATCACTGTCTCAGGCGCGGAAGAAGTCAGACTTCCAGAATTCGTATTTGAAGTCTGACTTCCAGCGCGCCGCTTCGTCTCCACTCGCTCGAATACCATCTTAATCATCTCCTCTTTCGATAGCCGCACTATCGGCACGTCATGATGAATGCAGTATGGCTGGCCCGCGCGCGCATAGAGCACACGCAAATAATCATAAATCTCTGTAACGGTCGCGACTGTCGAACGCGGATTATTCGAGCGACTTTTTTGATCGATAGAGATGGCCGGTGAGAGCCCGACTATCTCATCGACGTCCGGCTTCGCCATCTGGTTCAAGAATTGTCGCGCATACGCCGAGAGCGATTCCACATAGCGCCGCTGACCTTCGGCAAAAATAGTATCGAAAGCGAGCGAAGACTTACCAGAGCCAGAGAGGCCGGTGATTACCGTCATCGCGCCACGCGGCATCTCGACCGAGATGTTTTTCAAATTATGAGTGCGCGCACCCCTCACCTTCAGCCATTCGCTGCCAAGATGATGCCCGTGTTCGTCTTTTTTTGTGGTCTTTTTCATATAGAATTCCTGCCCGTGGCGGGGCAGGTACGGTATGACTATACAACAATAATCAAGAACCCGAAAGGGCTTTGCGTACGCGTGGTTTCTTTACCTTGGGACCATTCCCCTCGAGCTTGTAAAGTTCATCGCGGATGATGGCGGCTGTCTCGAAGTCGAGCTTCTCGACGGCGTATGCCATTTCTTCCCTCTTTCGCGCGATGAACTCCTTTGGGTCTTCTGCATATGCGAGCGTATCGAGCACGAGAAGCTCGTCTATCGTCTTCTGATGCTCGGTACGCATCGAAGCCGCAATATCGTGAATCTCTTTTTTAATTGTGAGTGGCGTGATGTGATGTTTCTCGTTGTACGCGAGTTGAATCGCACGACGACGATTGGTCTCACTGATAGCTTTCTCGAGCGAATTGGTCATCACGTCGGCGTAGAGAATCACGCGACCTAGCACGTTTCGTGCCGCACGGCCGATTGTCTGTATGAGCGATGTCTCACTGCGCAAGAAGCCCTCCTTGTCGGCGTCGAGGATACCCACAAGCTCGACTTCAGGTAGGTCGAGTCCTTCTCGGAGCAGGTTCACACCGATGAGAATATCGAAAATGCCTTTGCGAAAATTAGTGAGGATGTCGATGCGGTCGATAGTTTTCACGTCGGAGTGAAGATATTCCGCTTTGATTCCCTTCTCGCGAAGGAATGTTGAGAGATCTTCTGCCATTTGTTTGGTGAGAGTTGTCGCAAGTGCCCTGCCACCGCGCTTTATGACGGTCTCGGCTTCCTGTATGAAATCTGCAATCTGGCCCGGATAGTCGGTGGTGGACACCGGATGTCCCTCAGGTCGGTTGGACATCCGGTGTCCAACCGCCTCGACGACACCACGCACCGTTAGCTCCGGGTCGATGAGACCAGTCGGGCGGATGATCTGCTCGACGACCTGCTCGGAATGCTCGCGCTCGTAATTTCCTGGTGTCGCAGTCGTGTATATCACCTGACCCGTGCGCTCCTCGAACTCTTCGAATCTGAGCGGTCGATTGTCGCGCGCAGACGGGAGACGGAATCCGTATTCGACGAGATTATCTTTGCGCGACTTATCGCCGGCATACATGCCGCCTATCTGCGAGACAGTTACGTGCGACTCGTCGATGACGGTGAGGAAATCTGCAGATCCATCTTTCTTATGCGGAAAATACGAGAGCAGAGTGAATGGTGGCTCGCCAGACTTGCGCCCATCGAAATGGCGCGAATAATTCTCTATGCCACTGGTGTAGCCCAGCTCGCGTATAAGCGCGAGATCGTGCATCGTGCGGCGCTTCAGGCGCTCAGCTTCTAGTGGCTTCGCTTCCCTCTTGAATTTCGCAAGCTGCTCGTCGAGCTCGAGCTTGATGTCTTCAATTGCGCGATTACGCTCATCCTCGCTGGTGACGAAGTGCTTCGCCGGGAATACGAATACCGACTTCGGTTCCGCGACCCTCGCACGCGAGATCGGGTCGAGCTGATCGATGTGTGCTACGACATCGCCCTCGAACGAGACGCGATACATAACACGTTCGTTGACTGGCATGAACTCTAGCGAGTTGCCGATGGCACGTACCTGACCAGGATTGAGATCTGCATTCGTCCGCTCGAAATATATTCCTACGAGCTTGCGTATAAGCGCCGCGCGATTCTCCGCGGCACCCCTCTCGATCTTCACGTGCACCTTCTCATATTGCTCCGGCGATCCAAGACCGTAGATCGCAGAAACCGACGCGACGATAATCACATC
>JBAYJU010000005.1:0-33456 GCA_041664865.1 Minisyncoccota bacterium
ACCGAAAGCGGCTGGCTCGCATTTACGCCAAAGAAGTTAAGGGCGGGGTCGTGCACCTGCAAATCTTTTTTCTGGAACTTCGCTTTCGCAAACCAGTCCTTTGGGAACTCTTTTACCGAGTCGCGCATGTATACTCCTCCAAACACTCCGAGTTCGAGCATCTGCTTAGTGGTAAGGTCGGGATTGAATGTAGGATCAAAATTCTTGCCTGTAGGTTCGGACAGTTCGTAGGAATAGCCTGTCTGCATCTTGTCATTCACCACAACGCGCTTTGGAGTCATTTAATCTGAATCATTATTTCATTCCGAGTCATCCAAGGAGGAGTCCAGGGAGGATTGTAGCCCGCAAAGATTGGCGTTCCGATTATTTCAATATTGTCACGGGCGAGATCGGCGAATAGCTGCTCCTGCATCTCCTCAAAACGAGAATCGGTTCTATACCAGGAAAACGTAAGTGCCGCTATTTTCTGTTCAGGTACTTCAACAAGTTGTATCCTTGAGTCAGTGGGGGTGGGCAATGTCGCAAGCGTATATCCGCTCGGCATAACGAAAGAAACTACCTGTGAAGTACCGGCCGCACGTGCCGTTACCGGAACGGTCATCGCTATCTTTTCTGAAGAGTCTTGTGCGATGACCGGGGCAGTCATAGCAATATTTTCCTTCTTAACGTTTCCTCCGAATATGTAGCCGGCGATGATGCTGAATCCCTTATTGAAAGCATCCCCATTCACATCTACTCCCTCGACGAGTGTTTGGGCGACAATGTGAGCTGGATAATTTCTAATTTCGTATCCGTCAGCTTTCTTAATGACCGAGTATTTCGCTTGTTCAGCATTCGAAGTAAAGTACCCGATAAGTGACCAGATAGTAATCAGGACTGCAAGTGTTAAAAGTGTGAGAAGGAAGATTTTCATAGTCGCTCAATACACGATACCACGTTCAGTGTAGCACTCGTGCGAGGGACTTTGCGGCTCTTTGCAGGTTCTCTATTACTTTGGTCATGTATATATGTTGGTTTTCATTCTTATTTCCTTTGAGAATCAGCCCAAAGCGACAATATACCCAAGGCTAAAAAGAGTGCCACCTATATCCAATTCTATTTTTGAAACGCATTGAAAAGGGCTGTCCCAAAAAAGATTATAAATATCGCAAGACTGGTAAATTTATATTTTTCCATATGCATATATTAACGTTTGATTTTGTATTTGTCTGGAGGTCCCCATTGCCAGCGCGGTTTTTCTCCTTTCTTATAGGCGACAACAACCAGAAGGATAGTCAAGACAGCGATCGGTAGTGCGAACGTCAGGATATTGCTTCCCGAATCAGGATTTCCTGGGATGTCCTTTTCTCTGACGAGCACGAGGCCTAGGATAAGTACGACATAGAGAAAGATGACGCACCACCCCTGCCATTTCGCTGGCGTCCAACCCCAACCGTAAAGCTTGGCTTTGAACCAATAGCCCTGCGGATTGTCTTTCAGATACCGTATGTATTCTTTGGTCATATGTACTTCTTATTTTATTTTTTGCTCGCTTTTCTAGCCGAACAAGGGCGCCGGTACAGTACCGACTTTGACGGGGACCGGTACTGGTTCCTGGCGTCACAACCGTGTTGCCCGAGGCGGTACTGTACCCACCACTATAAGCAATCCAAAGGTTCTTTCGCATCTCTTCTGCCCTCTTTAGCAATGGGGGCCGGTATGGGTCGCTTTTGAGATGATGCAGGAGCTTTCAGCGAGTTTTGAGTGGCGAATAGGCGGAGCGGTATTGTACCCACTACTACAAGCAATCTAACCGCTTGAGGTCTTTCTTCGCGCTCTTCAAGAATTTCCCGAACCGTCGGTCTTTTTCTTTCTTGTCGACCTTGCCAAGCTCATTATGCGCCGCTTCTTTTCGCAAGTTCAGGTAATTCTCGTACCGATTTTCGTCAATTTGTCCCGTTTTTAGTGCAGAAATTACTGTACAGCCAGGCTCGTTGGTGTGAGTGCAATCAGAATACTTGCAAGTCCGCGACAGGTCGGACAACTTGTCGAAAGAAATTTCAATTCCTTCGCCCGCGTCGGCGAGACCGACCTCGCGCATGCCAGGATTATCGATGACAATGCCGCCATTTTCTAAGAAATACATTTGTCGCGCCGTCGTGATGTGCTTGCCACGATTAGAATATTCGCTTATGTTTCCTGTCCTCACCACTGCGCAACCGAGCAGGGCGTTGATAAGCGACGATTTGCCGACGCCAGACGAGCCGAGGAAACAGTACGTCTTTCCGGGGGAAATATATTCTCTCAACCGCCTCAATCCTTCATTGTTCACCGTGCTTGTTGTGATGATATCGGTGCTGGGAAACCGCTCGCGCATTGCGGCGAGCCTATGTTCGAGTTCTTCCCCCGAGATGCAATCTATTTTGTTCACGATAATCGCGGGTTCCACCCCTCCGCTTCTTGCCAGCGCGAAATACCGTTCAAAGCGATTTAGGCTGTAGTCGCGATCCACAGATTCGACAACGAACGCCACGTCAATGTTCGTTGCAATAATCTGTGTCTCGTCCTTTCTGCCCTCCGTAGTACGATCGCCATGTCGCCGCTTAATCATGGTACGCCGCGGCAGCACATCCAGTATCACGGCCTGCCCGTCACCAAGCGGCGCGATCTTGACCCAATCTCCCACAGCCGGATAATCTTCTCTCGATGATGCTTCGTGCATTCGTTTGCCGGTCACCTTAGCGTGGTATTCACCATCGGCATTCTTGACCTCATAGAGGCCTTTATGTTCCGCAATCACACGAGCAATCGCCTTTTCGTTCATATCGGACTTATTATACATACTCACGCATTTGGACGTGTTTTTCTGCCGAACAGGGGTGCCGGTACAGTACCGACTTTGACGGGGAACGGTACTGGTTCCTGGCGTCACAACCGTGTTGCCCGAGTCGGTACTGTACCCGTACCCATAGGGAGTTACAAGGTTTTTAGGGCACCTTCCTTCCCCCTTAGTCGATGGGGGCCGGTATGGGTCGCTTTCCAATGATTTGAAGGGTTTTCGGTCGCTTTAGATCAGCCAACTAGGGCGGCGGTACTGTACCAAAATGCAATGAATGCAATAGCAGAAAACGAGTTCGAAATTATTGCATTTAAGATCCCCAGTACGTGACTACAGGAAACACCGCATCTTGATATTTCTTGGCATTCTTATGCAGCTCCGGTGTCACCTGCCAGACTGGCTTGCGACCTCCTGTAAATTGCTCGATCATCCCGTTACGCTTGAGACTGCTTATAATACCTCCGATAATCCGCGCGAGCTCCGCCGGATCTTCAGAAAGTAAGTACTTTTTCATCTTGATAGCGAACTCAAGAGCGGTAAACCATGTTCCCTTAGGCTTATGAAATTCCTTGAGGATAAGCCAGAGCGCGATTTGCTGTTTCGCGGGCAGTGATCTTACCTTACTCATCAACTCTATATCAGTCATGTGATTATACGATAGCACGATTTCGTAGCACTGCCGAGCACTATCCACAGGTGCACTGTTGTGAGCACTGTCGAGCACTGTCGAGCACTGTATACTACAAGACATGCGTACTGAAACAATAAATATCACCTACGTCTCTGCCAGCTCCCTTAAGCCTGCTGCGTATAATCCACGCAAGCATGACGAAGAGCAGGCAAGACAGTTAAAAGAGTCAATCACCCGCTTCGGCGTCGTGGATCCGATAATCTGCAACTCTGCCCCGGAAAGGAAGGATGTTGTGATTGGTGGCCATTTCCGCTTGAAGGTAGCAAAGGAGCTCGGTATCGAGACGGTCCCTGTGGTGTATGTGAACATACCTGACATTATCAAAGAGCAAGAATTAACCCTTCGCCTAAACAAAAACACGGGCGAATTCGATCTAGAACTACTCGCAGAATTCGACACTTCCATTCTCTCTGATATCGGCTTCTCAAGTGAAGAGCTTGATGACATCTTCCCTGCCGAAGAGAACCCTGGGGTATTCGACCTGGAAAAAGAACTTGAGAAGCTCGACATACAAAGTATATCTGTTCAGAAAGGCGACGTATATGACTTGGATGGATCACGGCTTATGTGCGGCGATTCAACAATCGAAGCAGACATGCTTAAGCTTGCAGGCGACAATCGTATCGATATGGTTATGACGGATCCGCCATATCTTCTTGATTATCTCAATGGCAAAAAGAAGCACGGCGGTGCAACCGAAGGATTCGGACTCAAGCGAGACCGTCGGTATCTTGAGACCGACGTACTACCCGACAACTTCACCGAACTCTGGATGGTAAATGTAGCAAAGATCCAAAAGCCCGACTTCTCTATCATCATCTATGAGAATCCGAAGAACTTGCGAATCATCTGGAATGAGCTCGAGAAGCATTGGAAATATCGCAACACTATCATCTGGCATATACCGAACCGCGTTCAGGGCTTCTCGGCAAAGTATAAATTCTTCAACAAAAACGATATTGCTCTCGTTGGTACTTCTGGAGATACAATCCTTAATCTCGAGGACGAGGAACCGCTCTTTCAAGAGGAATACGAGACGGCGCTTTATGCGACTTCTGGAAAGCCGCACTGGGAAGGATATGAGAAAGGAAAGAAGATCTGCCCGACCGACTTCATCGAGCACAATGCGGGCGACAAGAAATCATCTGGACAGGAAATTATATTCGGCACGAAGCCAATCGAGCTTCTGATTCCGTATATCAAAGTACTTACGAAACGCGACAGCTTGGTGCTCGAGCCATTCGGTGGCTCAGGGTCGACACTTATAGCATCAAACAAAATTGGCCGACGATGCTTCTTGATGGAGAAGAGTCCAGTGTACGCTCAGGTCATCCTCAAGCGCTGGGAGAACGAAACTGGCAAGAAGCCGTTAAAGATACATGGTGACTAAAAAGACATGGGACAAACTACTGAAAGAACTCGAGAGATTCGGGAATGCCCTGAACGCTTGCCGCAAAGTTGGAATAGATCCGTCCACTTACCACCGACAAAGAAAAAAGGATCCGGGATTCAGGAAACAGTCAGATGAAGCCACTCGCTTCGGGCATATAAACATCGGGGACTTCAGCGAGGGCGCATTATTAAAGAAAGTTGGCGAGGGTGACCTTGGGGCGATAAAGTATTCACTCACTTATCGACACCCACACTATCGCATTCAAACACGCAAAGTAATCATTCAGCACTCTCAAGAAGAAAAACTCCCGAAAGATAAAGAGCTTCAGCGTAAGGAGTGGGACAACATAAGCAACGCATACCGAGATATCGGCGAAGTACTACGTGTTATTACAGATGAAGACGACAGCCTTACTGAGGAAGAACGGAGGAGTCTTAATATGACCAAGCTATTTATGTCAGGAATACGCTTTAGGGACTTCTCAGAAAAATCCAAGCCAACTTCTAATGAGCAAGAGCTGATTCCCTCTAGCACTGAGGACTCAACGTCCGACTCGGATATGCATTCAGAAGTGCCTCGAGTGTCGCAAACGACTTGAGATACGAATCACTCAAACCCTGCCAACCATCGCAGGATTCAGGATAGTAATACTTAGCACTATAGTGCGAGGATGTGTAGTACTTACCAGTGCTTTGAACTGCCGAGGGTTTAGACGTCGTTACTGAATCAGAAGTTGTATCCCCGTTACAAGTACTAGGTGACCATAGTCCTCTCAAATTTTCTTGAGCAGACTTCTGAGCTGCTCTGAACTCAGTCTGGTACTTGTACGGTGTGTTGTACGTGTACTCGTGAGCGTAGCCCTGCTCAATCATGTATTTGTTGTAAAAAAGTCCATCTTCACGGTGGACGTATGCGAGCGTGCGACCGTACTTATCAAGCTCACCTTGTGTTGAGTCTTTTTCTAGACGAACTTTAGTACCAACGAGTAACTCCTTCGCTTTGTTGGATGCCTCTTTACCAAAACACTGAACAGGTTTTCTCGGATCTACTGTCTCGGGTGTATCCATACCTATGAGACGTAGTGTTTCTACTGTTCCATTTATATTCACCTTGATCGTGTCACCATCAACAACGCTTGTGACTGCGTAGTATTGAAATTGCGGACTAGTTTGTACCGGAGCAGGAAGTGTCTCCTGCTCCACAGGGAGTGACTTAACCCGTGCAGAAACTTCTGAAGATACAGGTGTGGTCGTGAGTGAAGAAACAGCACTCTCTGCTTGAGCGTCGATGGATGTGGTCGTGACTACTGCAGCAGGAGTCGACGTGGCGACAGCGCTCGGCGAACTCGATGATCCTGAGGATGTTATGAGTATGGCTACCAGAAATAATCCGCCAACGATCCCATATATCTGTCCGATTTTGATTTTCATACCGCATCAGGGTTAGGGGTAAATCCTGAGCAGCGGGTAGCACAAAACCCGCTACCAGGAAGGCCTTGCGGCCTCTATAGGAGTTTCCCCCTATAACGTAAGCCACGCCCTGATAACGGGTTTTCTGTGGCTTACGATTGTCGACCATGCCCGAGGATTTCTCCTGCGGGTTTAGGTCTGTTTATTCAGATGTCGAACTTGTACATAATAGCTCGTTTTCAGCTATCGTTGTAGACCCTAGCTTAGACTCAAAGGTTTGTGTAGCGGCCAGCGCTAGAGACCTGACGCAAACAATTCACTTGGGTTCAGTCTTGATGACAATAAAGCTACATCTTTTTTATTATCTAATTTCTCGAAACCACTCAACACTCTCTTCTCTGTTTCGGGAGTCAAATATATCTTCAACTTTTCTTTCGCCCTAGTTATTGCTGTGTAAAAGATGTTATGCGTAATCATCTCTTCGGTTTCGTTTGTGATAACAACTTTCACTGAACTATACTCCAGACCTTGAGCTTTATGGATTGATACAGCATAAGCGACCTGAAAAGGCACCACAGAATCCAACGGTTCATCATCTTCATCTGTATTTCCCTGCTTGTTAACAAGAAAGCGAATTATTGAATTCCCATTTTCCACACTTCCAATCAGTTCGAAATCATGACCAGAAGCCTGTAATTCATTTATTGCCTTGTCTATCTCTATATCAAATCGAATCTGGCCTTCGAATTTCTCGATGTCAACAATCCTGCCCTTGAGGTTATTGTAAATTACTGGCGCAAATCTATCTGTCTCGTTAAATAGAATAGGGTCATTAATCTTGTAGGTTTGTATACCCCAATCAATAGGAGCATTTCCATTGCTGCTTTGTAAGAATTTATTTAAATTATTAATACCGTAAAGACCATCATAATTTAAGCAGAGGATGATCTCGTCTTCTGCAAGATTCTCGAAGATCGACTCATCCAAACGGGCTGAGTAACCATTCTTGGTGATATGCTCCAATATATTATCTTCAAGGTCTCTGACTCTGTTCCATAACTCAATTAACTTTAGATTGCTAGTGCGATAAGGAATGGTTAGTTCGAATACGGCCGTTTCCGGTACAAAGGATCGCGCGACATTGAACCAATTTCCGAAGATTATCGACTCTATCTGGAATACGTCACCCACTAAGATTAAGTACTTGAAGTTTGCCTTTCTTAAGACCTTAATCATGTCATCATTACTGACCGTACTGCATTCATCAATAATGAGCAGATCGAATTCTGTCTCAAGATTCCAATCCGATAGGAACTTGGCAATCGTCTGAAACTTACGGTTGGGTGCAGTAACCTTCCTCCTGAGGTTGTCGACTGCTGGGTTTGTATTTGCTAAATAAAGTTTCTTGCTTTCATTGAAAAAGTTCGATGCATGGTTTATTAGCGTCGATTTTCCTGTTCCCGCAGCGCCATATATTAAAGCTACTCCCGAATCTGCAAATAGATTTCTTAGTATCTCTTTCTTATCCTTGCAGTCAATGTTGTATGCCGATGATTTCAACCATGAGTCTACCGAGTTCGTATAGTTACTTATTCCGCTAGACGATGACTTCTGGAGCTTTTCAATGATGTCTAAAGTGTCTCTCTCGTAACCGTTTATATAAATATGGTCTTTGAAATTCTCCAGTCGACGATTCGTGTGTTTGGGGAGATATAGTTTCGCATTGTAGGTAACAACAAGAGATTCCGCCTCCTCTTTAGGGACCGGTATATCTTTTATGGAAGTAAATAGTTTACCTTTATTCTCCGTATTATTCTTTATAAACCTCGCAAAAAGTTCATGCTCCCGACCTTCAGAATCAACACAATCAAACACGTCCTGGATTTTTGGATTATGTCCTCTCAGCGAAGAATTAAAAGGCATCCGATCGAACGGAACGCATTTGATGTTGAGATATAAGTCCGACAGCAGATTACACTTCTCGTGATAACGCTGTAGTTTTATTATTTTGTTATTTAGACTACGAAGCAGATAACTGATTACATTGCTGCCGGAAGCACGTTTACTTATCAAAGCCCTGTTTTTATCTAAAACATCAGAGATATGAGTTACATTTGCGCCACGGGTGACTTGCTTCCTTATTTGTTGGTAATAGTCATCGGAGGAATTAACCACTTCAATCAAACTTAAGCCAGTTTCAGTTAGAAATCCCATTAGGTTTCTATACTCCAAACCTCTTGTATCCACTTTTATATTTTCACCAAAAATATCAGCGAAATTATCAAATTCACACGGTCGAATTGAGACCTCCCATTTATCGATAATCTGAATAGGCATCTTCTTGCCTAGAACCTCTATGCCGTCATGTATCACAGAAAGCTTGACGGCATAATTGTCTGAGATATCCAGCTTCGTGAAAGCAATAACCCTATCAAACTTACTCACCTTTGCACTCGCTATTGTAAAAGTGACTTCGTAGTATACTTCGTGGTTAACGAAAAATGGTTTAATCTTTTGAACATAGTACCGATCTTTATATGGACTTACTTTTCTCACCGTTGTTGGATGTTCAATTTTCTCGACGATCTTCTCATAATATTCCTGCAGTGCTGGATCGGTGTTTATAGGAAACTTATCGATATTACTAAGGACTTCTATACCATATGCCTTCTTTAGATAAGATTTGATTCGGAGCAAATATTCATAATATTTCAGCATCAGTCTCTCCGAATTTTCCTCCCCCAGCGTATAGTGAGAAGCGACGGTTTGTAAGAAACGATGAAACTTGCTCAAAAATCTTAATTGCCCCCTCGTTTTTAGATTGGCAACCGCTAGTTCTATATTTGGGTACGTATTCTCGATATCTTGTCCGCCAGCATATTCTTTTAGAGAAATGTGTTCAACAAAATTCCTAAGCTGGGACAAAATATTTTGTGACAGCAGGCCCCTCTCTCCATCAAACTTTTCAATATTTTTACAGATGGCTGTATCAATATTTAGAATCTCACCGTCGATCTTACTCATGAGTTTTACTTAACTTCTGAAATACAAAAAGATGCTCATGCATTATCAGCAGGAAGTTTGATTCTTTTGACCTGGTGACCCAGAAGCCAGTCGCTTTGCAGTTGAATTGTCGTTTAATGATGTCCTCTTTCAGAACAAAACCTACTTTCAAAAACCTCTCCATGACCTTGAATGCGAGAGGTTGATACATTTTCTGTCGCCGAGTATCTCCCATCAAGATGGCGCAATACTTCCCCGGCTTCAGCACTCGATAAAGCTCTTTCGCAACTTTTTCCACTTCATCAACAAAAGCATCTATATCGTGTATTCCCGACAAATCTTCTTCAATCTTGCCTTCGCTGTATTTTATGATATCTGCATAAGGAGGATGGGTCAGCACAAAATCAATTTCATTGTCTTTAATGAAACTCATATCTCTCGCGTCGCATTTCACCACCCGCTGTTTCGACTTGTTATCAACTTCGAATTCTAAAGATTTCCTAGTTCTTTCGAGTGCTTCTTCATTCACATCAACGCAGGTGATATGTCGGTTCAGTATCTTTGCTTCTATTGCGGTCGTGCCTCCGCCAATCATACAGTCCAACAAATGATCTTTCTCATTTGAATATCGCAAGATAAGATTTCGGACAACTTCAGGCGCCCAATTCCCCCGCCAGTCTGATTTATGCGTTGCCCAATTACCGCGACGTGGGAACGCCCAGACAGTCGTACACTCTAATTCAAATTCATCAGGGTGTAATTTGACAGCCTGCATATTTTTACCACTCAAGCCCTTCCAGAACTCCCGCTTCGAGCATATTTAGGTTGAAAACATAATCGTTGTGATTGTAAGTCTCTTCAAGAGGTCTCTTTGTTGTGTGCCACCCCAAGCCATCGGTCACCCATATAAAATCAATATTCTGCACCTTCAATTCATCATAAAGATTTCGAAATTCGCCACACACAGCCTTGAGCTTTGAACCGCCGCCATTATAAAAATTCGTTTCGAATAACTTAATCTTTTTATTTCTAGGATTAAATACAGCGAAATCAAAACTGCGTTCTGATTTATCTACTTTTACATCTAAATTCCATTTGGCTTTTATAGCCGTTGATCTTGCTTGTGATAGATATTCAAAACCATTTTTGTCACAAAAATCACGAACGAAAGACTCTACTATTTCCTCCATTAGAGATCCTCCTCGATTCTTCCGACCATTACTATCAAGCCCGACTTCGACACCCATGACATAGTCAACCAGATTTTTTACTCCGTCCTTTTGGAACAATCGAGCAAGACCTGACTTCTCGAGAAACTCATAATATCTCTCCGGCGATTCTTCCCTTCCCGAGAAATCAAAGAATTCTGAATTTTTAGTAGCTTTATCAAAAATCTCAAGCCTGTTTTCTCGGACTGCTAAAAGCACGGGTAATGCTTTTACTATGTCCGGATTAGAACTATAAAGTCTCTTGAATTCGTCTTTCAAATTATCCTTGCCTAGAAGATAATTGAGTTTATTTAAAGCAATTTCTAGATCAGACGCATTAGAGAAAACCTTCTTCCAGTTAACAAAATAATCCCAAGTTTTAATTGAGTTTTTAAGGGTCGCGATGAGATTATTGAAGTCTTTGTTCATGGCATTAATAATTAGTTACGAGCACTTCAGTAATTTTTCCTCTCCCAGATCCTTTTGAGTTAATTGCTCGACCAGCTTCCACCTTGGAGATCCGAATTCCTTTGAACCCAGAATAGATTTCATTTATAAACGGGGCATCAGAATTCGAGAGCATTACGAAACAATCCCTGTTGCTTAATTCCAAGAAAGTATCACGAAGCTCTATCTGATCCTTTTCAGAAAAACCGTTGGACGTGTACGAGGTAAACGCAGCGGTTTTACTCACTGGATGATACGGCGGATCAAAGTACACGAAGTCCCCTTTCTTCGCTTTCTTTAGAACTTGTTTATAGTCCTGATGCTTTATCTCGACATCTTTGAGCACTATCGAAATCTTTCGAAGATTCTCTTCATCGCAGATAAGGGGATTCTTGCTATACCCAAAAGGCACATTGAATTCTCCTCGGCTGTTCACGCGATACATGCCATTAAAACCGGCGCGGTTGAGATAGATGAACCGCGAAGCAATTTGCAGCGGAGAAAGTTTCTCTATTTTTTGTGCGCGTACCTTCAGAAAATATTCTTTATTATGGGTATGATTCTTAAGTACCTTGATAAGGTTCTCAACGTCGTCTTTTATTACATTGTAGGTAGTGACAAGTTCGAAATTAAGATCGGAGAGAAATGCTTTTTTTGGAAATAGGTCAAAAAATACTGCCCCACCACCAACGAACGGTTCAAAATATCGAGCTTTAGCCGAGTCGAATTTCTCTGGGGGATAGAGATTCATCATTCTGAACTGCTTCAAAAGTTGTCGCTTTCCCCCAACCCACTTCACAAACGGCTTCGGCTTCTCTCCTATTATTTTAGCGGCCTCACTTATAAAATCTTCCGAGGAAGTTAGGCCGTAAACACTCCGCGCATAAATCGCATTTATGTCGAATTCCTGCTGTATTTTTCTAACCGCCTCAGCCGTTGTCATACTCTGACATTTTAGCATTTTTAATGAATTCTGAAGCATTAGTTGCCAACTCTTAAAGCCTATAGGACGGCCTAGACTCACAGCGCTGGTTCTGTCATCCATTGTGGTAGTGCGATTAGAAAGTAACCACAAGGCTATGAATACAGCGGTTTTTGGGGATACAGACAGGGTTCTTGGGCTTAAACCAGAGGCCAAGGAGGCTATTAAGGTGCGGTACTGCCTCTATGCCAGAAAGAGCACAGAGCAAGACGAAATGCAGGCGCTTTCCATCGACTCACAGATCAAGGAGATGACCGCACTCGCGGCTCGCGAAGGCCTCGAGATTGTAGTGATTAAAAAGGAGAGTCATTCAGCTAAGGAGGCCAGCCAACGACCGGTTTTCAACGAGATGATTGACGAGATGCGTGCCGGGAAGTTTAACGGGATCCTGACATGGGCGGCAGACCGCATCAGCCGTAACGCTGGCGACCTCGGAAGAGTTGTCGATCTCATGGATGCCGGAGTGCTCGTGCAGATACAGACGTATACTCAAAAGTTCTCCAACAATCCGAACGAGAAATTCCTGCTAATGATCCTCTGTTCGCAAGCAAAGTTGGAGAACGATAACAAGAGTATCAATGTGAAGCGCGGCCTACGAACACGCGCTGAAATGGGCATGCTACCCGGCTGGGCACCAACTGGATATCTTAATGACAATCGCTCCGATCATAAGTGCGAGTATCTACTCGACCCTATCCGCTCCCCTATCGTGAAGATGATCTTCGAAAAAGTAGGGCGAGATAAATGGAGCGGGGTGAAAATATATCACTGGCTTAAAGATGAAATAAAGTTCACCACAAGAAGCGGAAAGAGTATGAGTATCGGCACTCTCTACGAAATCCTAAAAAATCCATTCTACTGTGGCGTCTTTGAGTACCCGCGCGGGAGTGGAAACTGGTATGTCGGCAAGCACGAAGCACTTATCACGCGAGAGTTATTCGAAGAGGTCAGAAAAAAGATTGTTGAAGAAACGAATCCAAGAAAGAAACATACCGGGTTCGCATTCGTGAAGATGATGACTTGCGGCGAATGCGGCTCCGGCCTTACCTGTCTTGAGAAAGAAAAGATATTGCAGACCACTAAAGAATCCGTATTCTACCGCTACTACGTCTGCAGCCGAGCAAGAGATCGACGATGCAAGAATCCGTATATCCGCGAGGACGTACTCATCGAGCAACTCTGTGGAATCATAGATGAAATCGAGATAGACCGGCTCGGGGCTCGAAGTCTCATAGACAAGGAAGTGGCTCGGTTCAACAATATGCAGTCAAAAGTGCTGGGCACAAAAGGAAAGGAGAAAGCGCGGGACGTTGATATCAAACGCTATGCGAAATATCTCCTCGAAGAAGGATCAGTCGAAGAGAAGCGGCAGCTGCTTGAACAGCTACGCGGTAAATTGCGACTCAAAAATAAACTTATAGAGATCCTTCCAGCAAGCAAGGAATAACAAATACTACTCTGAACATATATACTTCTGATTACTATGCAGAAATTCAGGATCTACGCCCTTATACACGGACAAACGCTGCCGTTAGGTCTCTTAAGCGGGTGCGAAATAAAACAGATGGACATCACTGAGCAAAAAAGACGCGGTTTTACGCCTGTGCAATACGAATTTTCTGAGAATCATAGTGACTACAAAACATACGCCACAAGCCTCCCCTTTGTAGACCCAATGAAACTCCACACTAACCATGTGATTGTATACGACATAGAGGAGGCCGAGATCGAAGCTGCTTTGGGCGGTGCCATAAGAAAATTCGATAACCTGTGTTCTAGGCTTTTTCTTGCTGGAATACAGGACATAAGATCAAAAACGGATAATAAACTGTATTCTGGTCAAACCTACTTGTACCAAGTCAACAAGATCTATCGTCTAGATGAGCACGGAGACGAACAAGATGTAAGCTTGAACTTAAAAAGCGGACATATATTTCTTCCGAATAGACCAGAACGAAGTACTTGGCACGTTGAAAGCACAGATGCATTCTTGGGGGAACTTCTCGAATTTAAAGACCCTGTATTCAACAAGGCTCTCAAATATCTTTATGGCTCATCAGTCGGGCATTTCCGGCTAGACAGTTATGAAAAGATTGCACTTTACCATTTCAAATCAGTCGAGTTAATCGTTAACACACTCAGTTCAAAAGAATCGTTCAAAGAACGGGTAGACGAGACGGCATCTATTCTAGATTTAACACAGGAACAAGCGGAAGAAATCAAAAAATATTGGGATGCAAGGTCAAATGGAGACATCGCTCATTCTAGCTATAACGACATGACAGCTTTTTACCCGAACCAATTTCCACTTCCTAATGGACTGGAATACCCGTGGGCGTATCTGGATAGCACGGCGAGAGTTGTGCTACTGAAATACTTTGATGTTCGGAAAAGATACTTCCATGTGGATATCCAAGAGCCATATGATCCTTCAGAACAACTGTCACTCGGAGTCGTCAATGCCCATTCAGAGTGTAATCATCTTTTCTTTCAGACGAGTAGCAGGGACAAAAAGACAATCCTAAATTCATTACGAAATGAGTTTGCCAAAACATTTAAGATCAACAAAAAAGACGTCGCGGTTGAATTCGTAGGAACAAAAGAAACAGCTAGAGTGTTCATCACGGACCCAACCAAAGAGGCACGCATCGAGAATTTACAGAAGAAAATGATTAGGATTACTTTTTAATCACCGGGGCGGTACAGTACAGATTTTGATGCCTGTCGGTATTGACTCCAACGTCACAATCGTGTTGCACTCAATAGCAACTTTAAAGATGGTCTCCGCACGAGAGACAAAGTATAATTTACAGTGATTATACTGATATGGCTAAAACAATTTTCTTTTCATGGCAGATGGATACGCCACAAGATGTTGGACGCCGTTTCTTGCGTGAAGCTCTTGAGGAGGCTTGCAAAGCAATTACCGGAGAAACCACCGTGAGTGAAGCTCAACGCGACGAGTCCGCAGAATTGGTGGTAGAAAGTGATACCGAGGGAGTCGCGGGTCAACCGCCTGTTGTTGAGACTATTTTAAAGAAGATAGACGAAGCGGCAATCGTTATTGCAGATATAACTTTCACTGGGACTCGTATGGACGCTCGCTTAACTCCGAACGCAAATGTCCTAATAGAGTACGGATGGGCACTGAAGTCATTAGGTCATGCTAGAGCACTCACTGTCATGAACGAAGCATATGGAAAAGCTACTCGTGACTCTCTGCCTTTTGATCTCTCACATCTACGATTCCCGATCCGCTACACTCTAACACCCGACGCTTCAACAGAACAAAGAAAAGAAGAAAAAGCAAAGTTGGTAGGAAATTTGAAAGTCGCTATTCGTAGCAGTCTCACAACATTACCAACCCCAACGCCTGAACCCATTCCTGAGTTCCCCAGAGCAACCGCCAAGGATGGCCCTGCCCGGTTTCGTTCCCCCAAGGAAGAGCTGGGCATCTACGAGAATTTTAGAGGACTGCCCGCACTGCCAGTATTTTTAAACAAAACCAATTCGGCAATATGGCTTCGTCTAATGCCCTCCAAAGCACTAGATAAAGAGTGGACACCACGCGAGTTAAAAGAGACCGCACAACGCAATGGCGGGATCAGCCTTATACCTCTTACCCACGGAAGTGGGCTTGACTGGCTTCGAGCAGAAGATGGATGGGGTGTATATACCCCCGCCGGCGAAACCAAAGAGGGTGCAACAGAACGATGGGCCCATAGTACTGCTTTTGTGTTTCAAACAGGTGAGATTTGGAGCGTTGATACTGCGTGGCTAGAATACATGGATAATTATCTACCGTTTATCGAGGCGGAGTTCACAAGAAAGTTCGAAGAATATGTGAGCTTTCTCCGACTGTTAGACATACAGTCGCCTTACCACTGGGAAGCGGGTATAACAGGAGTTAAGGGACGTGAGTGCCATGTTCCGATTGCTCCAGGGAAAGCACGCTTACAGAGTTGGCATGGTCCAGTTTGCCTCAGCGACACCATAAGAGTAGAGGGTACTTATCAAGAGGGACAAACCGCTACGCAAGCCTTACTTCCTTTTTACGAAGAAATCTTTGAGAGATGCGGCGTCAAACGCCCCGACCATTTACCAAAGAAATAGAATTTTTTAAAGACAACGATCGATGAGCTATTTATCACGCAAAAGCCGCCCGAAAGGGCGGCTTTTGCGTACGTGATGCCGAGCGGTACTGTACTGACCTTGACGGGGAACGGTACTGGTTCCTGGCGTCACAACCGTGTTGCCCGTGTCGGTACTGTACCCGCCACCACAAGCAATCCAAAGGTTCTTTAAGGACTCTCCTCCTCTCTTAAGCAACGGGGGCCGGTATGAGTCGGTTTTGAGATGACTGAAAGACTTTCAGCGAGTCGCGGGAACGAAAACGAGGGGCGATACTGTACTGACTTATTTGGCCTCTTTCAAATTTTGAAATGGCATTAGATCTTCGCGTGAGAACAGTCGTTGTGTATTGCACTCCTTGATCATTCCGAATGAAGGATCTCCTGCGAAACCAACATACTCCACATTCTTTTTCTTATACAGGGCATACTTGATGGCAGGGATGAGATCCGTATCAGAACTCACAACAACAGCAGTGTCGTATAAATTATCGGCCGCTCCAATCACCAAATCAATCGCCAGTTTTACATCGACACCTTTCTCACGAATACGACCGCCGTCATACATAATTTTCCCCGGCTTAACCTCGAAATCAGCCGAGCGCAACGTTTCAAGGAACTGTTGCTGTTTCCGTACCAATTTCTCACCCTTCTCAGAATCATCATGATTCCGAACTATACCGACGTAGTACCTTTTCGAAATAAGATGTCTATTGCCGACGATATGCGCAACGAATATAGAGAAGTCGAACCGCTTACCTTCCTCAGGCAGACCGAGAGTCTTGAGCTTGTTATACGTATTACTGCCGTCGAAATAGATGGCAACTCTTTCTTTCGTTTCCATAGCCATCTTTATATTCTATTCTGTTGTATATAAACAAACCACCCCTGCCCGAGGACAGAGGTGGTGAGGTTAGGTCTTCATTATACACTTTCTTGATTCCAGAGCAAACTTGTCCACAAGCCTCGATTTGAGGGCCGGTATGGGTCTGTTTTGAGAAGATTGAAGGATTTTTAACGCGTCTTGTTGGACGACCAAGTGGAGCGGTACTGTACTAAGGAGAAGTGGCAGGGTGGGTGTTTCCTAATACTAGACCAAGCATCGCTTTTGAATTCTTTCCCATAGGCGGAAGATTATCTAGACTAAACCAGTCAGCCTCTGCCACCTCTCTTCCATCCACGATTACTGCCGTATCATTCACGATGGTTTTAAACACCGAGACCGTGTCCTTTTTGTATTGTTGCTCAAGATACAGGTCGCCCACATGCTCAGGGTTAGTTAAGCTAATTCCAACCTCCTCTTTGCACTCTCGCACTGCAGCTTCTCGCGGCGCTTCATCTTTGTCGACAGTCCCGCCAGGAAAAGTCCACGTTTTCGGATAATAAGTTAGACGCACGAGAAGTATTTTGCCGTCGTTGAAAATTCCGACCTTTGCCCCACGAGTGGTGGGGCGGGTGATAAACCAATATACAAGATGAAGATTCCTTATAAATACAGCCAGCTTAGAATTCATTACCATTGTCACAAATTATATCGTACTGGAGACGCAAAAGCCGCCCTTCAGGGCGGCTTTTGCGTACGTGATGCCGAGCGGTACTGTACTGACCTTGACGGGGAACGGTACTGGTTCCTGGCGTCACAACCGTGTTGCGGGGGCACGAATCGAACGTGCGTCTGGAGGTTATGAGCCTCCCGAGGTACCTCTCCTCTACCCCGCTATAAACAACACTATACCCATTTTATGCATGCCACGCAACTCAAATTAATTCAAACTCTCGGAAGACTGCTTCGTAGTGGGCGAGGGTGCGACGGGCGAGAGAGTCAGAGAGATTGAAGGCCGACCCTTCGTGTGCGATCTGATTGCGTACCTTGTGCGCTTCCCACGCGTCACTGAGCGTATTGAAATCCGCAGTCTCTACACTCTTCAATTTCTCGCCAATACTTTCACCGGAATAACCCTGCCTGGACAGCATGTCATCGAGCAGTATATCTGCCTCGATGATTGCAGTGCGCCAGTCGTTAGAATTTGTACTGCTAGCAAGAGCTTCGATGTGCAGCCAGCGCTGATTGCCACCACCATCCGCATCAGGAGCGAGGAGTAGAGTGCCATAATACTCGTCTTCACGTTTACGCAATTCAAAGAGACGAATGAGAATATAGATGATAGCGACGAGTGCTACGACAGCGAGAACATAACCCACGACGACAATCCAGAGCCATATATGCGCAAGCAATGCAGAGAATTGAGAGGCGTCTGCCGTGCCATAGCACGCGCCACGAATACAATTATAGAAGAGACGGAACCAGTACTCGACGTTGGCCTGATTCGCTTGCATATGCACTTAGTATAAACGAAAGAAATCAGGTTGCGTGCATCTCCACTGCGCGAGCGGCTGCGAATAGCATGTTTTCTGCCTGGTGCGGTGCCGTGAAATGCAGGCCAATAGGTAGCGACTTCCCATCCCTATCGACAGTACCCATAGGTACAGAAATCGCAGGCATGCCGGTGAGGTTCGCAGTCACTGTGAAAATATCTTCGAGATACATAGAGACCGGGTCGCTCTTCTCACCGAACTTGAATGCTGGGGAGAGTGTCGTAGGGAATGCTATTACGTCTACCTTTTCAAAAGCTGTTGCATATTCGCGTCGCAACACATCGCGCGCAGCACCCGCCTTTTTGTAGTACGCATCTATATATCCAGACGACAGCACGAATGTGCCAAGCAGAATACGCCGACGTGTCTCCTCTCCGAACCCTTCCGTGCGCGAGAGTAGATAATCATCGAGAAGCGTCTCTCCGCGCGCGGCATGGCCGTAGCGTATGCCGTCGAGGCGTGCGAGATTGGTCGAGACTTCAGCAGGCATGATGACGTAGTATGCCGCGAGCGCATGCCCGCTCGTAGGCAATTCCACATCAACGACAGTATGCCCTGCCTCTGTAAGCTTCTGAAGCATCGCGTCGAATGCAGATCGCACATCAACCGTGACGCTGTCACCAAGGAGGTGTCGTGGAACTCCGATGCGCAGACTTTTCTTAGTCTCGTGTGCAGGGTACAAGCCATCAGGTATTGTCGTCGAATCAAGCGTGTCGATGCCACGAATCGCTTCATATAGGATGCGCGAGTCCTCGACTGTCTTGGCGAGCGGGCCGATCTGGTCTAGAGAAGAACCCATAGCGATAGCTCCCGAGCGCGATACTGCACCATATGTCGGCTTCAATCCGACTAGTCCAGTAAGCGCAGCTGGTTGGCGGATAGAACCGCCAGTGTCGGTGCCAAGTGCAGCGATACACATGTGCGCAGCGACTGCGGCGGCAGACCCGCCAGAAGAACCGCCTGGCACGCGACTAGTATCGTGTGGATTGAGCGTCTTCCCGAATGCAGAATGCTCGGTCGATGAACCCATAGCGAACTCATCCATGTTTGTGCGTCCTATGAAAAGCGCTCCAGCTTCTTTTAGTTTCTTTATTACAGTCGCGTCATAGGTAGCGCGATAATTCTCGAGCATCTTGCTCGCAGCGCTCGCGATGTGCCCATCTATCAAAATGTTGTCCTTGATTGCGAGCGGGATGCCACAAAGCATTGGCGCATTCTCACCTTCCGCATCGACACGCTTCTGAGCAGCTGTAATCGCCACATCGTCTGCTTCGAAAATTTCCAGATACGCGTTCAGAACCGGATTCTTCTCCTGCGCATCGGTGATGCACGCGTCCCAGAGCTCGCGTACTGTGAGTTCCCGCGCGCGTAGCCGTTTGGCGGCTTCTGCTATCGTCATTTCATTTGGCCTTTTATTCATGAGTGATGATTTGCTTCACTACGAGCGCATTATTCTCACTAGATGGGAATTGCGCCACGAGCTTCTCAGTATAGGCTCCAGCAGCGTGCGGCTCGCCATCAGGGCGCATCACATTTCGCAAGGCCGGTTTCCATTCAGACGCATCAGTCGGTATCTCGAGCGCCTCTAGCTGGCCGACATAGGCTAGAATCGAGTCGAATTCGCTCGTGAACTTCGCTAGATCCGCATCATCTATCTTGATACGCGCAAGCGCAGCTAGCTTCTGTACATCTCCTGTAGTTGCCATACCGCGTATGGTATCACGACGCCAGTTTTTTGAGGAATCCGGCTTCGTCGACGACAGGGATGCCGAGGGACTGTGCCTTTTCATACTTTGATCCTGGATTTTCACCCGCCACCACGAATGAGGTCTTCGATGAGACCGTCCCTGCGGCCTTGCCGCCAGCACGACGCACACGAGCTTCTGCATCTTCACGTGAGAGCGTCGGCAGCGTGCCGGTTATTACAACGGTCTGCCCTTGCAAGGCCCTTGTCGTAGCAAGGACTACCCTTGCTACTTTGAGATGTTTCAGAAGCCGCGAGAGGAGCATTTGATTTTCCTCTTGTGCAAACCATGTGTGCACAGAGTTGCCGATAATTGGCCCAATGCCTTCTATTTCAGAAAGGGTTTCTTCGCTTGCCTTCTCCAATTTTGAAAGTGTACCAAGATGAGTAGCGAGAAGAAATGCAGTCTCCTCCCCCACGTGCGGTATAGAAAGACCAATCAAAAGACGGTCGAAAGAAACTTTACGAGCCACCGCGATTGCTTCGATAAGATTCGTGGCTTTCGTCTCTTCAAATCCTTCGAGAGTAAGCAGTTCATCTTTTGTCAGATCGAAAATATCATCGAAATCTGAAATGAGGTCGTGCGTCATGAGAAGCTTCACAGTCTCTCGGCCCATACCGTCTATGTCGAGCGCGTGCTTACCGGCGAAGTGTATGAGCTTGCGCGCCTGCTGCTCAAACGAACCAGCGATTTTGCAGCGATGTGCTGCTTCTCCCGGTATGCGCTCGATCTCTCCATCGCCGCCGCATAGCGGAGAATGAGTCGGAAACTTCCAAGCCTTCGTCTTCGCTGGACGTAACTCCTTGATGACCGAGACTATCTCTGGGATTACGTCACCAGCCTTCTGTAAAATGACCGTATCGCCTATGCGTATATCTTTCTCGGTAATGAAATCCTCGTTGTGGAGCGTCGCTCGCGCTACAGTCGTTCCTGCTACCGCAACTGGGCGCAAATGTGCAACGGGTGTGAGTTTGCCAGTACGCCCGACCTGCAAAGAAATGTCTTCGAGTACAGTCTGCACCTGCTCCGCCGGAAACTTGTATGCGATGCCGAAGCGCGGCGCCTTGCCAGTGTATCCGAGCACCTCTTGCATCGCGCGCTGCTCTACCTTGAGCACGACGCCGTCGATCTGGTAGTCGACTTTTTCACGCGCGCTTCCATGCCACTTCTGCCAATACGCGAAGACTTCTTCTAGACTCTCCGCGTGCCTGTGTTCCGGGTTGACTGGCAAGCCGAGCGAAGCTATATACGCGAGCTCATCGCTCTGTGTTTCCGGAAATTGCTCTGATGTCGAAGCGACATCATAGACGAAAACGCCGAGCGGCCGAGCGGCCGCTATGGCCTGGTCTAGCTGGCGGATAGAGCCAGCGGCTGCGTTGCGCGGATTTGCGAAAAGCGGCTCGCCGGCTTTCTCGCGAAGTTCATTCAGTTTCTTAAATCCGGAACGAGATAGGTATACCTCTCCCTCAGCAATGAGATCAATCGGGCGCGCAAGCCGATACGGCACAGACGCTATAGTTCGAATGTTATGCGTGACGTCCTCGCCGACGACTCCGTCTCCACGCGTCGCAGCAGTCGTGAGCACACCTTCTTTATATGTGAGAACTATCTTCAGCCCATCTATTTTCAACTCCAGATCATACGTCGGCTCTGCATTGCTCACCTTGCGCACGCGCTCATCGAATGAGCGTATATCTCCCTCAGTGAACGCATCGTTGAACGACCACTGCGGGACGGCGTGACGGACTTTCTTAAGGAACGGCAAAGGAGCGCCAGCGATAACCTGCGTCGGAGAATTAGGGGTCACCAGCTCTGGGTGCGCCGCCTCGAGTGCCGCAAGCTCGTATTTGAGCGAATCTAGCGCCTCTGGCGAGATGGGTGAGATATCCTTCTCGTGCTGAAGTGTACGATACTTCGTTATTGCTTCACGGAGCTGTTCCGCACGTACCTTCACTTTCTGGGGAGCCATATATAGCTACTATACCAGTCTCCAATGACTTTAATAATGAGTATTGAGGCCGCGCGATACGAAGCGCGCCACAGCACCCACATCCGAACACGATACGTCATAGCCCTGAGAGAATATATACGTCTTAGGTGTTGGCTTATCATATTTATAGACGGTTACATCGGCACAGCGCGGATTTGGCATCAAAGAATCAAGAGGTATTCTATATTTGATAATCCATCTGTTTGCATTCCACGAACCAGCCTGATCTGGCTCTGGATTTATCGATACGCCGTCGCAATTGATTGGCGGCGCAACTGCCGACTGGCTATTTGCCGGATATGGGATAAAGGACGCATCGTGCCGATCTGCATAGAGAGCACATTCAAGCCCAGCATCAGCGGCATAAAACGCATACTGCGATTCCACCGCGTTTGATGAGAGCACTGTCTGCTTGTATGCCAAAGAGCCAAGAGCGAGGCCCAGTGCCAGCATCACCGACATGAATATGACAGCTATGAGAAGCGCAAACCCTTTCTGTGTATTTTTTACCCGCACACCAAGCCGCACATCGGCCTCTGGCCATGCGTCATGCGCAATGCGCGACTTAGTGTGCGGGTTTATTGCCATGGTGTGAGGTGGTCAGTGACCGTAACCGTATACAAAGCATCGTGGAAACTCCATGTCACCGTCGACACTATGCGTTCTTCATTTGCCGATATACTTGTCGCCTGTAAGGTACGAGTGAAGACTGTCTTTGTACCGCTTGTTGATTGTTGAGTATAGATGCCACTACTCAAGTACAGTGGCGTGCATGCGGCACCCGAGCAGCTGGACAGAGACGGCCCTGCACGGTCGAATGAACAAGCCGTCCCGACGCATTTGCTTATCGCGGCCAAGAAATTTGCCCACGCACCAGTAGTGTCTCCACTGGTATAAAGCTTGAGATATTCATCATCACGCATCGCGCGTATATATTCTATACCTTCCTGTGCAAGATATGATGCGATGAGCTGATCGCGAGATGTCTCAGCCGCTACAATCGCACGACTCGCCGCCATAAGAGGGCCAGAGACAGCGAGCGTGAGGATAGTCACGGCAACCAGAGCTTCAATTAAAGTAAATCCCTTTTTCATGTTCATGGAGCAATATCAGGTAGGCGCATAGTAGCGCCTGTCTGGACGACGAACGTCTGCGGAGCCTTGTTTGCACTCGAAGACACCTCGCCCGAAACTATCATAGTTACGCGCGCTTGCTGAAGATTACCAGCTGATGCTGGATTGGCCCCGACGACATAGAACATGAGAGATGTTATCTTCACAGACGAGTCAGTAAGCGTGTTCTGTACCGAGCCGCCAGATGTTTCAAGAACTGAGGAGCCCGATAGAGAATACTTAATAACCGTACCTCCAGAATTCGTGAATGAAAATGTATCTGTCGAGCATGAGTCCGAACCTCCTGGGCATGTGTACCCTGAGCCTGTGCGTATGCTGCGCGTCATCGTCTCGAGAGCAAAAGAAAGATTGTTGATACCAGTCGCGATTCCCTGCGCTTGCCGATTGAGACCGATCATCACTAGGTATGCGCCAGAAGCCAGGAGCATGACTATGGCAAATAGACCCACCGCAACCATAAGCTCAACAAGCGTGTACCCGCACACCCAGTTTCGCATTGGCTCACGCCCTGCGCTACCGCGCAATGCGAAACTGGGTGTGCGGGTGTATCCTCGGTTGTTTATCATAGGCATGACGTGGCACTTGCCATTATCCCTCCCGCGGATGTGACTGAGACATAATACGAACCGCCCTGAGCTGATGTGAGCGTGATGCAAGCCGATGTTATCGCAGATGAATATGCTCCATCCGCACTCATATATGCTTTTGGATCTGGTTGCACAAACACGATGTCGAGTGATGTGGCAGGCGTGCATGCGCCGAAACTCTTACGGGAACAGAGACCACTTATCGTAATCCCGTTTCCGATCGTATAATCTGAGATCTTTTCACCTGAGTCATATTCGCAATTGCCATACTGAGCATCCGGCGCATCCTTATCTCCAGACGGCGGAAGGTGGTGGCACATAGCTGGATTAGGAGCATTTTTGTCTGCAAATAGAGTATACGAGCTTGTCGGAGTACCATCGAAATGTATGCCATACCCTACGCCAAGTGATACACCAGCAGCAGTTCGAGAACCCAGCCCGAAACCCTCAGCAGAACGCAAAGACAGCGCGACATCGTATGCCGTATTTGCGAGCGTAAGCGTTTTATTGAAAGAACTCTGGCTGGTAAGCACAGCCGACGTAATGACAGTCATAATCGCGAACACCACGAGAAGCTCGATCAGTGAAAAACCTCTACGAAGATGAATGGATTCCATTGTGTGAAGTACGATAGGAGGAAACCTGCGGCTAGAAAAGGCGCGAACGGTACCTCTACACCCATTCTAGAACCCTTAGGCCGCTTCAACAATATAGCAATGCCGACAACTGCCCCTATCCAGAATGAAAATATGAACCCTGGGAATGCCGCCGGACCCACCAGAAGCGCCAGCCCGAACGCAAGCGGGGCGTCTGCTAGGCCCATCGCGCGACCGCGCGAGAAGAAATGCATAGCGGCGAGACTCATAGCTATGACAAATGCAACAAGAAGAGTGTTGTAAAAATCTGTGACGGATATCGATCCAAGGAAGCCGGTCACCGCGCTCAATGCGACAAATATCCAGAGCAATGACGGCGGCAATATCTGGTGCACCAGGTCGTACATGACAAGAGCTAGTAGTGCACTGATCGATAAGAGCATGAGCGGGAGTTCAGCAGAGAGACCGAGCATTAAGTATGAGAGCACGAAGAGTCCGCCGAGGATGGCTTCAGTGACTGGAGACATGATAGAAATATGCGCCCCGCAACACTGTGCGCGTCCACCAGAGACTGCGTATGAGATAATCGGCACCAACGCACACGAATCAAGCGTGGCATTGCAAACGTCACAATGAGACCGGCCAGTGAGGAAGCTCTGTCCGGTATTAAGCCGAGCCACAAGCACGCCTATGAAACTAGCGACTACTGCGCCGAGCGCGAAGAAAGCCACACCAAGAGTAACCATCATGCGCACATAATAGCAGAAACCCGCGGCTCTGCCGCGGGTTTCTCGAACATATTACTGTCACCTGTTCACTAATTGCAGGTGTAGTCGGTAGCGTTAGTGAGTGCTCCAGTCGCTCCAGTCAATGCCGTGTATGCAGTGGCACCACCAGCCTGCGTGCTCTGGGCGACTCCTGTGCTATCAATACACCAATACCCTGATCCAGTTGAGAGAGGTACGGCAATAGCATAGCTTGTGCCAGCGGCATCCATATTGCAATAGAATGCGGTGCTTCCGTTTGCTTTGTATGCCGCCTGGAGAGCTTTCTGAATGGTCGGATCAGCAAGCATGGTATTAGCCGTAAACACGGTACCACAGTCGACACCAGCCGCCGCGGCAGTGGCATACTTGTTGGAGTTGCCGTAATACATCTCTGCTTGTGTGCGAACAGAACTCATGTCTGATTTCACTGCCGCGTCATTACCCTTGGAGCGGGCTGTGTTGAGCGAAGCGAGCACGACAGCCGATAGTATGCCGATAATTGCGATTACGACGAGAAGTTCGATTAGTGTGAAGCCTCTTTTGATTCCTGTCTTCATATGAGCGGTGTTATTAGTCCTAATGAGCGGCTAGTTCGCGGCAGGGCAAGCATACGTAGATGCTGCGAGCGCAGTTGTGCTTTTTGTTACACTTCCTGTCGAATCGATGCACCAATAATCATTGGTTCCAGCTGTGCGCTGAGTAGACAGCTTAGAAGAAACGGCATATGCAGTACCGTTGGTCTGGCAGACAGGAGCGGTACCACCGTTGGCGGCTGATGCGGCAGCAAGCGATTTCGCAACAGTTGCCTCAGAACAGACACCAGTATAGGTGTAGCCAGCGCTATAAAAAAGCTCTGCCTGTGTTTGTATTGTAGACAGGTCTGATTGAATTGCTGCATCGTTACCCTTAGAGCGGGCTGTGTTGAGCGAAGCGAGCACGACAGCCGATAGTATGCCGATAATTGCGATTACGACGAGAAGTTCGATTAGTGTAAAGCCGCGGGAACGATTGTTGTACATATTATATATATTTTCAGTTAATGTCTCAATTGTACGCCATACAAGGCTCTAGTGTAACAAGGGTGTGGACAACTTTTAGATAGATCCAGCGAGATTATAGATAGGCAGCAAGACTGCCGCCAGCAAGACACCGACGCCGAGCCCTAGAGCGACAATCATAATAGGCTCAATGAGACCCACCAAAGTATCGACAGCATTGGTCACCTCGCGATTGTAGAACTTCGCAAGTGTAGTAAGAATCTTCCCCAACTCGCCTGTCTCCTCCCCAATCTTAGTCATGGCGACCATAATCCCAGGGATTGCAGCGTGCTTATCAAGCGCATCAGATATAGATGAGCCACCTTTCACTGAAGTGGCGACGTCTGCAAGAATCTCTTCGTAAGCGGCGTTCCCAACGATTGAACCAGTGATCTCTATAGCTTCTACGACTGAGATTCCGGAAAGGAGCATTGTGGAGAAGTTGTCTGCAATACGAGCTAGATAGAGCTTGGTATAGAGCTCGCCCACATAAGGGACTGAGAGTTTTAATTTATCGAGTATAAGCTTACCGCTCGCAGTCTTGCTTAGCTCCCAGATATAGAAACCACCAGCGATAAGGGCGATAAGTACGAATATCCCGTAACTGACTAAGAAATTAGAAAAACCGATGATAATAGCCGTATAAATAGGCACAGGTTGGCCAGAATCTATGAGGACGGCACTTATCTTCGGTATGACAAGCGTGAGCATGAGCGCCATTACGGCGAAGAAGACTCCTATGACGAAGATCGGATAAATGAGCGCGTTCTCTGCTTTGTTTACGATGTCATATGTACGATCGAGATAATCCGCTAGATATACGAACGTCTCTGATAATTTGCCTGACTCTTCCCCTGCGCGGACCATGTTTACGTAGAACACCGAAAAGGCTTTAGGGTGCCGTGCCAGCGCTCTGCTGATGGGCATACCCCCCTGCAGGTCATCTCCTATGGAAGAGAGAACTATCGCTAGGTTCTTATTCTCTACTTCAGCGGCAAGTAGACGAAAGACACGTAGAGCAGATACTTGTGCCTCAAACAATGTCGCGATCTGGCGCGATAAGATGACAATGTCTTTGTTGCTGATGCGATTTAAGAACGGGAGATTGAACTCCAGTGCGGAATGTTTTTCTGCGGATGTAATTGCCGAGATGATTAGGCTGCGCCTTTGCAATGCCGAAATTGCGACTTCTTGCGAGAGCGCCTCGATGGTCCCGTCTCGTTCGTGTCCATCCTGATCAATCGCGTGATAAGAGAAAAGCATGTCGGGTAAAATTACAGATAAGTTTCAAAAGCTTTCGGGTCTGACGCGTGCTCATATGCATGCTCGACTGTAATCTCGCCCTGGCGTACAAGCTCCACAAGTGAACGGTCCATGTCCATCATTCCCTCCTGTGAGGATGTCTGGATTACCGAGCTGACCTCATGCGTGCGAGCCTCTCTGATAAGCGTGCTCACGGCATTGTTATTGATGAGGAGCTCGCACGCAGGTATAAGCCCTCCAGATATTCGTGGGACAAGACGCTGTGAGAAAATACCTATGAGACTTCCCGATAATTGCACACGCACCTGAGACTGCTGCTCCGCTGGGAACATGTCGATAATACGATCGATGGTCTGAGCGGCATTGTTTGTATGGAGAGTGGAGAACACAAGATGTCCTGTCTCAGCGGCGGTTACAGCTGAAGAGATGGTCTCGTAATCGCGCATCTCACCGACCATAATCACATCGACGTCCTCGCGGAAAGAGCTCTGAAGCGCCTTATGAAAATCTGGCGCATCCACATAAACCTCGCGCTGTTGAATGACAGATTTGTCCGGTGTGAAAATATATTCTACAGGATCTTCGATGGTGAGGATGTGCTCCGCACGCGACTCATTAATACGATTAATCATCGCCGCAAGCGTAGTCGACTTCCCCTGCCCCACAGGACCAACGACCAGAAAGAAACCCTGCTTGCGCTGAGTGAAAACCTCTAGGGTAGGCGGGAGACCCAACTCGGCAAATGAACGCATCGTGTGAGGAATAAGCCGAAGAGCAAGCGCCGTAGTGCCCTGCACACGGTACCCATTCACACGGAAACGGTATACTGCTCCATGCGCATATGAGAAATCGATTGTCTGGTTTTCTTTGAAGAACTCCCACCGACCCTCTGGCACTATGCTTTTCAACATAGCCTCAGTCTGCTCACTAGAGAGCGCTGGATATTTCGTGAGTGGAATAAGAGCACCAGACACACGCACGACTGGCGATCCTCCTGAGAAGATATGTAGATCTGATCCGCCCTGGCTGACCACGGTATCTAGTAGCTCTTCGAGGAGTCTGTCTGCCATAACGTCTATGTGTTGGGCACAGTTGTGGCTCCAATAATGCGCATGGTCTCTGCAAATACCTCAGAAGGGATCGCGGATGCCTTCGTGATGTATCCATCAGCGGAAAGCTGTTTTGCCCTTTCGATATCGGCATCCTGTCCCTGGTTCGTAAGAAAGATGATTTTCGAGCTTTTCGCCAGGTTCCCCTTCCGAACCGCTTCAATCGTTTCAAACCCTGTCATCCCAGGCATGATGATATCAATCAAAATAGCGTCTGGTGCAACAGCGCCATCCTTCTTGAGAGCTGTGATCAGAGACTCACCATCACTGAACGCTAACACTTCATGTCCAGCATTCTTGAATTTCATAGCGTATAAATCCAGGAGAAATCTATCGTCATCAACAAGATATATGTGGTAAGCCATACTGACATTATACTACACCCACGCGTCAACTATTTGGTGTCTCGGGGAAAAGCTCCCCTCCGAGCGAATTAATATCCTCAAATGGTATCCGCCCTTCGAGGGCCTTCATAATAGCGTCCTCACGCATAGTTATCATCCCGTTCGCCCTAGCCTCTGCATAGATCTTTTCTTCAACTGGCTCCTTGAGCACGATCTGCTCAAGATTCTTGTTCATGCGCAAGATCTCGAAAACACCTAGGCGGCCGCGCGTGCCATTAGGGCAAGTCTGCGTAGGAGTAGCGTGATAGAAATCCTTAAATGGCGGTAGTTTCGCACGATACTCTTCCGGCAAGTCGAGGAATTCCCGGTCAAGAAAGTCTTTTAGGCTTTCTGTGATTGGGAATGGAGTACTGCCGTCGCACAATTGACGTACGAGACGCTGCCCTATTACGGCAACTAAGGTAGGTGCGATTAGGAACGGGTCGACACCCATATCGATAAGGCGAGGTATCGCACCGGCTGCGGTGTTCGTGTGTACAGTCGAGAATACGAGGTGTCCAGTGAGTGCCGCCTGGACTGCCAGCACCGCAGTCTCCTTATCGCGGATCTCGCCGACCATGATGATATCTGGGTCTTGTCGGAGAATAGACCTAAGCCCGCTTGCGAAGGTGTAGCCTATCTCGGGCCGCACCTGGCTCTGAGCGACGCCAGGAATTTCATATTCGACAGGATCTTCGAGCGATACGACATTGAATTTCTCTCGATCGAGCTCAGAGAGCATGGCGAATAGAGTCGTTGATTTACCCGAGCCAGTCGGACCAGCGATGAGCACAATGCCATACGGAGCCTTCATCATACCGCGAACCAGTGCGAGATCGTTCGCTGATAATCCGACCGAATCAAGTGTGGCAGTCGCGTCTGACTGGTCAAGAATACGCATCACTACCTTCTCGCCGAATTCAGTTGGGAATGTGGATATGCGGAAATCAATACGGCGCTTATCGACAGTCGCGGAAAAGCGTCCATCCTGCGGCTTCCGCTTCTCATCGAGACGTAGTTTAGCAAGTATTTTGATACGGGCCACAACTGCTTCGTGCACCTTACCCGGGAGCTCTAGCGACGTGTGGAGGCTGCCATCCATACGGAAACGCACTCGCGTCTTCGTCGACGTCGGCTCAATATGCACATCAGACGAATGACCTTCGATGGCATAACGCAATATCGTCGAGACAATCTTCGTCACCGGAGCGTCTTCTTTCAACTTTTCCCCCTTACCGGACAGATTCAATTCCTCGCTAGACAGGGAGATTTCCTTATCTTGAGAACCAGAACCGGTAGAGATACTCTCCCCTGCCGGGCCAGATTCTTTCGTAGTCTCATATTCAGAAAGTGCCTTGCCGACTTCGCCGAAGAGATTTTGGTATGCATCTATCACTCGCTCGAAATCTTCTTTTGTAATGAGAACTATCTTGTACGGTATACCTATCTTGCCGGAAATGAATTGCAAGGCATCAATCATCTCTATGTTATCCGGATCAGTGACGCCGACCTCAAGCACACCATCTGTGATAGTAAGCGGCACGAACTCATAATGTAGCGCTGATTCGAGCGGAATGTAGCTGAGCACTTCCTGATCGGATGGTGGGTTGCCGAGTACGCGAGCAGGTATCCCGTATATAGTGCCAACAGTAGTGAGCGCATCTGCAAGCACGACATTATGCTCAGAGAGCGATTCAGCTAGCGGGCGTTTGGCTGCTACCGCAGCCTCGACTTCAGCGCGAGCTTTCGCTGAAAGAATCCCTTTGTCAACGAGTGCTCCGAGGAAATTCATTACGGATATTACTGCCCAGTCACGCCAGTAATCGGTGCAAAAGGATCAAGGCGCCCTGACGGCTCTGGAGAGATTGGAGTAGTGATATCAATAAGTGCATTAAACTTTGGGTTGGAAAAAATCGCCGTGTTGAATGAGATTGGTTGTAATTGGCTTACAAGCATCTGAAACTTCGTTTGAGTAGCGTTGCCAGATGTGGAAGTCACCGTCAGAGGTGGCTGATTCCCAGTCTGCACGAAGAAATACCAATATGCGCCAGCGGCTACGATGAGCGTTACTATTATTATGGATGTTGTGTTTGATTTCATAGGGCAATAAATCGCTCTTAGCGGAGCCAGTATAGACTAAGCGTCATTTCATAGTCATAGACGCCAGTATCAGAACCCTTCACAGTAAGATCTCGGACATCAAGAAGACGCGCACTCTTCTCTATCCCTACAAGAAACGCCTTCATGGCTGAGAGTGTGCCAGTCGCAGAGAGGGATAGATCCACAGAATCGACCGGGCTTGCGTCAGCGGACGGCAATGCGTCTGAACGCTGATCATTTGTAGAAGCCGATGACCCAGTTATGACATCGATATTCGCAACTGATATACCAGACCTAGACGCCAAAGCATTCAGGTCTAGGATGAGTCTTACGTTATCGACAGAGCTTGGCAGAAATGTAGCGATTGCCTTCTGGTGCGCAGAGTCGATATTGTCGCGTGCGATTAGGAGCTGATTCTGCTGCTCCACATACCTCTTCGAAGAATCAAGTGACTGCTCATCATTCGCAATAGCAGTCTTGGTGGCTGCTATCGAACCGGTCCATGCCGGGTGCACATATGCGAAGAATATGCCTATGGCAATTATGAGTGCTATCGCTGGTAAAATGCGGCTGTTCATAGTGGTGTGGTAGTGGCCGAAGAGGATGAGGCGTTAGTTGGAATAATCGGCGCCTCTGCTTTCGCGCTCGGTGAGAAGACGAGAAGCTTCGGGTCAAGCGTGGCGGAGAAATCGAATGATACGGAGCTGTTTTTATTGATGCTCATATTAGAGAAAATGACGTCCTTGATACGCCCATCTGCGGCAAACGCGGCAGATGCGACCGAGAGCGCGTTGAAGCTCTTAGAGACGCCCGCCCCCTCGACCGTAGCTGTACCAGCATCATCGATAGAGATGTGGAGAGTAGAAAAACGAACCGTTGCAGGAAGAGTTGTCTCTAGCACAGAGAAGAAGCCAGAAAGCGCAATATGACTCTCAAGAAGCGCCTGGCTGGCATTGAGACGATCACGCAATTGTACGAAACCCTTGACTGTATCTTGGTCGATAGCAGCCTCTGCCTTCACAAGAGCAGCATCCTTAGCTGCAAGATCCACGGCTAGGATACGCCCGTAGAAGAATACGCCGAGCGCCAGCACAAATGAGATGCCGAGGATTATGTATGCGGAGAAACCGAACGCGTTGCCGAAATCAGTACGGACATGACGATTGTCAGACAATGTCGCATGCGGAACGAATGATGTAGGTATCGTAGGAAGAAGAGCCATTTCAATAATCAGTATACGCTACCAGACTCACATCGCGATAGCATTATTCGCGGTATCTGTGCAAAACTGCTGTCGGCGCGATTTGTGGAATTAGCTCAGAGAGCCTCCTCGCATTCCCATGACTCAACATACCCAGATATGAAGATACGGTTCCATCGCTGGGATTCCCACTAATCGCTCTCAACATCCTCCGCTTCGTACTCGTCCGCAACACTCTGTGATCCGGAAAATGCACCCAGCCGAGGAAGTCCACACCTGAAGAGAGAGTCTCGATGGAAACTTTGTTCGGATGTAACTCTAGTTTGAGCTGTTTGTTGAGGAACTCGCGTATCTGCGGCAGAAGCAATACGAGCCAGTCGCGGTCTGTTGATAGAAATACGAAATCATCAGCATACCGCACATAGTATTTAGCTTTGAGCATGTGCTTGGCGAACTGATCAAACTTGTTCATGTATATGTTCACTAGTAGCTGAGATGTTAGATTGCCGAGCGGGAGGCCCTTGCCTGAGATGCCGGAGTTGAAACTGCCGATGATATTTCCGATGAGTGCATTAGTGCGTTCATCTGGTATGTATGTGCGTACTATCTGCATCAAGATTTCCTGATTGATAGATGCGAAGAACTTGCGTATGTCGCATTTGAGTACCCAGCAAGTGCGAGTGTCGTTCTTGGATACCTTGCGAGCAAATGCCCTGAAGCGGTTCATCGCTCTGTGTGTTCCCTTATCTTTACGACATGAGTACGAATCGGGAATAAACGTGCGATCGAAGAATGGATAGAGAACTCGGTATATAGCGTGGTGCACAAGCCGGTCTCGCACTACTGCTTTGTGTATGTCACGAGGTTTAGGGTCGTTTATTTTGAAGTGCTCGTATGGGCCGTGACGGTATGTGCCGGATGCGAGATCAGTATGCAGATCGAATACATTCCGCATTAGATATCTCTCAAACTCCTGTACATCAGCGCGTTTTCTCTTCCCTTTCACGAAATCTTTCCACGCATCAAGAAGATTCTCGACTGAGATGATATGCTCGTATGTATGAATGAATCGGATTCTTTGAGGCGAC
>JBAYJU010000006.1:0-30075 GCA_041664865.1 Minisyncoccota bacterium
CACTGACGCTAAGATAATTTCGCTCGATGAGAATTATCGCTCGACATCGAAAATACTCGCAGCTGCGCATGAGCTGATTGCTCCGGCACCATTACCAGACGCGAAGTTACGCCCGGTACTTACTGCTGTGCGCGGTGCAGGCGGTACAATAGAAGAAATCGTGTGCGACACGCCGCGCGAAGAGTGCGAGACTATCCGCGCATATATCGAGAAGGTGCATGTGTCTGGCGTACCTTATGAAAGCATTGCGATACTGACCAAGAAGAACGCCGACGTGCTCGCGCTTGCAAGCTACTTGCGATTTGCTGGCATACCCGAGGACCATGTGAGTGCAGAGATAAGTGCGCTTGCGCACCCAGTCGTCGGGCTTTTCATCGAGCTTATCAGGGCTCTGACCGATCTCTCGCAGGACGCGCCACTCGCCCGAGCGCTCTTCTTGCCTGGCTTGCCGATGTCGCTCGTAGATAGTATGCGATTGCTAGCGGTGCCACGCGATGGGAAACCTCTTGTGAGGATCATCGAGGAAAATGGTACAGATGAGATGCGCGAATGGGTGCAGAAATTGAAAAAAATGTCTGTAGAAATGTCTGCTACGACAGTGGTCGCGTGGCTGGCGCGCCTAGCTAGCGAGAGCGGGTTCGTAGCTGGAGTGCTCGCGCTTGCAGAGAGCGAGGATGCATATGAGGCGTATCAAGGATTCATGGATGAGGCTGCATTGCTCGCTCGCGAGAGACCTAGTGCGACAGCGTATGATTTGCTCAGGCACATAGCGCTCATCGAGAAGCACGAGCTTCGTGTGCGACGAGCGCGTACCAAGCACGCAGGTGTGCGGATCATGACGGTGCACGGAGCGAAGGGGCTCGAGTTCCCATATGTAATAATCGCGCATGCAACCGATGAGAAGTGGATGCGCGGGAAGTCAGATGAATTTTCTCTGTTACTTGAGAAAGAAGATGATGAGCACGACGTGCGCCGTTTGCTATATGTCGCTCTCACGCGCGCACGCGATGGTGTGCTCATCACGCGTTCAGACGTAACCGATGAGGGGCGAGCACAGACGCCTCTGCGGTTTCTGTCTGATATGCAGGGACACGCAGCAGCAGGAATACCCGCTGCGTGTATTCCTGCTGCTGCGTCATACGAGCCACGCACTATCTTAGACACGAATTTCTTGAAAGAGCGCCTGCTCTTGCGCGGCTTCTCGCCGACCAGTTTTAATAATTACATCGCATCGCCGTGGCAATACTACTTCCGCTCTTTGATCCAGATACCTGACGCACCGAACTTGCCGATGATGTTTGGCACTGCGATGCACGCAGGTCTCAAGGCATATGCAGACACGCTGAAAAACGGTGATGCCTCTGTCGTGGAAGCTGCGCGCTCTTTCTGTGCGGAGCTCTCACGCCTACCGCTCGCTCCTCTTGATCGGCAAGAATTGATGAGGGCTGGTGAAGATGCGCTTCGCGCATATCTCACGCAGGAAGGCGTGAACATGGCGGATGCGCATGAATCGGAATTCTCGATAACCGTATCGCTTACGGTGCCGGGCGTGGGCGAAGTTCCGCTCACGGGCAAGCTCGACAGGCTCGACATGAAGAGCGATGGCACGGTTTCTGTTGTTGATTATAAAACTGGCAAAGCGAAGAGTGAAAATGATATCAAGGGTCTTACGAAATCTGGCGATGGGAATTACTATCGCCAGCTCGTGTTCTATAAATTATTGCTCGATAAAGATGGGCGATACATGATGAATGAAGGAGCGCTGCACTTCGTCGAGCCAGATGAAAAAGGGAAGTGTGTCATACGAAAATTCGTCATCACAGATGCAGAAGTCGCTGCGCTCGAGGCCGAGCTCATCGCTGCTGCAAAAGCTGTTGCAGATGGCTCCGCCTTCACCTCTATTTGCGACCCAGACAAGTGCGACTACTGCGATCTTGTGGGATTCCTGACTAGAAAGTAGATGCGGCTCGCCGACAGGATATTTTTCGGCAGCACCACAAGAGTATTTCCATTTTTCTAAGCCCGAGTACGGTTCAAGAAAAATTGGTCACGCCCGGGCCGCTAGGCCAAGTCTTACTACCGAAAACTGTCCTATCGGCTCGCCTTGTCGATAAGCGCTTTCACGGCGTCATAGGAATATCCGCCGTTCATGACAACTGGTAGTTTGCCGGTGACTAGTATGATTGAAAATGGTGCGCCTGGCGCACCCATGTCGAGTGCGTTCTGGCGATCGGCTGTGATGCGTTTGTATACGGTCGTCGAAGCGTTGGCATAGCAGGTGGCGAATGTGTCGCCAGTTATACCGACTGTCTGTGCGTACGTGCCATATTGCGTCGGGTCAATGGGCTGGTGCGCAAAGAGCTCGGTCTTGAATGCCCAGAACGCGTCATTGCCAGCAGCTTGCGCAGCGCACTCGGCTGCCTCGGCATTCGTCATAGCGTTGGGATGGATCTCTGTGAGTGGAAATTCGCGATAGACCCAAGCGACATTTCCCTTGGAGCCTTCGTTTGCGATGATCTGATGCATGGTTTCGTCGAACACTTTGCAATATGCACAATCGAAATCGGAGTATTCGACAACCATTACTTTTGCAGCGGGGTTTCCGAGTATGTGGTCGGTACTGTCAATCTGGCGCACGAGCGCTGCGTTGATCGCGCCAGGTTCTGCCGATTGCTTCTTCGGCATCGAGACATACACCGCGATTGCGATAATGACGCCACCTGCCACAATCGCGAGCGGGATAGATAATTTATTGCTCATACCTGCATTGTACCAAAAAGCTGACCAATGAGTATATTCTGGTTCGTAAGTCGAGCATTTCCATGTATGGTTTCGTAAACCCTACATACCATCATTCGAGAACCAGTTTTGATAGGTCGGCTTTATCGAGTTCGGCGTCTTTCAGATATTCAATAAGCGACTTGTGTGGATCGCCGAGTGCTTCTTTGAAAAACGATGTGGTGAGAATCGAAGGAAAGTTTTTCTTACCACTGTAGTCTAGGTAACTGCTCCAGCGATATGAGTCTAGGTATTCCAGAGCCTCTTTCATATTTTTAATTCCATTCTTACTACGCACACGCCAGTTTTCTGTGCCTTCAAGATAATCAAGCGGATTGAGATGTAGATAATGAAGAATATAAAGAAAGTGCGCTTCGCGTTCGATTAGAATCTTCTTGGTACGGCCCTGGAAGAGGGTGCCTTTCCGCCCGTATCGTTCATTGAAATAATTCGCGTACCCTACATTCACCTTGCGTAGAAACAAAGAAATCCCACCCTCAACGCGTTCCGAGAGTAGAAGGTGATAATGATTTTTCACCAACACCCATCCATGAATATCCACCAGCTTTTCTCGAGTGTGGGATTTACGAAACCCCACATTGGCAGAATCTGGAGAACGGCGTCGTGGAAGTTCAGTGGCTGGCGCACGATCGTTGAATTGGTACAGGTTGTGCACGAAGCGTATGCAATCTCGAGAATCGAGGAATAAATCACGCCCATCAACTCCGCGGTTTAACGCATGCCACAGTTCCATCTCACTAGTATATATGTGGGGTTTCGTAAATCCCACATTTGGGTGGGGATAAATAGATAGAAATAGAAACGCGCAGGAGCGGTGCTCCTGCGCGTGGGGTGATGCGGTAATGCGATTTAATTTGATGATGCGATGGGTCGGTAAGGCGATTACTCCGCGATCATTTGTTGCTGATGGTGACATACCACCTTGCCCATTTTTTGATCTCATCGAATATGCCGGCAAACACACTTATCGCGATAATCAACATCACAAATCCACAGCATATTACTCCAGGGGCATATATCCATGGCGAGTAATAGGGGTTGGTCATGGCTGCCGGTTGGAATGTAAGTATCCCCACGATATAGATGAACGCCGTAATGACGTACAACATAATTGCTTTCAACCAGTCTTCTTCAGAAGATTCGTCGTCGTTGCCAAAAGTAAAGCCTCTACCGATGTCGCCATGTTTACTTGTGTAGAAGCCTACGGTGATCCCGATCAATGTTACCGATCCAAACATAAGCAAAATTCCCATCTGCATGTCGTTCATCCCTTTCCTCCTTTTCGTAATGGTTAGCCCGTTATTTGGGCGATTTGAACTTCTAAGAACAAAAAACTCTGACGGCACTATATATGCTTTTCTGTTATTTGTCTATAGCTGCAGCGCGTGGGTGAGAGAGGGTAGGGCTGTCCCGCGTTCGCCCCATTGGGAGGTGTCGAGCTTGATGTCGCGCTTGTCGCGAAGGTCTTTGTATTTCAATTTGCCGTGCTCGAGCGCATAGTCGTAGAGCTCGCGGGTGATGCGTACGTCCTCGATGCAATATTCGCGCACCAGGTCTTGCTTGCCTTCGCGCCACCACACACCGGCCTTGAGTCCGTCGCCAGACTTGCCGCGGCCGAGTGTCGCTTCAGCGAGCGACTGCAGGCGGATGCGCCGGCCGAGCGCCTTCTGCACCTCGCTTAGCAGATCGAGCGAAGTCATGTGTGTGAGGTCGCCAGGGTAGTATCGGTTCAAGAGTGGTATGTCGAACGAGTCTGAGTTGAAACCGATTAGGAAGTCTGCGCTCTCGAGTATAGGCCAGAGCCTGGGTAATTCTTCTCTTGAAAATGACGAATACTCGCCGGTGAGCGAATCGTGGATGGCTACCACGATGAGCTCCTGCTCGTTCACGTCGACATGTCCGCGCACGACAGAGTCAGAGATTGATTCGATGTCGAAAGTGATCGCACGCATGTTAACCGCCGTTCTTGATGTGGAGAGGAAGATCGGAAAGAGGGAATCCGGTCTCTTCACCAGTGCGGAGTATCTTCATGCGGACAGTCTGGCTCGAGACTTCATTTGCGCCATATGCGATGAATAGAGGTATCTCGCGCTTCACTGCGTCTTTGATCTGGTCGCCGAGGCTCTTCTCGGTGAGGTTTACGAAGATGCGGCAGCCCTGCTTGTGTAGCGTATGTGCGAATGCTTGCGCGGCTGGGATGTCGCTCGGAGAAGGTGTACCGAGGTAGAGCTGCGGTTTACCGAAGTCAGACTTCGGTACGAGGCCGTGTGTATCGAGGAAGTCGGCGAGCGTGACGTCGCCCATGCCGAAGCCGATTGCTGGAATTGGGTCGCCACCGAAGAGTGTCACGAGCTTGTCGAATCGGCCACCGCCGAAGAGCGAGCGTGGATTCGCCGGGTTCGTATCAAAGATCTCAAACACGATTCCGGTGTAGTAATCGAATCCGCGAGTGAGGGTCGGGTCGAAGACGGCATTGCCGACACCGCGCCGTGTGAGCGCCTCGATTATGTCTAGTAGTGCACGCTTCTCGTGAGCTACGTCTGGCGGGCTCCCAGCATCGCTGATGAGTGCGAGCGGGTCTTTATCGGTGATTGCACTCTGTGCGGTCTCGAACTCGTCTGATGTCATCTTGGCTTTCTTGTCGAGCAAGTGGAGGTAGCTGCGTGTCGCAGTTGCGTTCAGCTCGGCTGCCTCGCACGCGGCAGTGAGGAGTGCGCGAGAATTGACGCGGATGATGAAGTCGCTCTCCTTAGCCCCGAACGCTTTGAGGAGTTCGGATGCGATCATGATGACCTCTAGATCTGCTTCGTTCCCGCTAGCGCCTACGAGGTCGACGTTGAGCTGGTAGTGCTCGCGCAGGCGGCCCTTCTGTGGCCGCTCATAGCGGAAGACGTTCGGAATCGAGAACCAGCGAAGCGGGAATGGTATCTCGCGGCGCTTCGCGGATACCATGCGAGCGAGGGTCGGCGTCATCTCTGGGCGGAGTGTCACGCGCCTATCGCCACGATCGGTGAATGTGTATGTCTGCTCGCTCACTATCTCTTCAGATGTCTTCGCTTCGTATAGCTCGGCTCGCTCGAGCGGGGAGGCGTTGTATTCCTCATATCCCCATGCGCGAAGAGTGTCCCGCATAGTGGTAAACATCGCATCCATGCGCGCCCAGTCGGCAGGGAAGAAGTCACGGACGCCTTTGTATGGTTCTGTCGGGATATTTTCTGCCATATCAATATACTATCACGGAGGTATTGACGCGGCACACAAACGCTTGACATGTGGCGTACACATATATATACCTGAACTTAGTCACATTGATCTTTGAGACCAACATTAACCTAGAAAGGAGGAAGCCATGAGTGAACAATCGCAAGCCAGTAAGTTGGAGACGAAAAGTGTCCTGCTACATCTGTATAGCTTCGGTGCGGTGGCAGTGGAGGGATTCATCGCCGCTGAGAAGTTCGTTGAAGGCAAGACGGTCGATGGGGTCTCCATCGCGTGGCTCGGCCCAGACATAAAGAAGTTCATCAAAAATAAAAAGCGTGAGATATGCGTAGGGCCAGCCGAGCTAAAGATCCACAAACTGCTCGTGGAAGCCGGAGATCTGCCAGATGGCGACAATTCAGGGATCATCACAGAGCTCGATGGCAAGCACAAGATTATGTCTGCGCATCTCCATGATCTGCTTGCCCACAAGCAGCGAACAAGGGAGTTCTCCAGTGTTGTCGCCTACATCCCATGCGATGAGGACGATGGCAATGCTGTGCTCTGGGCTGTGCACGCGTACTGGCGCTCCCTTGTGGCGGGCTGGTATATCCTGGGTCGCATAGTTAGTGGCCCATACATATGGCACGCTGGCTTTCAGGTTGTATCACTCTGATTCTACAATCCTGTAGTTCTTTTTGGCTTTGGGCTCTCTGAAACTTCGCAAAGAAATTTGCTGAGTGGAAGAGAGCCCTTATTTGTATCAGACACTGGTGTTTTTGGGCTCGACGGAGACGTAGCGTAGGATGATGTCGCGCATCTGCTCTGGGCGTGGTATGCCATTCATTATAAATTCTGTGTCCTCGCCTGCGGTCTGCACTTTAATATCTCCGATGCCGAGGAGGGAAGGCAGGACGCCCTCGACGTGCGTCGTAACGTCTTGTACGCGGGATAGGAAGAGGCTAGATACTTCGCGGTGGAAGTAGCCACTCTGCTTGATGTCGACTATGCGCTTATTTGTGAGCACCCACGCATTGAGGAAATAGCGTGTTAGCGCGCCCCACGCACTAGTCCATGTCACTAGTAGCCAGGCGCCGAGTACGGCTCGTGTGAGTATCGTGTGATAGTCGAAAAATACTGCGTATTGCGCGACTGGTGGCGCGAGAGCTAGGAGCTTCGGCAGGGCGAATGGAATGACTGCGAGGATGGCGTATGGCAGGAGTTCGCATAGAAATAGAAACCAATGTTTCCTAGCTTCTAGCACTACATGTTCGCCTGGTTCTAGCTCGAATTCTTTCATGGTAAGTAAGAGGTGAGGAAGAATGCGTTGCCTGAGAGTGCGTACGACATGAGGGCGAATGATATGAAGATGTGTGCAGCGATTGCCGGGAACGCGAGCCATGATGCGTGAGAATACTTGAGCCAGTGGTAGATTGCGACGAGCGAATAGACCGCCCAGAATGCGAAGACTGCGTAGAGCGCCCACGTCACTGCGATACCGATCGACATGTCACTGGGCAGATATGAGAGCAGAATTGGGGATGGCGAAAATGGCTGGAGAGGCTGGTCGGACATTGTCATAAGTATATCATCGCATAGAGCCAACACGTTTCTCGACACGTATGACGCGTGGCTGGCCGTATTGGTCGGTGCGTATATCGGCGACGAGACCGTGGTCGGTGAAGAGTGCGCACGCCGCTGCGGCGTGCGCACTGTCGCACTCGATCCATGCCTGGCCGCCTGGCGATATGTGGTTGTGAAGATCGATTGCGATGCGGCGGATGATGGCGAGGCCGTCGTCACCTGCGAAGAGTGCTATGGATGGCTCGTGGCCTGTGACGCTCGCTGGTAATTCTCGGCCTGCGGGGATGTAGGGCGGGTTCGTAGCGATGAGATCGAACTGCATACCGGCGAAAGGCTCGAATAGGTCGCCGATGCGTACCTCTGCACGCGACTCATCGAGATTGTTATCGCGAATGTTTTTCAAGATAGTTGCTTCGTGTGCCAGATCAATTTCGCCGAAATAAACGTGTGCATCTGGTAATCGCGCGAGCGCTGCGCAGCCTATCGCACCACTCCCCGCACACAAGTCGAGAATGTTGGGTTTCGTAAACCCCACATCAGATGTGGGGTTTACGAAACCCAACATATCTAACAGACGTTCTGTCCACCACTCAGTTTCGACTCGCGGGATGAGCGGGTGGGAGTCGAGGTGAATCTTCAATCCAAGGAACGGCTGCCAGCCTATGGTGTAGCCGAGCGGCTCGCCGGAGGCGAGCCGCTTCTTGTCTGTTTCGTATTCTTCTGTCTCATGTCCGGCATATTTCTCTTCGAGAAGCCACTGCTCGTCGCGTGTCATATGAGAACGCTAGCACGAAACGAAATAGCCCGCGCCTTTAGGCGCGGGCTATTTCGTTCGAACAGCTAGGGATTAGTATCCGCCGCGGCCATAGCCGCCGCCGTTACCTCCACCGAAACCGCCACGATCACCGCCTCCGAAACCGCCTTCGCGGCGAGGAGGACGATCACCCTGCGGGCGTGCGAAAGATACGGAGAGTGTGCGCCCGTCCATCTCCTTGCCGTCCCAACGGTCGATAGCAGCCTGGGCTTCCGCCTCGGTTGCCATCTCGACGAATCCGAAACCGCGCGAGCGGCCCGTCATACGATCGCTAATGATGCTTGCGGAGACTACGTTTCCAGCCTCGCTAAAAGCCTTCTTCATATCGTCTTCTGTCGAACGGTAGGGAATACCGCCTACGTAGAGCTTGTTTCCCTGTACTGATGATGCTGCTTGATTATCCATGTGTAGATCTAAACCGGTTAAATCTCGCTGAAACTGAACACTTTTGTCGGGTAAGGACGTTTGTTGCTCGATACTCTGCGAGTGTCTATAGTATGCCAGAGATGTGCGCACAAATCAAGGTGAGTGTGGATAACGGCATTTCAAGGTTTGGCATCAAGAAATCTGGGACAAAGGGCGTGTTGATAGTATCATAGTATCACTATGCGCTCTTGCATGCTCGCAGTTTTCTTCGGGTTGCTTATTTTCCTAGGTAGCGGTCAATATGCGTTTGCGAGCACTATCTTCAGCCAGAGTCCGCCGAACGAAAACTTTAATGACAGCATATTGAGATCTCCGCATCTGACTATGTTCTGGTGCCCTCCCAACTTGGCTGGGTGCGAAGCATCATATGGGAAGACTGCATATAATGTCGGTGTCTGGATTAAGAAAGTAGTAAATCCTTCCGATATCAGGTTGCAAGTAGTGGATTTTTCTCTGAATAGTTATCCGCCCGATGACGGATACTTCTCAAATTCAATTCCCGCTAGCGCCATATCGGACAGTTCATATACGCTTACCTGGTTCTATTTCCCCAAGGGTGTAGTTATCAGCCAGGACAGGTTCTTCATGTTTCAGTTCGCAGACGCAAACAATACATATAGTAATACAGACTATTATAATGCCCTTTTCAACCCAAATAATAGTCATACCGCAGTACAGCAATGGTGTCAGATTCATGTCGGCTGCTATTCATCGCGTTTCTTCTGGATGATGGACGATGGGGAGACTGATCTCTCACCCAAGCTACCAGACCCTGTCTCGCCTCCATCAATCACTCTCCTCGGCTCTGCTACCACTACTGCTGAATTCGGTTCAGTATTCAGTGACCCAGGTGCTACTGCGCAGGATGATATCGACGGGGACATTACAAGTGCGATTCAACTTATCGGTACAGTGGACACTGGCATCATGGGTACCACCACGCTGACCTATTCGATCACTGACTCGCAAGGGCTCTCTGCGACTACGACGCGCGCCGTCGTGGTCGCCTGCACGCACGACTGCAACTCAAGCGTTCTATTCCTTCCAGGAATAGAGGGCAGTCGGCTGTACGAGGGCACGGGTTGCGGAAAGGCGGCAGAAGAGAAGCTCTGGGATCCTGTCGCCGATTCGTTTTTAGGAAAAGTCTTTGGTGTCCTGTTTGGTTCTGGCGACGCGAGTGTCGGAGAGCTCGCACTTGATTCTGCTGGCAAGAGCGATTGCTCAGATATTTATACGAAGGAAGGCGACGTCATCGATTCTGTCGGTGGTGGTGGCATCTACGAATCGTTTATCAGCGAGATGGATGGACTGAAAAGCGACAGCACAATTGCAGATTGGAAACCGGTGTCGTATGACTGGAGACTCTCGCTCGACGATTTGTTGAGTAATGGTACTCAGCATGGCGACAAGATTTACTACAATGAGGCGACCAGCACGCCATATATCGAGCAGACGCTCCGTGCGCTCGCGAAGAGCTCGAAGACAGGGAAGGTGACGATTGTCTCACACAGCAACGGCGGTCTCGTCACCAAGGCGCTATTGAACAAGCTAGGGAGCGAAGCTTCCAATTCGCTCGTAGATAAAGTGATCATGGTCGGTGTGCCGCAGAGTGGTGCGCCGGCAAGTGTCGGCTCGTTGCTTGTTGGTTATAACGCCGGTATATATCTCGATATTAAAAAACTTGAAGATGCCGTCACGGTTGTTTCGAATCAAGCGGCGCGCACCTTCTCGCAGAACTCGCCGATGGCATACCACCTGCTCCCGTCATCCAAATATCTTGAGAGCGTTATACAGGAGCCCACGCACCCGGTCGTGCACTTCGCGGGCGATGGGTACGCGAAAGAGAGAGCCGCCTATGGCAATTCGATAGTAGATATAGATACGCTCGACGACTTCTTAGTCGCCTCGCATGGCGAGCGCGAGAAGCCTACAGTGGGTAACTTGAGAGCCGCCGAGATTTTGAGCCAGTCGCTCATCGATTATGCAAATGGTGTGCACAGCGTGCTCGATGCGTGGGCACCGCCAGAGGGCATCGAGGTAAACCAGATAGCAGGATGGGGTGTAGACACTGTCGCCGGTGTCGACTTCTATACACAGCCCGCGACAGACGTGCTAACTGCGCTTGAGCCGTTGCGTGATTATCGACCCATCACTATCGAAGACGGTGATGGCACCGTCCCAGTGCCTAGTGCTCTCATGATGCCCGAGAGCGCGAATGTGAAGAGGTATTGGTTGGATCTGCACTCTTATAACAAGCTCGCGCCAGCAATACGTAAGCATCCAGATTTATTTGAAATTTCATCACTTCAAGACTTCATAAAAAATCTTATCGTAAACAGCACGAGCACTCTGCCTGCATACATCTATTCATCTCAGCCTGCGACCCAAGACACGACCAAGAAACTCACATTCTTCCTGCACTCACCACTCACGCTACAGATCACTGATAGCTCGGGACACGTGACCGGCATCACTACAGACGGCACTATGACTCAAGACATCCCAGGCTCGACCTATAGCGAATTCGGCGAGGTGAAATATGTGACGGTCCCCGAGGGCGACTACCAGCTCACGATGCACGGGCAGGCGAGTGGCACCTTCTCGCTCGATATACAGGAGTCATCGGGCGGAGTAGTCACCACTACTAGCACCATTGCGAATGTCCCGACGACAGCTAGCACGCTCGTAAGCCTCACAATATCGGGCGGCATAGATACCGTCTCGGCGCTCACCGTAGATGAGAATGGCGATGGTACAGACGTCATGACTGTCGATTTCAAGAGCGGAGAAACGGCCGTATACACTCCAGTGCTCGAAGAGCCCGAAGCTACAGAGCCAGTACCAGCGCCGGTGCGCGCCGCGAGTGGCGCCGCCAGCTATTTGCCAGAGATCTCGACCTCGCAAGACAGTGTATCGGCACCTGCGGTTGCGAACACGAGCGATGCGCAGATTGCCCCTGCGCTAGCCACGACTACGATACCTGGAGTTGTAGTCGCGACCACGACTCTTGTAGCAACTACGACATTTGAGGTCATAGAGCCTGAGCGACCGATTGTAGTTGCTCGCTCTAGCAAGAAGTCGCCAGTGCAGAGCCGAGTCATAGCAGAAGCGCCAGACGAAACGCATATACAGCCGCAGACAGCAGCAGTTTATGACGCTGTTTCTCAACAGCCATTCTTACAGAAGTGGGGAACAGCAGTCTATAATGGTTTACATAGTCTCTGGTCTGCACTAAAGAAATTCTTTTAATTCAAAATGAAAACAAAACTCACTCAATTTATTCCATCGGTACTCGTCTTGTTCGTGATTGGTTTTAGTTATTTTAGTCTTTGGTGTACAGCGATTGGTCGTGTTTGTTACAGGACTTTTCTGGACAGCATGTTCTTGAGTGTGATTAATCCACTCTATTTCTTCGCCCTCTACTCCATCCCACTCGCAGTCATTCTAATATTCATTCCGCGACACACATTCAACTCGTGGCTCAAGTTCGCTGCTTGGGCACTTCCGCTATCTTTCCTATTAATTTCTGGGACAGATGTAACTAGTCATCGTATGGGTATAGATTTTTTCCCATTCTATCGCGATGACGCTGCGCGCTTGGTCGGGGTAGTGTTCTCTATAGGCAGTCTTATTGCCACAATTCCAAAACTCGTTCTATCATCGTCATATCTGCGTAGGAATCCGCTCTCTGCGCCGGAGGATGAAAAATCGTATTTGCAATCATGGTACATGGTGCTTGCTGCTTTTGGAGGATTGGCATGCTTGATAGCGATATATGTCTTGTCTGTCGTGCCTGCGTCGATGTTTATCAGAGGGGAATTAGAGATAGCAATAATACTATTTGCTGCTGTGCTTTTATTCAGTGTATACGCTCTTTGGCACATGCTTCGTATTGTACGAGATTACACTGGAGTGGCAGACAGAGCTCTTTGGCATGTTTGCGTTATCGGGAGTGTCGGACTCGTCTCCTCGATTGCACTAATTGTGTTCTCGATGCCTATCAGAGATATGTCTTTGCTGTATGGCGCAGGTGTATTCGCCGCTATTGATCTTCTGGCTCTACTTGTATATGCGGTTATTGGCTTAATCAAGAAATTGCGAGGCGTTTCAGGTGCATCGTGGAAGGTGATTGCTACGTCATTCGTTCTTTCTGCCACAACTGCAGTTTTATTGTGGGGAATCATTTTCCTAGTGATGATGTCATAATTATGAGTTGTTTCTTGGCTATGCTTAAAGCATGAAGGAATATATTCTCATCATACTCGGGCTCGCGGTGGTGCTCGCTGGCGCACTCTGGGTTATGCGGTCGCGTGAGGCGCCGCCGCGGAGCGGCGGCGTTGCGTGCACGACAGATGCGAAGTTCTGCCTAGATGGCTCCACCGTCGGGCGTGTCGGACCAAATTGCGAATTTGCACCATGCCCGACGACGACCGCCACAAACACTGGGACTGCAACTGCAACAGCGACTACAACAGCAGGCAGCGCGAAAGGCATTTTGCCATATGACTCTGGTGTGCGCGGCACTGTATCACTAGGGCCCACGTGCCCTGTAGAGCGCGACCCGCCTGACCCTCTGTGCGCCGACAAGCCATACGCTACGACTGTGACTGTGCGACGAGCCGGCTCGAGCACGCCATTTATGATAGGGAGCTCAGACGCGACCGGAGCTTTCCATTTCGCGCTACCGCCGGGCTCATACACGATTACAGCCGGCAGTGGTACGAAGCTTCCGCTCTGTGGCCAGGCAAGTGTGATAGCCATCGCTCACACCTATGTCACCACAGCCATCTCATGCGACACGGGCATCCGCTAGCATTTATTCACGATACAAACACACGATAACTATATATGGATACATACAGCTGGTACGCGACATTAGTGAAGCCGGGCTGGGCGCCGCCTGCGTGGCTCTTCGGCCCAGTGTGGACTCTGCTCTATGCGATCATCGCGGTCTCGTTCGGCAAGGTTTTCTACATGGCTTTCATCAAGAGGGAATTGCCGCTCTCCGTCGCAGCACCGTTTGCGCTCAACCTCGTCTTCAATTTCTCTTTCACATATTTGCAATTTGGCCTGCAGAATAATCTCCTCGCCGCCGCAGACATCCTCTTGTGCCTCGCCACGCTTGTGTGGGCTCTGGTTGCGATTTATCCACGCATGAAATGGGTCGCCCTCGCCAACATCCCGTACCTCGCCTGGGTCTCCTTCGCCACCGTCCTCCAGCTCACCATCACGTCCCTGAATTGGTGAAATAGTAGTGAATAGCGTAAATAGGGACAGTCACGATTATTTAGGGAATGACGTGCTCTAGTAATTATGAGTGAGAGTCTAAAGCTCTCACTGGCTCGCAATACCGAGGGTTCTGTTTTGCTGATAGGAGGCAATTATGGTTTAATGCGCCCAGAACGTAGAACATTCAATCCGATCAATTAATCAAAAACCAAAGAGGAGACATTGTAATGAACAGTGCGTGTATGATCGTCGGGAAAATTCCGAAAAGTACGGAGGCAAAGAGATGTTTGGAAGCACACGGAATAGAAGTGAAGTCGATTTCTCAAGGTGTGGACTGCGAAAGGTTTGCAGACTTCTGTGTAGAGATCAGGCCTCGTGTCGTGGTGTTGTATTGCCAGGATATCCCTGGTTATGGGATGGGTATCATTAATGCGTTGCGCCATAAGATACAGGGAGGGACCGATATCTTCGGTCTGTTCGACTCGTATGGCAATCTTGATGAGGGAATTAAGAAGCTGGAGGCAGCAGAGGTAGCAACATTTGTGTCGTGTCCGATGCCTGCTAAAGAGCTGGCGGCCACTATCAAAAGCCGCTGGTATGGCGAAGCTAAACGGACACCGCCACCGCTTCCTGCTCCGCGTCCAGCGTCACCACCGACAAAAGGTATACAGCGCAACCCGCCACTTCTTCCTAAGCCGGTCATCTGCAGCATCGTCGGCAAACATGACCAGATGATCTATATAGACCCTCGTCGCGTGCGCCCGCTGCCAGACCAGCCTCGTGGGAAAAGTAGCCCAGGTTTTTCTCTAGAAAGTATTGCCGAATTGGGCACTAGCATGAGAGAGAATGGGCAGATAGAAAGCGCCTCAGTATGCCCCTTGGTAGGCGATCCTCTCTACGATGCACAGCTTATCGATGGGGAACGGCGACTTAGAGGTTCTCTTTCTGCGGAAATAATGCTACGTGTGGCCGTTCGCGAGGATGTGGCTCCAGAAGACGCTAGGGATCTGTATCTATTGTCGGTTATCGGGAATACCGGTAAAGAGCCGCCCACCACTAGCGAGCTAATACACATAGTCCGGCGACTTCGCGGGGCAGAGTATGATTTCACACAAGCCAGAGTCGGGACCATACTTGGGTTCCAAGGCTCATGGGTGAGCCAGCTTGAATCGCTGGGGAGGCTTGATCCCACAGTCCTTGCGTTGTTAGACGTCGGCCCTAGCGAGCAAACCAAAAAGAGCCGCAGGAAAGGGAAACTGACCGTCCAGATCGCGCTACTGCTTGTGGATCTCGAGCCGGCGAAGCAGCTTGAGCTTTCTCGTCACATCGTCGAAGAGAATCTGAGCTATGAGCAAACCAAGCGGTATGTACTGCAAGTCCGGCGAGAGCTCGGACTGTTGCGGACAGCCTCGGGCCGTGTCCGACAGTCAGAACGGTTCAATGTGCTCGGAGCGCTCACTCGCCGTAATATTGATGCATACGGTGTGTATGGTGACATTCCGACTGCGGAGTGGGAATCGTTCATTAATGACCGCCCTTCGGAGGAACGGGACGCGGTTTCTAGAGACCTTCGCGCGCTTGCGGTAAGCCTGAACAAAATGGCCGACCGAATCTGCGAGGTATAAAGTACGAAAGAAATGAAAATTGATCGGAAGACGGCTCGCCATACGTGGCGAGCCGTTAATTCATATTATATTGAGCGATTCGTTTGCTAGTGAGGTAGAATACACGCATGAGAATTCTCTTTTTGGATACAGAGACGACGGGGAACGGGGAGGGCGACAGGCTGTGCCAGCTCGCGGTGAAGGAGCGATATATCGACGAGCCGCTCGTGAATGCGCTATACAAGCCACCCGTTCCAATCTCTATAGAGTCGATGGCGATACACCACATCACCGAGAAGATGGTGGCGGGTAAGCCGGCGTTTACTGAAGCGCCAGAGTATTCATCACTGAAAGATTTACTCGAGAGCAGAGAGGTGGTGGTCGTCGCGCATAATGCAGCATTCGACCTGGCGATGCTCGGGCGCGAGGGCGTCGCGCCGCGACATTCCATCTGCACATACAAGGTCGCTTACGCGCTCGACCCGGACGACACACTGCCGAATTATCGGCTACAATACTTGCGCTACTTGCTCGACCTAGATATCGAGGCCGATGCGCACGATGCATTTGGTGATGTCTTGGTGCTCGAGGCGCTATTCGAACGGCTCATGAAGAGGATGCTGGAACGGCATGGGACTGAAGAGGCAGCGCTCGATGCGATGCTCACGATCTCTGCACGCCCTCTCCTGTTCACGACCATCCGCTTCGGCAAATATGCCGGCAAGCGCCTAGAGGATATCGCGAAGAGCGACACTGGCTATCTGAAATGGCTCCTCGAGCAGAAGAAGCAGAATCCAGCTGCGGAGGGCGATTGGATATATACGCTTGAGCACTATCTTGCAGGCTGAGTTATACTTCCAGCATATGATTGACCCAAAAAAAGTAGATATCAACGAATTGCCGAAGAAATTGTGCGACGGTGCGCTTGGCGGATTTAACAAAGAGATTTTCTCTTTCGTGCTCACCTCTGGAAATAGTCTAGACTCGTTCGCGTCGACTCCGCAGGTGATGAAGAGCATCTCCATCTGGATGCAGGGGCAGATAGAGAATTATGAGAAGCAGTTCGGGGTAATCGACATGAACCCGCCGCAGATACAGAGCCCGCTCCAGGCTGCAGATCTTGGGAAGTAAAATCCACTCGGATGTGTTAGTAACGCTTTTTTGACGAATAAAGGCGGTACAATGGTGTTATATGCGGAAGATTTCTTATTACGTAATCGCAGTCGTGCTGGCTGGAATCGCGGTCACTGGCTTCTGGGCGTATGAGCGATATTTCAAGACGGCACCACAGCCGTTCCTGTATTTCACAGTCAATCGCGGCGACATACAGGAGTCGATCAGGGTAAGGAGCGAAGTGGTCGCACAGAAAGATTTCGAGCTAGAGTTCCCGTTTTCAGGGACAGTCGAGACCGTGTATGTAAAAGACGGTCAGACAGTCTCGGCCGGTCAGCGCCTAATGAAGCTCGAGACCACGGATCTCGCAATTCAGTCGAGCCAGATGGGCGCTGTCGTGGCGCAGCGCAGAGCTGATTATGTGAAGCTAGTCGCTGGTGCGACACCACAAGACATCAGTGTCTCTGAATCGGAGCTTACGAGTGCGCAAATCGCTTTGAGCGAGTCTGAGACTAATCTTATAGACAAGATCAAGAATGCGTATGCCAAGTCTGACGATGCAGTACGAGCCAAGACAAACCAGCTTTTCAACAATCCGCAGAGCGCGAATCCCGAGCTCTTGTCGACGATAAGTGTCAGCAGTGCCGCAAGGAACAGCCTGAATGCGAAGCGTCTGGAATTGGAGACGATGCTGAACGCGTGGAATGTGTCGCTAGGGGCTGTATCTGTATCGAGCGATCTCGCGCCTTTGATGCAGGCAGCAGAGCAGAACACAGCTTCTGTATCGGCATATCTCGATACACTGTCGCAGGCCATGAGCAACCTCACTGCGAGTGTGAGCCTGCCGCAGGCTACAGTAGACGCTTACAATACCGACATATCGACAGCCCGCGCCAACATGAGCACAGCGATCACGAGCCTAGTTACCGCTGAAGAGAAGTACAGGCTTGCCGCCGCAGGTGTGGTGCTAGCAGAGAAAGAGCTCAGTCTCAAGCGCGCTCCGGCGCGCTCCGAAGATGTGGCTATCGCCGCATCGCGCATACAGGAAGCGCAGGATCAGCTTGCGTCTGTCACCGAGCAGATCAGCAAATCTACTCTGGTAGCTCCTTCGGCAGGCGAGATAGTGAAAGTTCATCATGAGGTCGGCGAAGTATTCCGCCCTGGCCAATCAGCTATATCGATGATGACGGCAGGTTACAAGCTGCAAGCAGATGTATCAGAGCTCGACATCGCGAAGGTTAATGAAGCAGATGGAAACATAGTGCGTGTGGCTCTCGACGCATTTCCTGGTAGGCAGTTCTATGGGCGCGTCGCGTCTATAGACAGTCAGGCGGTCATCAAGACCGAGGATAAGTATTACCGCGTCAATATTGTGTTTGATGCTGGCGATGCGAATATACGCTCTGGCATGAGTGCAGACGCGACGATCCTTTCGTCGATTCGGAAAGGCGTGCTCCGTGTGCCAGATATTGCCGTCTACAGAGACGGCGCTACAAAATATGTGAAGCTACTACCATCTGGGATGACAAAAGCTACGAAGCTTGCCGATCTCAAGCGAGTAGAGGTGCAGACAGGAATAACAGACGGCGAATATGTCGAGATCGTGAGCGGCCTCCAAGAGGGGCAGACGGCTGTTGTGACTGCAGAATAGCTAATAATATGGAGAAATCTGAACAGGAGCGCCGCGACCCTGTGTGCGGGATGAATCTAACAGGCCTTCTCGAGACCTTCGAGGAAAAAATCGATGGTGAGGCATTTTATTTCTGCAGTGAGCCGTGCGCCAAGCGCTTCAAGACAGACCCTAAGAAGTTCCAGGGTGATCCGATGATCCACTTGCATGATTTGTGGAAAGTATTTCATGATGGCTCCGTCACGACAGAGGTGCTGCGAGCAATCAATGTGCATATATGGAAAGGCGACTTCACGGTAATCATCGGTGCGAGCGGTTCTGGCAAGAGCACGCTTCTGAACATGATAGGTATGCTCGACCGCCCGAGCTCAGGAGGACTCTTCTTCGAAGGTCGCGACATAGCTGCTACTTCTGATGATGATCGCACGATCCTACGTTCGTCGAAATTTGGATTCGTCTTCCAGCAATACAACCTGATACCGTGGCTAACCGCTTATGACAACGTGCTCCTCCCGCGTGTCTTCGCCGAGGCGAAGGGTGATATGTCGCGCGAGCATATCGAGAAGCACTTCAGCGACATCGGCCTCGGCGAGCGCATGAATCATCGCCCCACAGAGCTCTCGGGCGGCGAGCAGCAGCGCGTCGCGATATTGCGAGCTCTCGCGAATGATCCGGAGGTAATAATAGGCGATGAGCCGACAGGGAACCTAGACTCGACGACCGGCAACAAGATACTCGATATGCTAATCAAGCTGAATAAAGAAGAAGGTAGGACTCTCATCATCGTGACGCACGATGTCGACATTGCAAAGAATGCCGATCAGGTGATTGTCATCAAAGATGGTAAGACTATTCCTAGTCATGCGCGTCATACGAAGATATACGCTGAATGATATGTTGAAAGATTTTTTATTGCTCGTGCTAAAGGGAATCCGTTATCGGCCGATGCGCAGCTGGCTCACGGTAATAGGTATCGTCATAGGTATCATGCTCGTGGTGATTATCCTTGCGCTCAGTAGTGGTGTGAAGAATGTGATCAATCAGCAGCTCCAGATGTTCGGAAGCGACTTGCTTATCATCCTTCCAGGCAAAGAGACGAGCATTGTGACGGGGCTTCTAGGAGGACAGAAGTTCACATACAACGACATCATGGATCTAGAGAAGTTGCCGGGCGTGAAGAGTGTCGCGCCGTTCGACGTGGGCTCTATGAACGCAGATTTTAAGGGTGAGAAGAAATCAGTGCTTGTTCATTCGTCGCGTTGGGACAAAATGAGTGCGCTATTCCTGGAGTCTCGTGGTACGAGAATGGCAGAGGGAGTGTGGCCTACAGATGAAGGCGCGAACGAGGTCGTGCTTGGTTATCTTGCTGGCAAGAGTTTGTTTAAGAATAGTGCGCGCGTTGGGGATGAGATAATCGTGCAATCTAAGAGGTTCCGCGTTGCTGGTATACTTCAACGCACAGGAGAGCAGACAGACGACAATTCCTTCTACATGTCTTGGGATATGTTCCACATGATCTCCGGCGTTAATCCTGGAGTTGTGACTGCAATGCTACGTATGCAACCAGGTGAGAATATCAACTTGGTAACACGTCAGATCAGGTTTCAGTTGGAGAAGCAGACTGAGGTGACAGACTTCACGATCCTGACTCCAGAGAAGACTACAGCAATTGTCGGCAGTATCGTGCAGATTGTAGAACTGGTGCTGGTCATCATCGCATTCGTGTCGCTTGTTGTAGGCGCAGTAGGAATAATGAACACCATGTATACGTCTGTACTCGAGAGGACGAAGCAGATCGGAATCATGAAGGCAGTCGGAGCAAGTCGCGACTCCATCATGTCTCTTTTCCTGATTGAGTCGGGCATCATCGGGCTTGTGGGAGGAGTCTTTGGAATATTGCTAGGTCTCGCTGTGAGTTATGGAATAAGCGTTGCGGCTATGAATTTCGGGGCTCCGAGCCTGTTTAGCTTTGTCTCCATAGACTACTTCGAACTGGTCGTAATACTCATCATCACATTCATCACTGGCGTGCTCTCTGGACTGTTTCCGGCGCGTGCGGCAAGCAGACTTGAGCCAGCCGAAGCCTTGCGGTACGAATGATGAGCGGTGTCTGGTAGAGTAGTGGTATGACCCAAGGCGAGGCACTGACGATATTGAAGACTGGCGCGAACGTGTTCCTCACCGGAGAGCCGGGGAGCGGCAAGACGCATACGATAAATGAATTCATAGACTGGTTGCGCACCTCTGGCATTGAGCCGTCGATAACTGCGGCCACTGGCATCGCGGCGACGCACGTGGGCGGGATGACTATCCACTCATGGAGCGGCATCGGCATAAGCGAGTCGCTCTCGAAGGCAGACATAGACCGCATCGCTGGAAAGGAGCACGTAGCGAAGCGTATCGCGAAGGCGAAGGTACTGATCATCGAGGAGATCTCGATGCTCTCGACAGCGACTTTCGAGATGGCAGACTCAATCTGTCGGGAGGTGCGGCGTATCGATCAGCCGTTTGGAGGGCTCACGGTGATACTCGTGGGCGATTTCTTCCAGCTACCGCCGATCTCGCGCGGTGGCGAGGTGCAGTTCGCATATGAGTCGCCAGTGTGGCGCGACCTGAATCTGATTACGTGCTACCTCACAGATCAGTATAGGCAGGATGACGCGGAGTTTCTAGATGTGCTAGGTGCGATACGGTCTGGAGATGTGCAGGAATTGCATCACGAATTGCTCATGTCGCGTCACGTCGAAGTCTCGGAGCTCCCGGCTGATGCGCCTAAGCTCTTCTCGCACAATGCCGACGTGGATCGTATCAATGCAGCCGAGCTTGCGAAGATCCATGGCACTGCGAAGAAGTTCCGCATGAGCGATAAAGGGAAAGACACTCTCGTAGCAGGATTGAAGCGTGGATGTCTCTCGCCGGAGACGCTCGAATTGAAGGAGGGCGCTGTGGTGATGTTCACCAAGAATTCGCCGCAGGGGAAGTTCGTGAATGGCACACTGGGAGTAGTCATCGGATGGGATACAGATGGCGCTCCGATCGTGAAGACGAAAGACGGGAAGAGGATCGTGACTGAACCGATGGAGTGGCAGCTTGAGGAACAGGGCAAGGTGAAGGCGAGCGTCGCTCAGATACCGCTCCGCCTCGCATATGCGATGACTGTGCACAAGAGCCAGGGCATGAGTATGGACGCGGCGATTATGGACCTATCGCGCGCGTTTGAATATGGTCAGGGATATGTCGCACTATCTCGCGTGCGGAGGCTCTCGGGCGTGTATCTCACTGGCATCAACGCGAGGGCACTCGAGGTGCACCCGGAGATTCTCGAGAAAGACAGGGATTTCCGCGCCGCGTCAGACGCGGCGCGAGATGCGTTTGAAGAAATGCCGCCAGCAGAACCTGTCGACATGCAAAAGAAATTCGTGAAGGCGATGGGCGGAGCGTGGATGGAAGAGGGTAAGGAAAATGCGAATACGAAACGCGCGCCGCGGAGCGGCGCGCGCGACGGCGCTCTCCCAGGCCGCCTCGCAGAAACTTTACAAGTCGTGCGCGACAGCAAGAGTCTCAAGGATGCCGCGAAAGCTCGCGGATTCGTCGCTTCGACAATAGTGCATCACCTCGAAGAGCTCTCCGAGCTAGGATTGCTTGACCGTCCGGACTTCGCGCACTTGGTGCCGGCAGACATCATCGACGAAATACACGAGGCCATCGCAGCTTCTCCGGAAGAAAAACTCTCTTCCATTTTCCATGCGCTAAATGGTCGCCACTCCTTCGAGACCATCCGTCTCGTTCGCCTCCTCCGTAAGTAATTCTAAGGTCCGACCTTAGAATTACTTTGGCGTCGATTCGATTTTGACAGACTGGTTGAAACATATATAATAAGAGACGGAAAGTAGTCTTAATTCTGAGCTGTTTTGGCTTGGGTAATCATCACTAGAAAGGAGGGTGTTATGGAAAATAAACCTTTATTCACGCCAGTTGCGACGATTGAACTAGCTGGGACGAAAGAAAAGGAGACGTTTCGCTGCTTCACAGCTGGTTTTGCACGTCGTGATGCAAAATTCGACTACTGGCTCAGCAAGAGCCAGCCAGCCGCTGGGCTTTGTGCCATCACTGTATGCATCCCGCCCATTGGTGGCCTGTCGTTCGCTGATTCGATCCGATGGCTTCCTGGCGTTGAACAAGTCGGCGACATTGTAGTCCTTGGTCGCTCGTTAATCGCTAGTGGCTACACCATGGTCTTGCCACAGGTCGAAGCGATGGTCAAGAAGACACGAAACGGTGAATACATAGGATTTTGTGTCAGCAGTCACGGTAGCAATTTTTTCCTTGTAGAAACTGGCGATCCGGAAGAGCCCGTCTCAATCGGATGCATCCTTTGCGACACGCGCGATTGGTGTGCCGACATTGTACGACTTGGCAGGGGCAATTGTTGGGACGCTAACGACCGACTTCTTGTCCGCAATCTTGATCTCTCGAAGTTTGAGGGTTGTACTGTCTGTATCGGCGATGGTCCCGGAGTGATGGTTCACAGGCCTTTCTTGTCGTAGCAGAGCAACGCGCGCAGTTTGCTCAAAAGCCCCTGGAGGAATCCAGGGGCTTTTTATATGCTCGCAAGTTATCCAAGGTATTCTAAGGTCCGACCTTAGAATTCGAACTGGCTAATATCTTGGGCATCGTCGCCGTAGAACGCGCGAGCGTCTTTAATGAGTGCGTTAAAATCTGGCCTATCTTCCAGTAAGTCTAGAACAGGGTTCTTGTTTATGATTGCAGACTCGATTCTTTCTATTCCCTCATAATCTGGGAGACTGGAATATGGGTAAGCGAGCATTTTCCTGCGAAGCTCTTCTTTGTTGCCTATTACACCCTCTTTCCATCGAGGTTCGTATATTTCAGCAATATTTGAATGGATATAATGCACCGTGCGTCGGAAGTGATTGTCGTCTTTTATGTGTTTAGTTTTGAATCTTCCAGAAAATAAGGCTCCGGTCCGTTCATATTTCAGATTGAAGAACATTGTAAAGCCAGTACCGAGCTTCCGCATGAAAGAGGTAATTCCGCCCTTGGTTATTTCACGCAGGAGAAGGTGATAGTGGTTCGGCATCAGCTCATATGCGCCAATGTCAACGAATGGTTCTCCTCGCTCTTCGGTGAGGACTCTTTCTAAGGTCGGACCTCCGGAAATTTTACCTAGGTCGCTGATGCGTATCGGAGTCGTGCTGTTGCATATGTACAAGAGCATTTGGAATCGCTCATAATCTCGCGGCTCCATGAAAATAGTGCGCTTGTCTACACCGCGACTGAGGCAGTGGTACCATTCTTCAGGCGCGAATAGCATGTCCCGCATCATAGATATAGCTACAGTATAGCGCACCATTCTAAGGTCCGACCTTAGAATCATGGGATTTATTGCGGAAACAGGTCGCAGGTATTGGCAAAGGTCAGTAGGCATGGCATACTCATAAACGGAATAGTCGCCTGAACAGGAGCACACGATGAGCTCTGCTCATATCTGTATTGGCCGGAAGCCAGTATAGATGCCCGGAAGGCCATTGTCCTGTAAAGGTAAAAGAAAAGGAGATTGACATGGAAAAGAGAATAGAAGAAATCTTGAGAGCTATGGGCCCGTCTCTCAGAGAAGGATTTGAGAAAAAATTCGAGGATCTCAGAGAAGGTGGAATAATGGCGTGTCTTAGGGAAGCGGAGACCATTAGTCGAGAACAGAAATGCATCTTCCGTAGTCAAATGGTGTTCGCAGCTCTTGGCTTGATGTCCTGTCTCGATGGGGCGGTCTTTGGTGTCGACATCTCATCCAAAGCCGGTCTCACTCTTTTGTGTCTGATATTATTTATCATTGGTATGATAAGCGTCCTTGAAAGAAAGGTTGAGAAGTGTAGCAGGACGCGTGGGAAAAAATACATCTCATACGTCTTAGCGTCATTTCAGGACGCTGTTGATGGGCTAGACCCGCTCGGGATTGGAATGTGCGTATACACGCCAGACTCTGTGCGCAGAATGCTCATGATGCTGGCTGATAGGCTTGAGCGTGCAGAAAGGGAGTTCATAGGCGAGTGTGTGTCTCTGAGTAGGTCTACGTCCGCAGTCATAAATTACGGCAAGTATGAGCAAACATGTCGTGCGCAGTTCGAAGGTGCGTTAATGGCGGCTGAGAAATTCGGCCTCAACTTCGATAGGCGCGAGTTATTCTTAGCGGCGCACTCTTCCTGATCTTTCAAAATACCTGCGGTAACCCGCAGGTATTTTTGTGCAAAGTAAAGAGGTCTGACCTATTTACTGCGACGCCAGGAGCGACTCGATGAGATAGAAAGTTTCGATAGGGTCTTCGACGCTTTTCGTCTGCACGTCGGTTCTGTATACAGCTTCATCATTGCCGCCAGACTCGAGCTCGTCGCCCACATAAAGAGCTTCATGCTCTGGGATGTGTAGCCGCTCGCAGAGCTGGTGCACGCCATAGGCTTTGTCGATGCCGCGCTTGGTCACATCAATACTAGTTATGCCTCCTATTCCTACAGAGAATTCTGGCAAGCGCGCTGCAATGGCCGCCTGGAGCAAGTGGCGTTTCTCATGGGTCGGGTCCCACTTTCTTTTCTCCTCGAGAGATGCGTGCTGGCCAAGTGCTGATAGTGTCACCTGGCCACCACGGTACTCGATGCGCTCTCCATATGCCGGCTTCGAGAAATCGATTAGGTCAGTTTCTGCCGCCGCCGTGCGCATCGCAGCGTCGATGGCGTGTGCCTCTTTTTCAGTAAGGCGTTCTTCGTAAATCTTTTTCCAATCGCTATTATGGTATTCGTAAAGCGCAGCGCCTGAAGTAGGCAAGATATATAAGTGTGCTAGGTTGGCGTCGGCAGGTATCTTGTCGACGACTTGTGATATGAATTGCGGCAAGGCGCCACCAGACACGACTGCGACACGTGTCTCTGCGAGTAGTCTTGTGAGCTGATTTGCCATCTCGCTCGTGAGAGGCTGTTTGCTCTCTGTGAGCGTGCCGTCGAGATCGAAGATGATCAGTTTATTCATGAAAGGGCATCGAGCAAGTGTGCGAGCGAGGCGGTCGCGACTCCGATGACTCTGTCGGCTGCACCATAGTAGAGAAATATCGTATCGTCGCGCACTACCAAGCCGCATGAAAATACTACGTTTGCTACCTCTCCTATTTTCTCATATGCCTCGAGTGGTTCGAAGATCGGGTCAGCGGTACGTGCGAGGACTGACGTACCTGACGAATCGAGTAGGGCGGCACCGAGTCTGTAGTTCGCGTGCCTCGAGACGCCGTGATAGATCATTAGCCACTTGTCTCCTACACGTACCATAGGCGTAGCACTGCCCACCTTTGCGCCGTCCCACATGCCGCGGCGCGGGCCCATGATCTCGATGCATCGGCTTACTCGCTTTCCAGAGGTGATATCTGGCAGAAGATCAGCGCAGATACGGTTGTTGATGCGATGGTAGAGCATATAGTTTCCATCTACTTTTTCTGGGAGCAGAGCCAGGTCTTTGTCGTCTACCCCCTCTGGCGTGAGTATGAATGGCACGCTCCATTTCGCCCACTGTCGCGCCAAGAAGTCTTCTACACTGATTGAAGAAACTGCGCCAGCTGGCGAGTGTGCGCCGTCATAAGCTGTGTACGTCATATACAATGTATCTTCGATGCGCACTATGCGCGGGTCTTCGCACCCGGAGTTTCCGGTAGGTGTACCGTGCTTCATCTCGAAATCAGCGCGTGGCTTGTAGATAGACTCTGTAAGTCGCTCGTCAATAGTGACTCCATCTTTCGAAATGGCGAGACCGATTGTCGAAGTGTTTGCGGTATCCATCGCGCGGTAGAGGATGTATATCGAACCGTTGATTTCAATCGCTGCCGCATTCATGACATCGTGACTCTCGAACCCTTCGCCGCGAGGAGCGAGGATAGGGTTGCTGGCATAGCGCTTAAACGTGCGAGCTGGGCGTGCAGGGTCGAGCGCTCGCAGTAGGGCGTGCAGCTTCACGCTCGCTTTGGCACAGACAGTGTCTGCTGCACCATACCAGATATCGAGCATGCCATTGTCACCAATCGTCGCGCTCGTTGGGAAGACGATGTTCGGTATGAGGCCGTATTGTTCATAGATTTCTTCTGGGACCATGATCGACTCTGTGCGACTTATAATCTTCGACGGGTCATTGCGATCGAGAAGTGCCGCTTCGATAGAAAAGACGCGTTCGTGCCCATTAAAATAATCCTCGATATACGAATAGATGATGAGCCAGCCTTGCTCAGTGAGGAATGGTACGCTGCCTACCTCGACATGGTCGGTGGCGGTGCGTGCAAAGACGAGCTTATGCGATTTCCAGTCGGAATACCAGTTTGCCCAGAATGTGGGCGACCAGAAATCCTCTACATTGTCAGCGTATGCTAGGCATATCTCCGTAGGAGGGTCGTCGGTGTGTACAGACAGCATAGCTACCACTTTCCCGCCGACTCTCTCGGGGAATAGTACGAATGCTTTTGCGTTGAACGGTGTTACGAGGTGGCGTTCGGTGAAATTCTTTCCGTCTCGTGCTACGGCGATACCGACCTTGATATTGTCTTTTGAGAACGGGTATCCTCCGAGCGCCGTGTATGAGAGGTATGTGACTCCCTCGAATACGGTCGCACGCGGGTCTTCGCACCCGAACTCTTCCCATGTTTCTTCTGGTACTAACACCTGTCTTTGCTGGTTGAAGTGGACTCCGTCTTCAGAGAACGCCTCACCAATTGTTGATTGCCCTGCATAGGGCGAGATGAGTGCCGCTGGGTTGGAAAGAGCGCGATAATACATGCGCCAGCCGGCAGTCTCGCGGATGACGGATGGGTTGAAAGTAGCGAGCGCTTCCCATGGATGTTCGCGCCGCGGAGAGAGTATTGGGTTATGAGGTTCTCGGTGAATTACGAACATAAATTATGTAGTCTGGACAGGCAGTATGGTCGTGAGGGATGGCTCGCTGCCTGCGACGAGCGCGTCGAGGAAGGCGTCGATTGGCGCGGTCGCGACGCAGACTACTTTGTCTGCGCCTCCGTAGTATACGAAAATCTTTCCGTCTCGGATGACCGCACCACAGGCATAGACTACTCCTGGCTTGCCTACATTCTCGTATGTGGCGCTTGGAGAGAGGACTGGCATCGGAGCCCTGTATAGAATTTTCGTAGGGTCATCGAGATCGAGCAGCATCGCGCCGAGTTTGTAATGGCTAGGCTCGCGAGTGTCTTGTGCGTGGTAGAAGACTAGCCAGCCCTTGTCTGTCTTGATCGGAGGCGGGCCGGCGCTCCGCACGTGTACGTGCCACGCTATAGGCCTATCGGATACCTTTTGTGGATCAATAGCCTCGAATGTCCCGCGTGATAGCGTCTTGAGGTCGTCAGTGTATTCGATACGCACGCGTGTGTCATCTGGGTCGATGATACCGGTCAGAACGGCGAACCTTCCGCCTATCTTCTCCGGGAAGAGCATCCAATTCTTTTCTCGCGCAGTGTTCGAGATGATGTATGGCCCTTCCCATTTTTCGAAACGTTTGTTGAGGAAGTCTTCTTTGCTCATCGAGATGACGCCGACGCGGAGCAGCCAGTTCTCGAACATGTTGAAGGTCACATACACGCGATTATCGATGGCGACCATGCGCGGGTCTTCGACCCCGCCCCAGCTGCCGCCAGATGGATACATGACAGGTGAATAGCGACGCTGGTGCTCGGCCACGCCACCAGGGTTCTGCGCCGCGTAGATAGGGTAGGGTAGGCGCTCGTCGAACACGATGCCATCTGCGCTAGATGCGTAGCCGAGCCGTGAGACACCATCCATTCCGATCGCGCGATACACGAGGTGAGTACGCCCGTCGAGCACGATAGCTGCCGGGTTCAAGACAGCCTCGGCTGTCCATGGGCTCGTACCTGGTTTGAGAATCGGATTGTGAGATGACTTGTCGAGTGATAGAAGACTCGATAGGTATTCTAGGCGAAGGAGTGCAGCAATTTCTCCACGTATTGATTTAGAGAATGCAGCGCCGAGGATCGTGCCGACGACGAAGAAAGAAAAGAGCAACGCGACGATGTGTATGGAAAGAATAAGATCCATGTAAAGGGAGGTACCTTTACAATATCATCTATTAGCTTACTTTTCTTACAATACACAGTGGAGTCTGTTCAGAAGATTGCCCGAGAGGATTATCTTTGAACGCCTCACCGCAAAATGCACTTGAAATATTATCGGCAGACTTGCCTAGTACTACAACACCCAGGTCATTGGCGTCGATAATTACAACATCACACCCTAGCAACGCGGAAAGTTCGCACGCTACCCTGTCTGGCTCTGCTGGCCCAAGCTTCGCGTAGGCATTGAATGGGGGAAGAGTGTAAGAGCACGGGCCGTCGATGGCGTTTATATTATTCCCGACCACCTTGTAGAAGACACCGCGCATGCCGAAGGGTTTTGTGAGTGCCGACGCGAGTGCAGCGAATAACATGCGCGGCGCGCCAGCTTCGCGTATGGCAAGCTCCATCGTCCACGGGCTCCCGAGACCGATACCATAAGGAGATTTGTGCACAAACTTCACTAGAAGTCTCGCTAGAAGGGAAGGATGGATGTCTTTGATTGGGTATGCGCGGCCCTGGCTTATGGCGACTACGCGCTCACTGATGAAGAGTTTGTCGCCTGCCTGCAGATGCGGTTTAGCGTAGCGCGTGACGAGTGCAGTCATGTCGTCGGCATCTGTTACGATGTGTGTCTTGATCGGTAGGCGTGCATACGTCCCGAGCGATGTCTCGATGGTCAGGTTTTTTCCTGTGTTTGGAGATAGGTCGTTCATGTTTCCATTAGTATAGCGCAGATTATATTATACGCGCGGTTTGAATGCGGCACGTAGGGCGTTCATTATTACTGCCACATCAATTCCTTCTTGGATGATGGCACCCTCTACTGGAACGATGAACCCTGCGGCGGCCGCACACATGCCGATTGTCGAGAGCCCTATTCCTGCTGCGACGCTCTGCCTAGCTATGCGCACTGAGCGGTGGGATAGCGCGAATAAGTCGCGGATGAGCGCGACATCATGGCCGAGTATGGCTACACCGGCCGCCTCAATCGAGGCACTGTTCTCTGTGCCGGAAAACACGATGCCCACATCGGCTCTTGCTAGCGCTGGGGCATCGTTGAGGCCGTCGCCGATCATCGCGACTATTTCACCGCGAGCGCGCGCTTCCTCGACTATGTGGTATTTACCTTCGGGAGTGCATTCGGCTACGATGTCGAGCTCGAGACCGGCGAAGATAGTAGTCGCGTGTTCCTTGCGATCGCCGGTCAGCACGGCGACCTTGAATCCTTGGTGTGTGAGCTCGGACAGGAGCTTCTTTGCGTTAGTTTTCAATACATCATCAAAATGGAATGCAGCGGTTGGTGTGCCGTCTTGGCATAGTAGAAGAGAGATACCGCCTGAGCGATGATGCTCGTCTGGAGCGCGCTCTATAGAAATGTGGTGCCCACCAGAAATGCCGCTGATGCCCTTGCCGACAACCTCACTCACTTCGCGTGCCGGCACAGGTGAGAGGCTCCGCGAGCGTGCAGCCGTGATGACCGATCTCGCAACCGGGTGGATCGAGTGGAACTCTAGTGCTGATGCGAGCGAAAGCGCCTGGTCCTCTGTCATGTCCG
>JBAYJU010000007.1:0-28563 GCA_041664865.1 Minisyncoccota bacterium
AACCAGCACCAGAAGATGATATCGGCTCGCTTGAGCGAGCGCGCGAGTCGCTATACAGCGCGAATGCTCCAGCGCATGGTCGCATGCCGTTAGGCGCCACCGAAGAACGTACGCTCCAGCATGCTTGGGAAGAGAAAAAGATCCCTAGCCATGGCGCTCGGCACGTGCGCCTAGCCAGCATATTTTTCGGTTTCGCTGTTGTATTCTTCCTGGTCACGCTTGCGGTAGCTGGATATTTCTTCTATTTCGGCAGCAATTCTGTATCTGTCGATAAAGTCACAATTGATATACAGGGCCCTACTACGATCGCGGGTGGCGACACGGTCCCGTTCTCAATCACTATCACGAACAAGAATCCTGTCGCGCTAGAAAATGCCACTATCGAAATAACCTTCCCCGAAGGCACGCGGAGCTCGAGCGATGTGCAGATAGCATACCCGCGCTATGTCGAGAATATCGGTCCACTCGCGAGCGGAGCTGTAGTAACGCGATCTGTGAAAGCGGTAGTGTTTGGAGGTGCTGGGCAGACGATTACCCTCCCTGTTTCTTTCTCGTATGGCACAGCGAGCTCGAACGCAGTCTTCTACAAGAAATCATCATATGCTCTAGCAATCTCTTCGACGCCGCTTTCTGTGTCGGTCGATGGGCTTACAGAGACTGTTTCTGGAGCGCCGCTTACGTTTAACATGACAGTCCGTTCAAACTCGAATGTGCCACTCGACAATGTCGTACTCACAGCATCGATGCCATTCGGTTTTTCTGTGACATCGTCGTCACTACCGATTAGTAATTCAACCTTCTCTCTCGGCACACTTGCGCCTGGAGAGAGCAAGCAAGTGGCACTCTCGGGTACGCTCACCGGGCAAGACTCTGAACAGCGCACGTTCCACTTTACGGTCGGCACAGCGAAATCGGCACAGGACCAGACGCTCGCTGTCACGTATATGACCCAGGATGCGAATGTGATGATAACAGCGCCATTCATCATGACATCCCTAGTGCTAAATGGAAAAACGTCTGATCCAGTCGTGCTCACGCCGGGGCACGAGCAGAGTGCCACACTCAACTATATCAATACGCTCTCTACGATGATTACGGATGTCTCAGTTACAATCAGCATCGCTGGGTCAGCAGTCAATTACAACAGCATCCGTACCACGAGCGGTTTCTATAATTCCGCCAATCATACGATTGTTTTCAGCAAGGATACTGATCCAGCGCTCGCGTCACTGGCACCAGGAGCCTCAGGAATTGGAACATTCTCTTTTTCAACGCTACCGGTGGGCACACAGTCGCCGACTGTTATGTTTTCTATTTCTGCATTAGGCACGCGCGTAGGGCAGGCGAATGTGCCAGAGAAAGTGACCACTTCGGCTGTAAGTGTCGCAAAGGTGGCGACAGTCGTTACCCTGCAAGCAAGTTCCTCGCACAAGAGCGGCCCTGTACCGCCTGTTGCCAATCAGGCGACGGACTATGCGATTACTTGGAGTGCAAAAAATGGCGGGAGCGCGGTGGCTGGCGGTACTGTAATGGCGACACTGCCTAGTTATGTTTCATATGTCGGTGCGACTTCTGGTGCTGGGACATTCTCATATAACAGCGTCTCGCATACGCTGACGTGGACTACAGGAGATCTCGTTCAGGGCGGTAGAGCAGAGGGCACGTTTAGGGTATCTCTGGTTCCCTCGACATCGCAGAGAGGTGGCACGGTCTCGCTCACGAGCACGGCATCATTCTCTGGGCATGATCGTTTTTCAGGGGTGCAGATCTCCGCAACTGCAGACCCAGTTACGACTGAGACGCAGAGAGATCCTGGATATGTGCCGACAGACGCCATTGTGCAATGATTTGCATCTAATTGCTTTTTGCCGCACTCTATAGACATATGGCTGAACAGAATTTGATGGAAAAGATCGTCTCGCTCGCTAAACGCCGAGGGTTCGTGTTCCCGGGCTCTGAAATCTACGGTGGTCTCGCTGGTACATTTGATTACGGACCGACGGGCGTCGTCCTAAAGGAGAATATACAGAATCTATGGCTGAAGATGTTCCGTGATGATCGCGATGATATGTATGGGGTAGACGCAGCAATCTTGATGAACCCCAAGCTTTGGGAAGCTTCTGGCCATATCGCTGGTTTCTCCGACCCGCTTATCGAATGTGAGAAATGCAAAAAGCGCTTCCGTGCCGACCATCTCGATGATGTCACGAAGTGCCCGGAGTGCGGTGGCAAGCTAGGCGAAGCACGCCAGTTCAACATGATGTTCAAGACGCATGCCGGCGCAATGGAAGACGAGTCGGCAACTGTTTATTTGCGCCCTGAGACGGCTGGCGGTATCTTCGTGAATTATAAAAATGTCGTAGACTCGCTCCATCCGAAATTGCCGTTTGGTATAGCACAGATAGGGAAGGCGTTCCGCAACGAGATAGCACCGCGCGACTTCATCTTCCGATTGCGTGAGCTCACACAGATGGAGGTGGAATATTTCGTGCGTCCTGCTGAGTGGGAACAGGCGTTCGAAGAGTGGCGTAGTATGATGCACGGCTTCGGCGAAGCGGTCGGCCTGCCACAAGGTATGGTGCATGAACTCGAGGTGCCGGATGGTGATCGTGCGCATTACTCCAAGCGCACGATCGATTTCGAATTTGATTACCCATTTGGTCGCAAAGAGCTCTGGGGTCTCGCGTATCGCACAGACTTCGATCTCTCCGCGCACGAAAAGGGCTCGGGCGCTCAACTTTCATATCTTGATGAGGAGACGAAAGAAAAATTCATTCCTCATGTTATCGAACCATCTCTTGGGGTCGACCGCACTGTGTTAGCAATACTCGCAAGTGCCTATCACGAAGATGAGCTCGGCGGGGAGGTGCGCACATATCTCGCGCTCTCTCCGAAAATCGCTCCAGTGAAGGCGATGGTTTCGCCGCTACTGAAGAACAAGCCGGAGCTCGTCGCGAAGGCACGCGAAGTGCGTGCTGAGCTCAGGAAAGTGCACCCGGCTATCGCCTGGGACGACAATGGCAACATCGGAAAGCGCTATCGCCGCCAAGATGAGATAGGCACGCCATTCTGCATAACAGTAGATTTCGATACACTCGGCGAGAATCCCGATCTCCTAGGTACTATCACTCTCCGTCACCGAGACACTGGCGAGCAGGAGCGTCTCACAGTCTCTGAAGTTGCAGACCGCATTCGCGAAGCAATCTCGTAACGCACATTGTCTCTCGTGGCAAGACTGGACGTTTTTATGCTAGGATGCCGATATGGACAAGGAATTTCGAGTTTCTATCACTCCTGGCACCATCACGGCGGCGGTTTTTATCTCCATTGGCGCATATGTTTTCTGGCTTCTGCGTGACCTGGCGCTCCTGGTGCTCACGGCAATAGTCATCGCGTCGGCAATTGAGCCTGAGATAGCATTCTTCATCCGCCATCGCGTGCCGCGATTTTTCGCAGCGATTCTGGTATACGTTCTGATCTTCGGTTCACTCTTCGTGCTGCTCTACTTCTTCTTCCCGCCGATTATTGCAGACGCCGCAGGCTTCCTCTCTGAGATGCCACAGTATCTAGAGACGTTGAAGGCATCGAATTCTTTCTCGAGCATATCAAACGCATCTAGTCTTATCGGCAGTTCCTATGATTTACAATCATTCATACAGACGCTTTTTTCACTACAATCCACATTCGCGTCAGGTTCTGGCAGTATCATGCAGATCTTCATAACTTTCTTCGGGGGCATAATCTCTATGCTATTGGTCATCGTCCTCTCGTTCTATTTCGCCTTGCAGGATACAGGTGTCGATGACTTTCTTCGTCTGGTGATGCCGCTGGAATATGAAAACTATTCCGTCGATCTCTGGAAGCGCGCTCAGAAGAAAATAGGTCTCTGGATGCAGGGGCAAATACTGCTCTCAGTCATCGTTGCCGTGCTTGTCTATCTTGGGCTGCTCATTCTCGGTATACCTTTTGCGCTACTTCTAGCTATTTTCACTGCACTCGCGGAGATCATTCCAATATTCGGCTCGCTAATCGCAGGAGCAGCGGCTGTCGTCGTTGCTTATTCGAGCGGCGGTGTGGCGCTCAGTGCTATCGTGCTAGGGCTATATATTGTCGTGAATCAGTTCGAGGCGAATCTTATATATCCACTTATCGTGAAGAAGGTGGTCGGCGTGCCGCCACTTCTAGTCATCGTGGCACTTGTAGCTGGCTACACGCTTGCTGGGTTCCTAGGAGCTCTGCTCTCTGTGCCTGTTGCTGCGGTTATGCTCGAGCTCATCAATGACTTCGACAAGCGCAAGCGTCGGGCACATGCGTAACACATGAATCGCTATATCACCACCACACTGCCATATGTGAATGCAGATCCGCATATAGGCTTCGCGCTAGAAATAGTAAAAGCCGATGTTATCGCTCGCACGTGGCATCTAGCTGGCGACGAAGTCTTCTTTAATACAGGCACGGATGAGCACGGACAGAAGTTGTGGCAAGAGGCGGTCAAGCGTGGGATTGAGCCGCAGGCATACGTGGATGAGTATGCAGCCAGGTTCAGATTGCTCAAGGATAAGCTCGACCTATACCCTGACCTGCATTTCATTCGGACGACTGATCCGCATCACGAGAAAGCCGCTCAGGAGTTCTGGAAGCGTTGTGTCGCGAGTGGTGACATATATAAGAAGAACTATCAGGTCAAATATTGTGTCGGATGTGAGCTCGAGAAGACGGATTCTGATCTGGTGAATGACTGTTGTCCGCTGCATACGAATTCTAAAATCGAGCTTATTGATGAAGAAAATTATTTCTTCAGATTCTCGAAATATCAGCAGCAGCTTCTAGATCTGTATTCCGCACGGCCAGATTTCATATTGCCTGATTTCAGGCAGAACGAGATACGTCTCTTCGTGGAGCGCGGTCTGCAGGATTTCAGCATCTCTCGGCTAAAGGAGAAGATGCCGTGGGGAATCGAGGTGCCTGGCGACACCAAGCACGTCATGTATGTGTGGTTCGATGCACTTGTGAACTACATATCGACTCTCGGCTGGCCAGAAGATACTGTGAATTTCGAGAAATTCTGGGGCACTCGCGAACAGTCGAATGCGATCCAAATAGGCGGCAAGGATAACTTGCGCCAGCAATCGGCTATGTGGCAGGCGATGCTAATGTCTGCATGCCTCCCGAGCTCTAAGCAGATCGTGATACAGGGCTTCGTGACGAGCGGTGGACAGAAGATGAGTAAGTCGCTAGGGAATGTCATCAATCCGTTCGATGTTGTAGACGAGCTTGGTACCGACGCTCTTCGGTATGTGCTCTTGCGCCATACGAGCACATTTGAGGATTCCGATCTCACTCTCGAGGCTATCCGCGAACACTATACCGCTCACCTCACGAATGGCCTGGGCAATCTCGTCGCGCGCATCATGAAGCTGGCAGAGACGCACTTGAGCGAGCCTGTCGTGCGGCCAGAGCCAGCGCCGTTCCCACAAGAGTATTGGGACGCAATTGACGCGTTCGAGTTCAACAAAGCGATGGATCTGATCTGGTCGCGCATCGGCGCGCTCGATGAGCGCATCGCGAGCGAGAAGCCTTTTGCGGTAGTGAAAGAAGATCTCGAGAAAGGCCGCGCGCTCATAGGAGAAATGGTACTCGAGCTATATACCATCGCCCGTCTCCTCAACCCATTCATGCCTGCCACGAGTGAGACAATTAAGCAGGCCGTGCTCGCCAACAAGAAGCCAGAAAACCTATTCCCGCGGCTCTTGACGTAAATATAGAGTTCACGCATACTCCAGAGCAGATAGTAAAGCTCAAGTCTCGGGCAAACATTGAACCTTTCAATTCAACAGATAAGGAGGCAGTCATGGAAAAGATATTGAAGCTTCTCCACACGGTTCATGCGGCGGCAGTGCCGGTATTCGTCGCTGCAGATAGTTTTGTAGATGGTAAGGCGTGCGCCAAGTGCATTATTGGCAGCAACTTCAGGAGGTACATACTTGGAAGGGTCGAAAAGGATGTCGAGCCAGCCGAGCTTAGGGTCCATAAGTTGCTTGTTCCGGCAAGTAACAAGGAAATCATCTCAGAGCTTGGTGGTGTGTACGAGACGATGCTCACGCATTTCTTCCTGCTACTTGTTAATAACTGGAGCACAGGAGACCCGAGAGACCTAAGATGTCCTGTCATCTCGTATATTCAGGGCACGAAGTTGTTTGTTCGAGGTTTGTGGTTAAGTGATATGCTATTCGTCGAATCCTCTTCTCCAGGCAGTAAGAATGTATGGGAGCCAGGCCCTCGAATCATCTCCCTCTGATACTTTTCTTTTGAGCTTTAAGCTGGGACCCTTTGAGACTTTGCAAAGAAATTTGCCGAGTGAAGAAGGGTCTTTTTGTTTTTGTGCTACGCTCTGTGTAATGGAAATCAAGTATATAGACGCACACTGCCATTTGCAGTTCGAGCAGTTTGATATAGACAGGGGTGAGATAATCGAGCAGATGCGCGAGCAGGGGATTGCTGCAATTGTTGTTGGGTGTGATCTAGAGTCTTCAAAGAGGGCTGTAGAGCTCGCAGAGAAGTATGATCACCTGTGGGCGGCGATTGGTATTCATCCACATGACGCTCATGTGGGACGTTGCACGTCCCACATGCAAGACTTACATGTGCTCGCGGAGCGAGCGCGCGTGGTCGCGATAGGGGAGTGCGGGCTGGATTATTTCAGATTGCCAGAGAACGCGGATGAGGAGAAGCTGAGGCAAAAAGAACTTTTCAAACAACACATCGCGCTTGCCTATGAGCTCGACAAGCCGCTCATCATCCACGCTAGACCGAGCGTTGGTACGCAAGATGCGTATCATGACGTGCTCGCACTTCTCACAGAAGCGAAGAAGGCCCATCCGAATTTGCGTGGCGACAGCCATTTCTTCGCCGGTGGCGTGAGCGAGGCAGAGGAGTTTGTCGCTCTGGGGTTCACGGTTTCTTTTACCGCCGTCATCACTTTCGCACGAGATTATGACGAAGCCATTTGTGCGGTACCGCTCACGAGCATTCTCGCCGAGACCGATGCGCCATACGTCGCGCCCGCGAGCCGTCGCGGACAGCGCAACGATCCTCTTGCGGTCGTTGGTGTGGTCGCCAAGATCGCCGAGGTCCGTGACGAAGATATTGAGGTCGTCCGTGCGGCCTTCTTGGCCAATACGCGCCGTATTTTTGCCCTCTAGATGGATTGGTTGCGGGCGTGGAAATACCGTGCTAGGATGCGGGAATTATGGCGAAGAACCAAGATGAGGATGTGATAGTAGACGAGACCGAGGATACGGGCGCGGATCTCCGTGTTTATGAGCTCGGCTTTCATATTGATCCGGAGTTGCCGGTCGAGGAGGTGAAGAAGGTCCATCAGGCGATTCATACTCTTATTTCGAGCAGTGGAGCTATCGTAGCCGAGGTAGAGCCTCAGAAGATTCAGCTCGCATACACAATCTCCCGCCAAGACGTAGCAGGTCGTCGCGATTTCAGCTCTGCCTATTTCGCATGGGTCGTCTATGAAATGACTGCCGCGAATCACGCTGAAGTCATCACCGCTGTTGGATCGAACAAGTTTGTTATTCGTTTCATCGATCTGGTTACCACGAAGGATGAGGCAAGACATGCTCTTGAAGTGCACGAGCTCTTGGCAAAGGTTCCTGAAGCTGAATCATCCGAGGATGTCTTGGGCACTGAGCTTGATGCGGCGCTAGAGAAGTCCGCGGTATAATACGATCATGTACCTTAACAAAGTCCTTCTCTACGGCAATCTCACTCGCGACCCTGAGCTCAAGGCGCTCCCGGGTGGGTCCCAGGTCGTGAACTTCGGCCTTGCGACGAATCGTGTATACAAGGACAAAAATGGCCAGAAGCAGGAAGCGACCGAGTTCCACAATGTCGTGGCATTCGCTCGCTCCGCCGAGCTCATCGCGCAGTATATGAAGAAGGGTCAGCCACTTTTCGTCGAGGGTCGCCTACAGACGCGCACATGGGATGGTGCAGACGGCAAGAAGAACTACCGCACCGAGATCGTCGTAGATACATTCCAGTTTGGTGCGAAGGGTGGTGTAGCTGGAGCAGGTGCACCGAATAATAGCCAGCGTGAGGAACAGCCGGCTCCGAGCGGAGGAGAGATCCAGTATCCAGATGAAGAGATCAATCCGGAAGATATTCCGTTTTAATTATTCTTTATAATATTTTTGTATGGCATACCAATCTGAACGAGAAGAAATAGAGCTCAAGAAATTCATCGACTACAAAGACGTTGTGTATCTGAAGCAGTTTACCAATCCGCATGCGAAGATCCTCGCGAAGAAGCGTACTGGCATCCCGGCAGGGAAGCAGCGTGAGATCACCCAAGCCATCAAGCGCGCGCGCTTCATGGCGCTCCTTCCATACGTAGCTGCGTAATCAAGCGGTCGTTAGTTTCTGAAGAAAGCTGCGATTGCGGCCTTCTTCATTTTATGGCAATCTGTCTGCAGACTTGTTCCGTTTTCTCTAACCAGGTACTTTACTCAAAAGGAGGCTACAAATGAATAACCAAGATAAGTCCGCGAAGCTCGCGATTCTCTTAGCTGACAACTCAGAAGATCTCAAGGTTCTTGGGCTTTTGTTTCTTCGGCTCTTGGAGGCTGATATGTGTGGAGGTTCTCGACCTTCAGCAACGTTGGCTTTTGTTATGACTCTTGATCAGAAAGGCAATCTTGGGCTAAACAAGGAATTGCCGGTGCTTCTCCAGGAGTTACTGGAAACTGAGTTGTCTTTGCTATCGGTTGGTGGAGAGTCCATTCTCAAGCTTGGTTAGCGCATTCGCCTTAGCAAACAAAAACGGCCTGCGGATACGCGGGCCGTTTTAATTTCTCGAATACCACCTACGACTTCTCGACTCGTTCTGTGTATTCACCTGAGTCGGTGTTGATGCGGATTATGTCGCCAGAGTTGATGAAGAGAGGGACGTTTACCTTCGCGCCAGTAGAGAGGGTAGCGAGCTTGTTGCCGCCCGAGACGGTGTTGCCCTTTACGGCAGGTGGTGCATCCTTAACTTCGAGTTCGACCTTCACCGGGATCTTGATTGTCATTGGTTTATCTTCATAAGTCAGCACTTCTACGACTGAGTTCGGTGCGAGCCACTGCACCTGTTCGTGGACTATGTTTGCAGGGAAGGAGAAACGATTCTTCGGGTTTCCTTCTTCAGCGAACCAGCTCTCGTTCTGATTGCTGTATAAATACACGGCGTTCATACGGTCGATGTCTGCTTCGGTAACGGTCTCGTTCTGGTGGAAGGAGATCTCGGTGACCTTGCCGGTCACGAGGTGGCGCAGCTTGGTCTGGTTCACCGGTTTGCGCTGCTGCATGCGGAAGATATGCGCGGAGAGCACCTCGTAAGGCTCGTTATTGTAATTGATTATGCACTTCGAAAGGATTTCGTTATACGAGAGTACTGCCATATCTTGAAACTAATTGCTAATGAGATTCGTTGCAATAGAAAGGTACTAGAAGTGCCGTACGAATCAGATTCCTGTATGCTAGCAGATATCATGACTTTTTCAAATTCTGCCCTTGATGACGTGAATGCGCTCGCAGATGCGGAAGTACTCGCGCGCTCTAGGAAGGAACCTGGTCTTTTCGCAGTATTGGTTCATCGCTACGAAGCGCCACTTTTGCGCCGTGCTCGCGCTATCCTCAAGAGCCCTGAGGATGCCGAAGAGGTAGTGCAGGACGCCTTCACCAAGATGTACCTCTATGCAGACAAGTATCAGCAGCAGGAAGGCGCCAGTTTCTCGTCATGGGCCTATACGATTCTAAATCGTGTCGCATACACTAAGTATTCAGTGCGTCGTAAGGAGTGGGGGAAGACCGTAGAGCTTGAGCCAGAGCACTATGAGTCCTTGCCAGACACGAATTCAGAATTCCTAGAGGATCTCTCGATACGAGACGAGGTCATCTCTGCACTCGCCAAGCTTCCCGAAACCGCGGCGCGCATATTGAGGTTGCAATTTATCGAAGGGAAGAATCAGGAGGAAATAGCAAAGTCTGAGAAGCTATCAATACCTGCCGTGAAGACTCGCGTACATCGCGCGAAAAAACTTTTCAAACAAGCGTATGATAAACAACATTATGAATGAAACCAGCACAGACATCGAGCGCATCGTGATGCGACGCGTGCATCTTATACGTATACTTCAGCTCGTCATATCTACGGCTATTTTGGCGGCACTCGCATTTACCGCTGCGCTATGGGGCATCGGGAGGGAAGTGTGGGTCGCACGTGTATTCGAGAATGCACCACCAGAGCCTGGACACTTGTTCAGATTCTATCTCGCAGCATTCATGCATACACGCATCATCGTCCAGGTGTTCACAGTGCTCACGCTCGTGTCGCTTGGCTTCCTAGCACGAGAAATCACCCGTTTTATTTCAGTCGCCACACAGCGTCGTACCTAAGCCACGAATTAAGACAAGGTTTAACCTTGTTTGGAAGCTAATCCATGTGGACTGGGAGTTCACGGTCGATTTCGACCTCAGGGCCTGAGATCGCGATGCCGTAGTGGATATATCGAGTGCCGTCTACACCCACGTCATGCCATCGCTCATCAAACTCGTCGTATAAGAGGTATGTCCGCTCAAAAGCTGACGGATCCTCAAATATAATTTTTTGATCATCATAGCCTATGACGACAGCGTAATGGCCATCTTCCTGATCTTCCTTCCAGTTGTTATCAGGTCGTTTTGTCCACGCTTGTAGAGGAATGATAATTGGTATTTGGCGATTTACGTACTCTTGTAGCTCTTCTATTTTCATATCATGAGCTTCACAGTGGAGCCCGTGCGCTTCTGCTGTGCGGATAATGCTCGGTATCTGTGTACCTTCCTCCGTTGTCTTTGTTTCGCGCATAAGCAAATCCTCGCGTAATTCTATTCCATAGTATGCAAGAACTGCTTGGAGCGCAGTTGCGCCACAGTCGTAATTATATGTTTGGCGCAGTTCGGGGAAGTCCTTTAGAAGACCCATAATTCTAACTCTCGGCGAGCTTCACCTTGATTTGTTTCAAGAGCTCTTTGGAGATGTCTTTATTGTCTCGGAGGAATGTGCGGGAGGCGTCGTAGCCGCGACCTAGGGCAGTGTCGCCGAACTTGTAGGAGGCGCCGGATTTCTGCACCAGATCGTATTTCTCGCCGAGTGCGAGGAGCTCACCCTCTTTGCTGATACCCTCGTTGTAGAGCAGGTCGAACTCAGTCGTGCGGAATGGTGCAGCGACTTTGTTTTTCACCACCTTCACGCGCACGCGACCACCCACGACTTCTTCGCCTTTCTTGATAGCGGCGATGCGGCGTATATCGAGTCGCACGGAGGTGTAGAACTTGAGTGCTTTGCCACCTGGCGTCGTCTCCGGGTTGCCGAACATCACGCCGATCTGCATACGTATCTGGTTGATGAAGATGACGATGGTCTTACTACGAGATGCGATGGCAGTGAGTTTGCGGAGCGCTTGGCTCATGAGCCGCGCCTGCTTGCCGACATGTTGTTGGCCCATTTCACCCTCAATCTCATCCTTCGGGGTGAGCGCCGCGACTGAGTCTACGACGATTACGTCTACATTTCCGCTGCGCACCAGGCTCTCCACGATATCGAGCGCTTGCTCGCCAGTGTCTGGCTGGCTGATGAGTAGCTCGGTGAGCTTCACACCGATGCGTCTCGCGTACTCCGGGTCGAGTGCGTGCTCTGCGTCGACGAATGCCGCGATGCCGCCAGCCTTCTGCGCTTCAGCAATCACGTGTAGCGCAAGAGTCGTCTTGCCGCTCGACTCCGGGCCGAATATCTCGATGATGCGCCCGCAGGGAAGACCTCCCACGCCTAGTGCCGCATCTAGCCCGATAGAGCCGGTCGGTATTGAGGGGATCTGTTTCGGAGTGCCAGTACCGAATACGGTGATCGCTTCATCGCCGAACTTGGTGCGTATGTCCTTGAGCGCTTGGTCAATTGATTTCTGCCTCTCAGTCTTGTCTGTGGTAGATGCAGTAACAGTTTTGAGCACTTTTTCTTTTTTTGGTTTTCCGAATGCCATAGGAATGCAGGTGAAAGTTATAAATTGGGTTATGGAACAAATATGGTACGAGTGGCGGTAATGCGCCTCCCGAACCGGTCAGTAGCTACGAAGGTAAGTATAGACCCTCCGCGCGGGAAGGTAAGTGTAGGTGAGAATACGCCACGCTCATCATGGAGTACTGGTTCACCGTCTAGTGTGAGGAGCGCGATACGCGAGGCTTGCCCACGCACCTGCATGATGCCGCCAGGGAATGATTCGTTGTCTCGCGGCAACTCTATGGTGAGTGTCGGGCCCGCAAGGAGAGGCCAGGCCTCGATTAGACCGTAGCTGGTAAGAGCGAGAAGGGCGACGGCGAGAAGTGTGCGGGTCATGTGAGCCTAGAAGGTATCCTCATCGTCAGCAGAAGAGTCACTCGGTCGCGCGGCTACGGAGAGAATCTCGCGCGGTTTTGAGCCATCAGCGGCTCCGATAATGCCCTTTGCCTCGAGCACGTCCATGAGTCGTGCGGCGCGCGAATAGCCGATCTTCAGTTTGCGTTGCAGATACGAAGTCGAGGCTCGCCCGACTTCTTCGACAGCCGCACGAGCGTCTTCATATAGATCATCATCTATGTCGTCACCATCGAAACTACCGTTCACCAGCCCGATCACATCATTTGGTTCCATGCTCTGTACGCCGGTCGTTCCTGGGCCGCCGAAGTCTATAGAGGATAGGTCGCCAGAATTGTGACCCTTGATGTAACTAACGACCTTTTTCACTTCGTCTTCGCTTATATATGCAGTTTGGAGGCGCACAGGTTTCTGCATGTCGCTTGCGAGATAGAGCATATCGCCTGCGCCAAGTAGTGTCTCGGCACCGGAGCCGTCGAGGATCGTGCGCGAGTCTATCTGCGAAGCGACTTGGAGCGCCATGCGTGTAGGGACGTTCGCCTTTATGAGTCCGGTTATGACGTTGACTGATGGTCGCTGTGTGGAGAGTACTAGGTGAATACCTACGGCACGGCTCATCTGTGCTAGGCGCACGATCGATGCCTCGAGCTCTCGCGGGTAGCTCTGCATGATGTCGGCGAGCTCATCGATGAATATCACTATATAAGGAAGTGCTTCAGGCACATCATCACCGCCCTTCTTTCGTGCAGGCTCTAGGATTGAATTATGATATGACTCCACATCGCGCACGTGGTGCGACTCGAGGATGTTGTAGCGACGTTCCATCTCCTTGGCGGCCCACTTGAGCGAGAATATCGCCTTCTTCGGGTCGGTAATGACAGGAGTTAGTAGGTGCGGGATACCATTATATAGAGTGAGCTCGACCCGTTTCGGATCGATCATTATGAGTCGTAACTGGTTCGGGCCGTTCCTGTAGAGCAGGGAGGTGATGAGCGAATGTATAGCCACCGACTTTCCAGACCCAGTAGCACCAGCAACAAGACCGTGCGGCATCTTCGCTATGTTGACGTAGTGTGGCGTGCCGGTTATATCGCGCCCGAGTGCTGCAAGAAGTGGCTTAGTGCTATCAGACCATGTGGCTGAGGAGAGAAGGCCGCCGAGCCCGACCATTGCTTTTGTAGTGTTTGGCACCTCGATACCTACGAGAGACTTGCCTGGAATCGGAGCTTCGATGCGTACAGGGTGTGCGGCGAGTGCGAGTTCGAGGTTGTTTGCGAGAGAGACTATCTTAGATAGTCGGACGCCCTCTGCTGGCTTCACGGCATAGCGAGTGACAGTCGGGCCTACTGAGACTTCATCCATCTCTAGGTGGATACCGAAGTTCTGGAACGTGCGCTTTATGATGTTCGCGTTCGCCTTGATGTCTCCAACGCCCGGCTTGCCCTTATCAACGCTAAGTATAGAAAGTGGTGGAGGGTTGTATTCCACATCGAAATTTGCAATACCAGAATTGGTGCTGGGGCCACGACCGAAAACGGTTACCGTTGGTTCATGCTCTGGCTCTAATACTGGCTCAGTAGACTCAATCTCTCCGTCTTCAACATCCTCAGGCACACCGACTACGTCAGTGAAATCTTCATCTTCTAGTGGCTCTCCTACACATTCTTTTCTTGCTGCACGCCAAGCCCGGATGCGATCCCAGAGCGCAAATATATTTTCGCCCAGTAGCATGGCGAGTGCTTCTATGTCACTCACGATTGCGACGCCAATCGCTACGATAGCGATCAGTAATACGAACGCGCCCCAGAAACCGAAGAAGCTCGAGAGCAGCTCACCGAACCATGTGCCAGTAATGCCACCGAACTGTGCACCAGGGAATAGTCCAGCAAGAGCAAGTATAGAGGCCGTAATCAAGATAGTGCCCGAAGCTATGAGCGGATCAATTGTCGGGCGGCCGAAGCCAGCATAAAGACCGACGGATATGAGAGCGATGGGTAAAAGGAATGCCCCTATTCCGACGATTGCGTAACTCGTGGTGAAGATAACGGATCCGACTGGGCCTGCTGCTCCGAATATTGCTAGAGAGAACAGAACGCCAGTGGCGACAAGTACAATCGCAGATGCGTATCGAATAATCACACCGTATTCTTTGACGTTTTGTTTCCGCGCGTTAGCTTGCCGCGAGGGTGTGCTTTTACGACTCATATATATGTATATTGTAGCAGTAGCAACACTCGGTAACCAGCAATCAGGTGTGCCAGAAATATGGGGTAGGACTTGGCCTAGCGGCCCGGAGCGCACCATATCTCTGGCACACCTGATTGCTGGCCCTCACTACGGGTTGCGAGGAGCACGAGCGGGGGTATACTGTCCTATATCATTATGAGACACGGGGAATTATCTAAAGGACACAGCACTGAGGTACAGAATGTCCCGAAGGATGGTAAGTACGGCGTAGGTGAAGATTTCGTCTTAGAAAAGAGCATATTTAATAATATATTTGAAAAGGACATACGCAGGGTCTTTATATATAAGAAGGTAGAGCGTCTCGCAAAAGCTCTACACATGATCGCCCCCGCATTCGCAGAATCAGAGTCACTCAGAAACCGTATCGACATGATTGCTATCGGCCTAGTTGACGCCGCTGTGCTACCGCCGAGCACCACACGCGCAGCACTTTCACGTGAGCTTCTTTTACTCTCGAGCTTCCTAGGTGTCGCGCGCACAGGTGGGCTGCTCTCAATTATGAATGCCGATCTTATCGTACGAGAAGTACACGCTTTATTGAAAGAAGTTGCTGTATATGAAGAGCCTAGACTTTCTTTCGATGATACTCCGACACTCGCCACTATCGCCAAGGATGCACAGAAGAGATACTCCTGTCATGACTCACATGCCGCTGCCAATACGCATGCTGCACCCAATCGAACTCGTAAATTGAGCGAAGTAGCTTCTGGTAAAGGACATGTAAAAGACATAAGGGACATAGCAAGTAGTCCAGTAAAGGACAGACAAGAAGCTGTGTTGTCCGTCATACGAAGCAAGGGGAGCGTCAGTATAAAAGACATATCTACCATGGTTCGCGGCGTATCAGAGAAGACTATTCAGCGCGAGCTTGCGGCACTGGTCGCCTCAGGAGTGGTACTTAAGCAGGGAGAGCGTCGTTGGAGCACCTATTCTTTGCTTTGACTTTGACCCTCGTATTTGTTAGTGTATATCCGTGGTAGCGACTAGCGCATAGGTGAGAGAAAAGACCGGAAACGGTCTGTTTTTCGTTCCTGGCTCTTAGTCGTTATCCACACATCATCACCGACGAACACGTGTCTCCGCTATATACTAGTTACTAGTCCTTGCGGGGGCGTGAGTTCCTGAAGGGGCGTACTTTGAAAAACGAATAGTGGCTATAACAAGCCACCTCAACCCTTGCCAACTAACCCATGGCGCACTGGTCGATACCGTGCGCTGTGGGGTAGCGTAAAAGTGAATGTGTGTGCAATCTCTCTTGATTAATCATGTGCTCTTAAAATAATTAATAATTGTTATGAACATGGTATCTACAAAAGCGATGGCGAAAGTCGCGGCAGTAGCGACCGGACTCGCGATGGCGACGTCTATGCTCTCTCTTGCGCCTATGGCGCACGCGGCAGCTCTGACCAGCTCTCAGGTCTCGTCGATTCTCTCGCTCCTCTCGTCTTTCGGTGCTGACGCATCGACAATCGCAAACGTTCAGGCTTCCCTCACGGGCGGCACACCTTCGACAACCACAACCACAACCACAACTGGTGGTTCCGCTTGTTCATTCTCGAAGGATCTTACGATTGGTGCTACAGGAATGGAGGTGACCTGCCTTCAGCAGGCACTTATCGCTGGTGGCTTCACGATTCCTGCAGGTGCGACTGGCTACTTCGGCAGCCAGACCCGCACTGCAGTCGCCTCGTGGCAGTCTTCCAAGAACATTGCTCCGGCAGTTGGTTACTTCGGTTCCATCTCTCGCGCAGCGTTCAACCTCGGCGGCGGCTCAACCACCACCACCACTGGAACGACCACCACGACGACTCCAGTAACGGGCAACGGCCTCAAGGTCTCGCTCGCAACTGATTCGCCAAATGGTATCGCTCTGGTGCAGGGTCAGGCAATCGGCGAGCTCGCAAAGTTCACCTTCGCTAACCCAACTGGTGCTGATATCAAGGTGACAAATGTCGCCTTCAAGCGCATCGGAGTTTCGGCTGACTCGACGCTCACGAACGTCTACCTCTTCAACGGGGCAGTACGCATTACTGACTCGGGTAGCATCAGCTCCGGAGCATTCAGCTTCAACAGCTCGACTGGCATCTTCACTGTCCCAGCAGGCCAGACCTACACGGTCTCGGTCCGTTCTGACATCTTGAGCACAGCGACTGGCCAGCAGATCGGTGTCCAGCTTACTTCGGTCACTTCGACCGGTACGCTTGACTCGTCTGTATCGTTCCCAGTCACTGGCGGTATCCAGACTATCTCGTCCGCAACTATGGGCACTGTTGTAATGACTTACAACGGTCCTACTGGTGCAACTGAGAATCCTGGTACTGACGTCCGCGTCTTCGAGGGTTCTACGGTCATCTCAACGCATGCGGCTAATCTCGAGTCGATTACGTTTGAGAATCGTGGTACTTCCAACGATGGCGACCTAAAGAACTTCCGTCTCTATGTAGACGGTGTCCAGGTCGGCTCTACGGTGGCGCAGGCAGTTGGCGACAAAGTTACCTTTGATTTCACAGCGAGCCCGCTTCGCCTAGCGACGGGTACGCGCGTCATCAAGGTACTTGCTGACATCGTCGGCGGTTCTAGCTACACGTATGACATCCAGATTCGTCGCGACATTGACGCGCGCTTCATGGATGCTGAGCTCGGTCAGCCGATCCTTATGACCGGTACACGAGCAGCTGCAGCGGCGAACACTATCGCTTCTGGTACGCTCTCGATCACGAAGGCAACGAATTCTCCAACCGAGAACGTCGCGCTCTCTTCTACAAATGTGAAGTTGGCAACCTTCGAAGTCCGCGCCGCTGGCGAGGATATCAAGATTGAGGCGATCACAGTTGACGTTGACACTACTGCTGGTAACGGCATGGACAACGCCAAGATCTTCTTGAACGGCGTTCAGATCGGCTCCACGAAAGACATTGGCGCAGCAAGTAGCGAAACCGGTACCGAGTTCACTCTCGGTTCGTCCTTCGTCGCTCGTCATGGCCAAGTTGAGATTGTCGACATCTACGGAGATGCGAAGACAGCAGCAGCTACAGATTTCGCAAACGCATCAACTGTTGATGTCGGTATCTCGGTTGCTGCCGCAGACACTGAGGGCATGAGCTCGGGTAACACCGTGACTGCCGTCACAGAGGTCGAAGGCAACTCTCGTACGATTTCGTCTTCTACGCTGACAGCTTCTAAGTACTCTGGTTACGGTGATCAAACCGTGATCGCGGGTACTAACAACGTCAAACTTGGTTCGTTCACGCTTTCTGCGGGATCGACTGAGGGTGTAAACGTCAACACTATCGACATTAGTCTTTCTGCTACAGAAGCAGCAAGTATTACTGACATGATGTTGAAGGATCACACAACTGGCGTTCAGATCGGCTCGACGAAAGTCACACCGGCTGGAAGTGCTAACTCATTCTCTGTCAACATCGCGATTCCGGTCAACGGTACCAAGACGATTGACGTCTTCGGTAACATCAAGTCCGATGCAGGTATTGGTGCATGGGTAGCGACTATCGATGCTACTACAGGCGGTACTGGAGCAGTTACTGCACAGTCTGTCGTTGTCGCTGCGGTCAACATGCAGACGATTACCATCGGTGCATCTGACCTCGCGGCTACAGTCGGTACTAATCCCGACACTGCGAACGTCATCGCTGGTTCTAGCATGGTGAAAGTTGGCTCGTTCAACTTCACTTCGCAGTACTCTGGCTACACAGTGGACAAGATTGCAGTTAAGATCCCGGCAAATGCCGCAACTTCGGTCGCTTCGGTCACCTTGCGTTACCCTAACGCAGCTGGCGTATCGACGGACTCTACTGCAGTTCTAGACCTCTCTTCTGGTGCACTTGAGACGCACGCAACGGCTACCTTCACTGGTATGACGTTCTACATCCCAGCAGACACCTCGAAGAAGCTCGATGTCTACGTCTCGATCCCTACAATCGCTTCCGGAGCAACTTCTGGCTCGGCGATCTCGGTGGTTCTTGACGCAGGCGAGGGTTACCGCGAGACGAACTCCGCAGGAACTGTAGGCACAACGCTTGCAGGTGCAGATCTCAATTCGGCTGTAACTACAGGAAAGGGCACGATGTATGTGAGGAAGTCGGTACCGACTCTCTCCGCAGTCGCGCTTGATTCGACCACGCTTGCCGAAGGATCTGATCAGGTCCTCGGTCGCGTGAAGGTTACTGCAGACGCAGCAGGTGATATCGACTGGGGCTCTATGGTCTTCACGGTCAACAAGTCTGACCATGTAACCATCGGTGCAACCACGACTCTCGCTGTGTGGAGCGGTTCAAACCAGATTGCTGGTACGTTCGCAACTTCTACGAGTGCTTACCCAGCAGATGGCGACGCTCTCGGCTACATAACATCTGGTCTCTTGCACTTCCGTCCGACTACTGTCGAGACTATTGCAGCAGGGGATTCCAAGACTTATGAGCTACGTAGCACTATTGGTGGCACTGCCGCTGGTAGCAACAACGTAAGCGTATCTATCGCTAACCCACAGACGACAGCATCTTCTACGTCTTACTTCGCGGTTGTCGCGGGTACGCAGGGTGCAGCTAATTCGGCATCCTTCGCTTGGTCTGACTGGTCTGATCTTACTGATCATGCCGCTGATGCCACGCAGACTGCTACTGTTGACTGGATGGGTGACTATCTCGTCAAGACGCTTCCTCTCACGATTGGAAACCGTTCGCTCTCTATCTAATAGGGAGTTCCCAGCTAGGAAATTGGCCTAGCAACGCAAAAACCGCCCCCAAGGGGGCGGTTTTTGCGTATCTGGCATGAAACTTTTTATCGCAAAAGCAGGTTATCCACAGCTTCCTCTAGGCACCCGACCCTCCTCTGGCGTAAGGGGGGTACACTTAGCACAAAGGCGCTCGCGTCTTATTTATTCGGATTACAAACAAAAAATTATTTATGAATCGCATCAAAACGTATCTGACAGGTCTTGGGAGAAGCACACGGGTTCTAGTTTTGGCGCTTGCAGTTGTTGTAGCCGGCGCTGGCGTCGCTCAAGCTGCAACGACTATTAGTACAAACATCACGACTGCCGGAACGCTTAGCGTTACTGGTCTGGCAACGCTTTTGGGCGGGGCGACCACGACACAGATTACGCTCCTTTCCGGAGACACCATCAAGAATGCTTCAGCAAGTTCCACGGTTATTTCGGGGGCTCTTCAGACTACCGGAGGGTTGTCTGCTACAACCGGAACGTTCTCTGGCGCTGTGTCTTCTGTTGGCCTTACCGGCACTACGGGTACGTTCTCTGGTCTAGCCAGCACCTCCGCTCTCAAGGTTGGCGACGAGCCTGCGGCTCCGACAATCAATGGTATGGTCTTCGGCTATTGTTCGTTCGGTGATGTGACTCTTGCAGCATCCTCAACTGACGGATTCGCAAGTTGTACGACTGTACCTGCTGGCGCACTTGTCGCTGGCGATCGCGTATTCGTGCAGGCTACGAGCTCATTCGATCAGGCATTCGTCATAACCGCAGCTTCGACGACAGGCGTAAGCACCATCCAGCTTCGCATCATGAACACCGGCCTTGGTGGAGCAGATGGAACATTGGGTGGCACCTCAGTAAACTTTTGGGCACTTCGGTAGTATTAGTGAGAACTATTATATTATTAGTAATTAACTAAACTCACTATGCAACGAATGCTCACGGCCAGTGCGGGGATTCTAGTGGCATTGTTGACACCGGCTCTCGCGTTCGCCGCGTATAACGATGTGTCGCTCACGACTGATACGGTCTTGAGTGTGAACGGAATCACGTTGAATGTCTCCGGCTCTACCGCTGCGGTTGAATCAATCACCGTAAATGCAACAGACTTCAGTGTTACTCTTCAGTCGGGCTCGTCATTCCAAGTGACGGCTCCGGGTCTCGAGCGCCTCTCAGCAAGTACGCTAACAGGCGTATCGAGTGATATCTGCAGCGCATCGCAGTCGCTTATCAAGTATGCGCCGAATACTGCTGTAACCGTAACTATTACACCTTCTACGACGCTCTGTTCCTCGACTGATAGCGGAGGCGGAAGCAGTACTACAATCAGCAACAGTCCTACGACACCTGCGGTCACCACCACTCCGGTGACGACTCCAGCTACGACTACGCCTGCTGTGACGACCTCGGTAACTCCTGCGGTCACCACGACTCCGGCGGTATCTGCTTCTGGTCTATCGGCTTCGCAGATCCAGTCGATTCTCGATGTTCTCGCGTCGTTCAATGCTGACGCAGCAACAATCGCGTCTGTGAAAGTGTCGCTTGAGGGCACGACTGTAGGATCAGTCACGAGCTCTGCGGTGCATGCGTTCAAGACGGATCTCACAATGGGCTCACTCGGTGAAGAGGTGAGAGCGCTTCAGCAATATCTGAACGCTCACGGCTACACTGTCTCGTCTACTGGTGCAGGTTCCAAAGGAAACGAAACAACAAGGTTCGGTGGTTTGACAAAAGCTGCGTTGATCAAGTTCCAGAAAGCGAAGGGTATCACCCCAGCTGTAGGATACTTCGGTCCTAAGACGCGCGCAGCTGTAGAAGCTGACAAATAAATAACTCCTCGGTGCGATCATAAATAACAGAAATGCCCCGCCTTGAGCGGGGTATTTCTGTTATGTTATGCTTCTCGATATATGAACAAAACACGAGTGATTGTAATTGGCGGGGTTCTGATTGTGCTTGTAGCAATTACAGTGCAATTATTGTCCACAAAACATGCAGTGGCGCCGCAGTCGGCCACGGTAGAGTCGCGTGGTGAAGTGAATGGAGCCACGACCACGGCACCAAAGGCGAAGTCTACTAAGACAGTCTCACCGAGCCCTATCGACTCTAGCCTCTACTCAATCGCTAAGGGCGACAGCGTAGCTGTGTGGAATTTCGGCGGTGCGTACATCGGTCATCCGGATCTTATTGCAAAAGCCGATGCAGAGATTAAGCGATTTTCGGATCTTATCGGCACGGGCAAATACACAGACACTATTTTGTATGTAAGCATAGCCAACCAATACGATCTACTTGGGGATGGGAAGCAGGAATATGACTACCTCGTGCGAGCAATCAAGGCTGGCGGTTCTACGACCGGCCTGCCATGGCACAACCTGGGCGTGCTCATGGCGCGGCTCGGCGCTCTAGAGACTGCACGAGGTGCATATCAGAAGGCAACACTCGTGCAGCCAGAGCTTAGGCAGTGGCACTACGCATATATAGAATTCCTCACCACACGAATTAATGGCGATTCCGCCGAAATAGAGAGAGCATTTGCTGCGGCATTTGCGAATGTGGGTCAGGATACAGATATACTCCAGCTCCAGTCCGAGTGGAAGAAACTATAACGTGCTTGTGGCGGCTATTAAAAAGCAATGAGATACCTAGATCGAATATATCCATGGCTTCTCGGCGCGCCTGTCATATTGCCTGTTGTGATCTGGGGCGGAGTTGTGTACCCGTATCTCGTGCCCAAGACACTTATGTTTTATGCGATAAGTCTTGTCGCGGTTGCTGTGTTTACGCTCCTCGCGACGCGTGGGCGTGCGTTTTATTGGGAGAGATTGTTGAAATGGGAGACATGGATTCCTGGCGCATTGCTCGCGCTCGCGTATGTAGCGAGCGCATTCGGTATTGATTTCTATAGGAGCTTCTGGAGCTTATTCATCCGCGGCGATGGGCTATTGATGCTCACTTGTGCAGTAGCTAGTTTTTATCTCATCTTGCTCTATGCCGATCGCGTATTCTTCAATTGTTTATTGCGTGCTGTTGCGGCTGTTGCTACGTTTGTGTCAGTTTACGGCATCGGCGAATGGATCATCGGTGGCGGGCGCATCGGGAGCTTGCTTGGTAACGCTGCATTCTTTGCCGGATATCTGTGCGTCGCTTTTTTTGCGACTCTCGCTGCGGCACAGTCGCTAGGAAAGAATTGGAGACGCGCCGCCATAGGCGGCGCGTCTTTGCAAATTGTTGCCATAGTTCTCACGGCAACACGCGGTACGATATTAGCTCTTGCGCTCGCGGGCGTGGTGTATCTAGTCTATGTTTCATTTAGTAGAACATCTGCCGGCTCTGGCTGGGCTCGCGCACTGCTCGCGACGCTTGCCATACTAGGCGCGATCTTCTTCGTGTTTAGAGCAGATCTCGTGAATGTACCGTTTGCGCCTATTGCGCGCATAGCGTCTATATCGACTGCAGACCCGGATGTCGCAAGCCGTCTTTTCATCTGGAAGAATATGCTGAGCGAGATAGAGAAGAGCCCATGGCTCGGAGTCGGCGCTGAGCATATCGACGTGCTCTTCAATCATTTCTACGATCCGACGAAGATCGGTGAGCAATGGTTCGATCGTTCGCACAACGCTTTTCTCGATTACGCGGCGCAATATGGCATCGGCGGTTTGCTACTCTACCTTGCGCTTATCGCGGCGTTCTTTAGTGCTGCGCTACGTTTCGCACGGATAGGAGAGAAAAAATATACTGTAATATTCTCGCTTCTAGCTCTCAGTTACGCCATCCAGAACTTTTTCGTCTTCGACACCGTTTCTTCTTTCTGGCTGTTTCTTGCACTTCTTGCAGTGTTGTTAGCTCAGACGCAGGACTCACCAAGCGAGACGCTGTATGCTTCCACACTGATGCGTCTCGCGTCATGGCCTATAGCACTTGCACTAGTGCTGCTTGTCATTCCTTTCTCTATTCGACCGGCACTCGCTGCATACAATCTATCGCAGGGATACAAGTTTCAGCTTATTGATGTACCGAAGGAAACGGACCTTCTCTCGCACGGCATCGCACTCGGGACATACGGAGATATTGAATATGGTTATGTGGTATACGACATGTATACCGACACTCAAATGGCATCGCTTAGCGGGCAAGCGCTCGATGAGGCTTATCAGACATCGCTTTCTATCCTCACTTCCAACTTCAACCGATACCCATATGATGCGCGCACTGCGCTTTATCTCGCCCACGTGCTCTCGCTTGCTCCGCCCGGCATCTCAGTAGACCAGAGCCTACTCTCCTCCACTCTTGAGCGTGTAATCCGTCTTTCCACAAAACGGTACCAAGCCTGGTATATTCTCGTCAATCTTTCTATCGGTGAGGCAAATACCCACGCGCCGAGCTCGCCTGAGCGTATTGCGGGGTATACTGCCGCTCGCGATCTCATGTCGCGCTACGTATCGCTTGTGCCCACATTGGCCGAGCCGCACTTCGTGCTGGCCCAGCTTCTGTACGCATCTTCTGATACTACTGGCGCCGCAATAGAGGCTGCTAAGGGTAGGGCAGTGTATAAGGAAGATCTGAAAACGGCTATTAGCGCGGTGACGTATTATGAGAATGCACTTGATCTCACAAATGCCGCTTTCTTTTTGAAAGAGATTATACATCTCGACCCGACCAATACTGCCGCCGCGAGCGATTTGGAAAAAATACAAACATATGAAAAATCAAGACAATAGCCAACGAAGCACGGCCCGTAGGGCGTTACCGTTCTTCGTCGAGTTCGTGAAGTTCTCGGCTGGTTTTGCTGTTATCATTGCGGCCGCGCTTATAACTCTGCACGTCGCTAGCGCCGCGATGAATTAAATTGAAGTCGAACTTCAATACAGCACAATTTGCGTTTCTGGGCGGATTTGGTACAGTATATCTTGTACGAACCGAAGACAGTGGGTACTGCGAAAGCGGACAAATCCTGCCGAGGCGAGACCTCTCGAATCATTCGAGATAACCGGTCGAACTCTCCTTTATTTCGTTCGTACGAAAAAATCGTATGGCAATATCAAAAGACAAGAAGATCGAGATAGTCGCGAAACTAAACGATGCGTTCAGGGAATCATCCTCGGTCACGTTCGTCGGATTTACCAAGCTTACGGTCGCACAGGCATCGAAGATGCGTGCAGAACTCGCGCAAGCGGGTGTGAAATTCTTCGTTGCGAAGAAGACGCTTATCCGCAAGGCACTTGAGACACAGGGCTACGCTGGCACATTGCCAGAGCTCCCTGGCGAAGTCGCTGTAGCGTGGACAGCAGACGACGTAACCGCTCCATCACGCGGAGTCTACGAATTCAGCAAGAAGCTGAAGGGCGTTCTCTCACTACTCGGAGGCGTGTTTGAGGGATCGTTCGTCGATGCGTCGCAGATGGTCGCAATTGCGACTATTCCGCCGGTGCCAGTCCTACGTGGCATGTTCGTGAACGTGCTCAACAGCCCGATACAGGGTCTGGTAATTGCGCTCGATAAGATTCGTGAAAAGAAAGCAGTTTAACAATTCATAACTAGCAATACTATGGAAGATACAAATCCAGAGGAAGTCGCAGAGACTCCTGTAGTCGAGGCAGAGGCTCCGGTCGCCGCTGCGGCTCCAGTGGCCGAAGAGGCTGTAGAAGTGCCGGCGAAGTTCAAGAAGATTGTGGAGGAAATCGAGAAGATGACCGTCCTCGAGCTCTCTGAGCTCGTGAAGGTATTCGAGAAGAAGTTCGGAGTGAGTGCCGCAGCAGTCTCGGTTGCCGGACCGGCAGCAGCAGCTGGTGCAGAGGAAGAAGGGAAGTCTACTGCAGATGTCGAGCTGACTGACTTCGGTGCGTCCAAGATTGCCGTCATCAAGGTGGTGAAGGAGGCGCTTGCGCTCGGACTCAAGGAAGCGAAAGATCTGGTGGACGCCGCACCTTCTATGCTGAAGACCGGCATGAAGAAGGAAGATGCCGAAGAGCTCGCCAAGAAGCTAACTGAAGCGGGGGCGAAGGTAACGCTCAAATAAATAGGATTCAAAAGAAAAAGACCTTGCTAGCAAGGTCTTTTTCTTTTTCCCCACACCATGTGGGACGTGCAACGTCCCACATGGTGTAAGATGGTGTTATGGAGTTGTGGCATATTATCTATAAGGGTGTCGATGGGCGACAGATTTTCATAGATAATCAAGATCGTGCGCGATTCGTGCATGACTTGTTTGAGTTTAACGACACAGCGCCAGCAGAAGAGCACAAACGGCGCGTCCTTCCACGCGATAAAAATGTGGGACGTGCAACGTCCCACATTTTAGAGAGGGAACGGATTGTTGATATTCATGGGTGGAAGCTTATGGGGAATCATGTTCACTTAATCCTTTCGGAACGCATCGAAGGCGGACTCTCGCATTTTCTACGGAAGATGTCAGGGTACGGGCGATATTTCAACGAGATACATAAACGGCGTGGAACACTTCTCGATCGTACCAAGAAGATTCGTGTCGAGAAGTCTGCGCATTTTCTCTACATCCTGCACTATGTTCACCTGAATGGGCTTGATGATTTTCCTGGAGCGCAAGAGTGGCGTGAACGTGATGCTGGGACGATACGAGATATTGATGGGGCGTTTGCCCATATGCTTGCCGACAAGTGGAGCAGTATCCGGGATTATTGCGGTCAAAAGAATTTTCCTTCGATTCTCACGAAATCTGTATTTGAAGAACGTTCCGGAGGATACGAGGCAGAACTGCGGGCATTTATGAAGAATCGAACTTCTGAAGATTTCGATTCTACTGTATACGAATAAGCCTGTGGGACGTGCAACGTCCCACATGCGTGTTTTGCTTTTGCTTGCCGACTCGTTTACACTACCGGCATCTATGGAACCACTTGCGAAGATATTCGGCTCTCCGGCTCGCCTCAAGGTGCTACGCCTGTTCATGTTCAATCAGCAGTCCGCGTTTGCTCTTGCTGAGATCAGCAAACGATCTAAGCTCTCGGTCGACGTGGTGCGCCACGAGCTTGTCGACCTGCTCGCTTCGGGTCTATTGCGCAAAAAGGGCGCTCGCGCAGACGCACGTTATCAGGTGAATCCGCGTTTCGAGCACCTCGCGGCTTTTGATTCTTTCATCCGTGATACGACGAGCGTGCGCTCGCAAGACATACTAGCAGCACTCAGGCGCGCCGGCGCATTGCGGTTAGTTGTGCTGTCTGGATTCTTCACGAGTATGCTTGAGCCGCAGGTAGACCTCCTAGTCGTTGGAGATCATCTAGAAGATCGCCTTCTTGCACAGGCTGTACGTTCTCTAGAGGCGGAGCTTGGCCGTGAGATTCGCTACGCATCGTTTGCGACGACAGACTTCCGGTATCGTCGAGGGGTATATGACCGTCTATTGAGGGATGTTTTTGATTATCCACACCGCGTCCTTGTAGACAAAATAGGCCTCTAGGGGTGGTATACTTCTCAGCAGGTGCTCGTACTTAAAAGACGCGAGTCATTAATCATATAAGTAATTATTATCTATGGTTTTCACTACATGGGCAGACGTGTTGAGCCAATCCTTCCAGAATCTTTTCTACGGATTGGTCGCTTTCGTTCCTAATCTTGTCATCGCGATTGTAATCTTCATCATCGGCTGGCTCGTCGGTGTGGGTGTGGGTCGTGTTGTCGAGCAGATTATAGGCGCGCTTCGCATTGATCAGGCGCTCAAGGCTACTGGTCTCGAGAAGGCACTCTCTCGCGCCGGCTTCGGGCTGTCATCTGGCAAGTTCCTGGGCTTCCTAGTTAAGTGGTTCTTCATCATCGTCTTCTTGGTAGCTTCGCTCGATGTGCTCCACCTGACGATAGTGAACATGTTTATCAGTCAGGTCGTCCTCGGGTACCTTCCGCAGGTAATTGTCGCTGTCTTGATTCTACTCGTCGCGGCAGTTGTCGCTGATGCTGTACGGAGTGTCGTCGAAGGTTCAGCAAAGGCAGCTTCGCTTAACGCATCAGGCTTCCTCGGCAAGGTGGCGCAGTATGCTATCTGGGCATTCGCGCTTCTCGCGGCGCTCGCACAGCTCAATGTCGCTACGGAATTCGTGCAGACATTGTTCACTGGCATCGTCATCGCCGTATCGCTTGCGCTCGGCCTAGCTTTCGGTCTCGGAGGCCAGAAGGCAGCAGAGCGCTATATCGATCGCTTCAGCGCAGAGATTAGAGACTAAGCTTTTCTCTTTAGAGTATACGCAAAAACGCCCTCCTTTCGGAGGGCGTTTTTGCGTACTGGTGAAGAGCGCGCAAAAGGTTGACTTCCAAACCGCCTTCCCCTATACTCCATCTACGTGTCTACGAACCGAAAGAACTTGCATCTGAAGGGAGCGGATAGGCCGTAAAGGCCCGCGCGTTGTAAACGCGAAAGAACCGCTTCTGGCGGTTCTTTCTTTTTGAGAGACACCGACCTTTGAAATACGAATATGCAAAGATAATCGACACCACTGCGGCAGTGGTGCTGTAGGGGTGTCGATGTGCAGAAATAGTGAAGGTGCTATATAGGTCTCCGCACGAGAGACATAAGAGTGCACGGTGGATGCCTTGGCCTAGGACGGCTATGAAGGACGCGACTAACCTGCGAAAAGCTTCGGGGAGGCGGTTTGTAGCCTTTGATCCGGAGATCTCCGAATGGGGAAACCCTTTCAGTCTTGAACTGAAAATCCGCGGAGTAACGTCTGCGAGAAGCGAACCCTGGGAAGTGAAACATCTCAGTACCAGGAGGAAAAGAGAACAATATGAGTAGTGTTCCGTTCACGCGTATGTTCGTGTGAATGGAACACTACTCTCGTGATACCCCAAGTAGCGGCGAGCGAAAAGGGAAAAGCCCAAACCGATGCCTTCGGGTGTCGGGGTTGTAAGATGCGAACATCGTACTTGTACGAGAAGAGTTACAAAACGTCTTTATAACAGAAGCTGTTGGGAAGCAGCGCCCCAGAGGGTAATGGCCCCGTATGTGAAATGAAGACGACTCTTGTTTGTATTCTTGAGTAGGTCGAGACACGAGTAGCTCGACTGAATCTACCGGAACTAACCGGTAAGGCTAAATACGTCCTATGACCGATAGTGAACCAGTACCGTGAGGGAAAGGTGAAAAGTACCCCGAGAGGGGAGTGAAATAGACCTG
>JBAYJU010000008.1:0-25701 GCA_041664865.1 Minisyncoccota bacterium
AAATCCGATACACCTATCGAAGACCTAATCGCAAAAGTGAAAGAGAAGCTTGGGGCGTAGCCAGCTTTTCATGGCTTGCTCAGTGGAATTGCGTATTTTATAAACCAGTGCCATAGTGCGCCAGGTGGTATTCGGGATGTTTCCTGAATACTTTGATCTTTTAACGTCTATAGAGAGGAGAAGTCAAATGGACAAGGGTAATCTGCTAGTTTACTCATCAGGAACATCACGTATCGACGACACGGAATTCGAAGTGGTTGAACGCAAGGGCGTCGGCCACCCAGACACGCTCTGTGACGCGATTGCTGAGAAGGTGTCGCAGGCGTACTCACGGTACTGCCTGAAACATTACGGTATTATCTTGCGCCATATGGTCGACAAGATTGCCTTGTCTGGAGGTGCATCAAGAGTCAAGTTTGGTGGTGGTGAGATGCTAAAGCCCATCAGGCTGTATCTCAACTGCCGATTCACTCGGACTTACCAGCAAGAAACCATACCGTATCTTGATATCGTCAGACAGGTGGTTTACAGGCATTTAGGGGATGTTCTGCCGCTCCTTGGTCTGGATCAGTGGTTAACGATTGTGGACAATACGCACTTTGCGCCCGGGCCCGGTGTCGTGTATGAAGCCGATGGGTCAACCAAGAACGAACGTCAGTTTTTCTTCGAGGTTCCTGAGAAGGAGTTCGCTGCTTTCCACGACAATAACCTGCGCTCGAATGACACATCTACGGCCGTGGCTTACAGCCCGCTTAGTGCCACTGAAAAAATCGTCATATTGGTAGAGACTACACTGAATGATAGGGCTTTCAAAAAGCTTCATCCATATGTCGGTATGGACATCAAGGTTATGGCGAGGCGCATTAAAAAACGCCTGGACATTACTGTGTGCATTCCGTTTGTCGCAGCCCATACACCGAGCAAGGAATTCTACTTCGAAAAGCTAAGGTCACTTGAAGATATTATCAAGAAATTGGTAGCCTCGAATTTTGGACAGTTCGATGTTACCGTATCGCTCAATACGAGAGATGACCCGAGCACATCGGACTTCTACCTGACATTGACCGGGAGCGCTATCGAGAGTGGCGACGAAGGTGTTGTCGGACGAGGCAACAGGTATAACGGAGTCATCCCGTTTACTCGGCACATGAGTATGGAGGCTTGCTGCGGCAAGAATCCCGTCTATCATGTGGGCAAGCTCTACACGGCAATTTGTTCTCTCATTTCCGACGAGATTTTCAGTCTGGTAGGTCTCGAGACGTATGTGTACCTGACATCTCAGATGGGCAGAATCCTGTCAGATCCGTGGTCTGCATGTGTGGAGGTTTGTGGAGGAGGTGCAACATCTACTCAGCGACAGATGATAGAAGCAATCATCGAGCGGAATTTGGCCAGGGCCAATGAAACTACTCAAAAGATTGTTAAAGGAGAGTTGAACTTGTTCTGATGTAGTCTAACCCATCCTAGTACCCATGTCGTCGCGATATGGGTACTTTTTACATGCTAAAAGACTCTTCAGGATTAATGTCTTTTCTTGTGCCATCTGATGAATAAATAACGCATGGTTTTGTGCCCACACATAACGCGACGCTATTTTCTATAACCAAGCCAGTTTCTTCTGGTAGACAGATAATCGGCAGACTGTTATCTATCGCCCACGCCTTAAACCAATCATTTTGCTCATCTTTGAAGTGACAAGCTACCGAAAAATTATTTAGGAGATTAAACCCTGACACATCTTTTATACCTATTTTATTTTCATCATCGTGGGTATCGATTCTTTTTCCTAGTATTATTGCTCCTGCGCTTCCTCCATACACTTGTCCCCCAGCTTGAAGATATTGAATTAAAATATCAGAGAATCCAGAGTCTTTAAGTTCCTGAATCAGACTCCACGTATTGCCACCTCCGATATATACACCATTAAACTCTTTTAAAATTTCAAGCTGGTATTTTGACGGGTCGTCTACTATTTCAAATTGTACATCTTCTCTCTCGTGAAGCTCTAGAATACTTTTCATCCATAAATTTGCAGTGGTATAAAGCCTGTTACCACGTAGAGCTATAGGTATGTATAAAAACCGTCCATTCTTAGGTAACGTACTAAAAAAAAATTTGTCGAGGGGGAATGATTGCTTCTCATTACCGCCACCCGACAAATATATTCTTTTGGTCTCCTTTATGTTTTGCATGTTTGTATCGCCTTACGCAGCTCATATATGTCTGCACCGTAAGTATACACCAAGCGATTAATGTATGTTTCTGTCGTCTCGGCATTGGGTTTTGGAAGCCCTGTATTAGCACAGACCTTCAGATTAACGAATCTGTCGATCTCAAGTTGAGCGAGTTGGATTGCGTTATCTTTACTGACGGAAGGTTTGATGAACTGCGCCCAATAGCCGAAATAGTACGATAGGATACCGAACGCATCCGAGCCGTAATATTTCTCACCAAGGATTTTCGCAAACCTCCTGAGTTGAAGGCCGGGACCTTTGTTTGTGGCTTGTACGCCACATAGGGTCAAGAGAGCGACTGCTCGATAGGCGTCAAACATTTCTCGTGGACCACTGGCTGTCCACGGAATCAGCGTGTCGAAATAGGAATCATTTTTGTTGATAGCCCAAGCTATCCGTTCAAGTCCGAATCCGATATCGCTGATTGGGATTGCCTGCCTGTCTGCCTGAGGAATGAGAAGGAAGACAGCGTCTCCGAGCTCGAGTCCTCCATATGAGAAGAAGAGCTCAGGTGCCGAGAATTTGCCGGTCCCCCAATCTTTGGTCGACGATCTCATGACGATAGTGAAATCGTTCATGTGCAAGCCTAGTTTTGAGAAGATAGTACACCAATGGTCTATCATCTGCAGGTGCTCATCGAATGTGGCCCCCATCTTTTCGGTGCACACGTTTATGAAGGAGGTAGAAGTACCTTCTTGCGACTCGACATGCGGCTGGAACTGCATTCGTACGCATGGCTGCGCCACGAACACTTTGTCTTCCCGGACCTCCTTATGCTTGTGAATTACGTCGTCGAATATTTGCACCCCAGCGATGATTAAATCGGTCTGGCCTTCGGAATTAGCGATGTTCCTAGGTGAGACCAAATCAAATCCTACAGAGTGAAAATAATCGCCCATTTTTGCGCTGATCTGCGCAGGCGCCAGCATCTTCTTGCGTTTCGCGCGCATATGAAACAGATTGTCTCTTTGGTTGCACCCACGCCATCCACACGAAGAACCTGGCATAGCGCATTTAGAGAAAAAGGTTCTGCCACATATGCTACATAAGTATCTTTGCCACCCTCTTGCGGTCAAGAATTCGTTTGCTACATCTGCACTCTGATTGTATTCCATTCTGCACCGTCCTTTTTGATTGTGAAAGATCTGCTTAAGAAACCTATATCAGTTTCTCCCATTTCGGACCATAACGTAATGCGTGATCGTCTGCAAGGCCACAATGCAAATTGTCATTCATGTGGTTTGCGGAGGTTAAACATACGCAAGAAGGCTTGCGTATTTTATAGACATGTGCTATAGTGCGCCCAGGTGGTATTCGGGAGGTTTCCTGAATACCTTGATCTTTTAACGTCTACAGAAAGGAGGTTCCAATGGTGCTCAAAACATGGGTTGCTGTAGTGATTGAGACTCTAAAATCCTTCTTGAATTTGGAAGAGGATAATGGGTCTGTGGCGAATGGGAAAAAGATCGCAAACATATTAGCTCGGCGTGTACTTTACCTCGCTATAGATTACGGGTTGGTATTAGCATCGGCAGCTATAGTGGTTACTATGGAAGCTCTCGGCTTTTCCTTCTTTGCGGCGTTTGTCATTTTGTGGATTTTCGACTTCGTCACGGCATGCGCTTTCGTTGTCTTCTACGAAAAGACAGGACAGGACTTGTCGCTAGGTGAAGACTTTCGTAGGGCGACGGACACAATCCACAACAGATCGCAGATAGCAGGACGGCTGACTATGCTACTTATTATGTTTCAGGCGATTTATTGGAATGGCCCAGAACAAATTGTCATATTTTTTCGTAAGGAAATTTGTACAATTTATCGGGTTATTGGAACCATTCTTGGTCTCACTGCCATTCAGGCAGTTATTTGGACCGTTCTGTATGGTTTTGGTTATAACCTACTGGAACGTGTATTCTAAAACCGGTGGCAATGCATACGCATTGTCGCCGGTTTTTGTGGTAAAATTTCAATATGAGTGTTTTACGAAGGGCTTGTCCATCCTCATTTTTTAAGTCAATATCAAAGGTATCATCGGCACTTTCTTTTTGTAGAATGGGAGATAATGACGTTTCTGATTTAATGATGTCTCCTGTTGATGCAGTACGGGAGCTTGAAAGGCGTCGTTTAGACCCGACACTAAAGAAAAAAGTTGAAGAATATCTGAAAGGGGACATCCCAGAATATTTTAAAGATGGTCCGATTTTGTATCTTGCTAGGCATATTGCTTCTCCAAATTTTGAAACATTGAGGTTTAAGTATTTGATGAGGTCTCTCGACATGAGGACGGTGGTAGGCCAAGACACAAGAGACTTGTTTGTATCTCAAAATCAGCTGAAAAAAGCTCTTTGCAAACTATCAATTTGTAGTGGCATTACCCAAAAAGGTGGAAAGTTGAATGAACAGTTTCAGAATATCTCAATTGTTAATCTTACTGAAGCAGATGGTAAGCGATTTGATACAATTACGACGCTTTGGGGAGAGAAACTGATTGATTTTCACGCAAGACTGTTTTCTAAATTCATGAAGGAGGATATAGAGAATCCAGATGACGCGGCATGGATTGACCGCCACCACAGAGGAGACTTACTTGAACACTACAAGGATTTTTTAGCTCTCTTTATTACTCATGGAATCTTCTTTGAAGATTATGTCATGGAGGATGAACATGAGGTGCGTTTTGTAAAACATGTACTACGACCTGCTTGTGATTTTTTGGAAGAGCGCTTCGGAATACGTCCGATTATTGTGCCGTTGGTTCCCAAGACATTTGAGAGTAATCGATTTTGGATAAGTTATCCTAAGGAGGCTCTGGATATCGTACATAAAAGTATGAGTAAATAATATGCGTTTACATATATATAGAATTCGCATATCATAGTACTATGCCCTCATCCTCTACAAGGATTCCTTTGGTCGTACTCATAATGTGTGCTCTTTTTGCAATCGGTATTTGTTATTATATGACTGTGTATAATGGTGCTGTATTGGTATTACAGGAAGAAGATGAAATTTTGTCCATATAAGTATGAGCACGCTTCAGACATTTGCTGATCTCGGAGGTATAAAGCTCAATTGTCCCGACGCATTCCCGACAGTATTAGGAATATTGGATCCATCAATTGCACCACATTTTCTCTATTATTCCTATATTCCTATTATTGTCATAGCGTTACTTTTTGGATATTTTGTTCTCATAGTTAGTCGTGAAGCTCTTGCTGGTCGTCTGCTATTGTGGATAACAATAGTATTCTCGATTCTTCTTTCAAGCGAAATATTTCTTTGGATTGCTGTTTCGGCACCATTAGTTCATTTTGTTTGGCAAACCATCATCATCTTTCATGCCATTCTTGCATTTTTACTTGTTTATTTTACATACGCATTTATTACAGGAGAAGATATGCCATCTAGATTGCAGTGGCTCATTCTCATACCGTTGCTGCCCATATTTATACTTGCGCCTACAATTCTAAATTTAAGAGCATTCGACCTTGCAAATTGCGAGAGTATTCAGGGCCCGCTCTGGTTGTATATGTATGTCATAGAACTCGGAGCTCTCATGACAGCTTTTTCCTTGTGTATAAGAAAGAGTAAACAGACAAGAGATTGCCAGGAATGCAAAAAGGCATTAATACTCGGTGTCGGTATACTCGTATTTTTCGGCATCTATATTTTGGCAAACGTACTTGGCGATGTGACACTCTTTTACAATATAAATCTTATTGGTCCGATTGGCATGGTGGCATTCCTTGGTACCATCGCCTATCTCATTGTTCGTTATCACGCATTTAATATGCGCGTGCTTGGTGCTCAAATTCTAGTCGGAGCGCTTGCATCTATAGTATTTGCTGCCTTGTTTGTAAGGAAAATTGAAGATGTTAGGTATGTTCTTATAGGAAGCTTGATTCTCGTTGTGTCTGTAGGAGTGGCTCTTGTTCGTGGAGTGAAGCGAGAAATCAGGCAGCGCGAGGAAATCGAGAAATTGGCGCAGAATCTAGCGATTGCGAATAAAGAGCTGGAAGCAGCAAACAAGGGGCAGGAAAACCTCATACACATCATTAATCACCAGATCAAGGGGTACCTCAGCACCGCGAGGAATGTATTTGCGGAACTGTTGCAGACTGACGACTATGGCCAAATGCCCGAGGCGTCCAAACCTCTCCTTGCCAAGGGGCTCGAGGAAATGGGCGAAGGCGTAGATTATGTACAGGAGATATTGAGGAGCAGTAGCGCACAGAGTGGCACACTGTCTTATGACATGAAGCAGGTTGATTTGAAAGCGCTAGTCTCATGTCTGGTAGCCAAGCAAAAAGAAGTCGCTCAAGCGGCTGGACTGTCGTTTGGATCAAACATCGCCGATGGTGACTATGCAGTCACGGGTGATGCCATCATGCTTGAGGAGACGTTCAAGAATCTCATCACCAACGCTATCAAATATAATAATCCAAATGGGAGCGTCGCTGTCAGCCTGTCTCATTCGGATGGGAAGATTCTTTTTGCAGTGAAAGATACAGGGAGAGGTATTTCAAAAGAGGACGAACCGAGACTATTCAAGCCAGGTGGCATGGGTAAGGACTCTATGAAATACAATGTAAGCGCATCTGGCTACGGCCTAGCTTTCGTCAAACCGGTCGTCGAGAAGCACCATGGCAGGGTATGGTACGACACGAAAGTGGGCGTAGGCACCACGTTCTTCGTAGAGCTGCCTATTTTATAAACCAGCAAGTCTTACGACTATATATAGTGTGCCGATACCGACTACAGTCATGATGGTCGTCCAGCTTTTCGGGTGCGCGTGATAGCTCTCGGGGATTAGGTCGCTTGCGCCGATATATAGGAAGAATCCGGAGAAGAGCGCGAGCATGAGCCCTAGTTTGTCGCCTGGTAATGTGAAAAATTGCGTAGAGAGCACGCCTATTACTGGCGCGGTTGCGTCGACTAGTAGCCAGCGGAATGCTTTCGCTCGCCCACCACCATTTTTGAGCACGAGACTGACGGTGTTGATGCCGTCGGAGAAGTCGTGCGTGAGCACAGCTGCAGCCACGACTGCTCCCACGACCGGTGATACTTGAAACGCTAGCCCTATGCCTATGCCGTCTAGTAAGCTGTGGAATGAGAGACTTCCTGCGCCGAAATTACCGCGGTGATGTTCTTTTGTCTCGTCGCCAGTGTGACTGTGCAGGAATACAAATCGATCGAGGATGAGATACGCAACGAATCCGACAACTGTTATTGCGAGGACAGTAGAGGCAGAATACGCGCCAGCAGTGAGCTCGAGCGCTTCGGGCAAGATATCGAAGAACGCGACTCCTAGAATTGCGCCCGCGCTGAAGCCGAGTATCAGGTGCAGTCTGTCTTTGAGGTGGAGCGCGAAGAGTCCGCCGATGAGTGTGGAGAAGAATGCGGCTATGGTTATGATGATGATCATAATCTCATAAGTAAATTACCACGAATTATAAGATCGGAAGCTTTTATGTTTGCAGATTGCGTATCGTATAGATTTTTGCAGTCGTTGATCGGAAGGGTAGTGCGCGCTGGCATGCGCAGGCACGCACCTTCTTCAAACAGTCCTCCGCTTGCGCCCTCATATGCGAGTCGAGGCGTAAGTATCGTCGTGATTATTCCAGAATATGGATCTCGGCGTGTAACTACTGGAGTCTTCGTGCTGAGCAGATCCTGACCAAATATTACACGTGGTGATTTGACCCCTAGCAGGTTAGCGACTGTAGGGTACAGGTCTAAGTGACTACCAGGTGTTGAGACGGTCCCTTTCAATGTGGAGTTAAGCGCCTTGGATAGGATTATTAGAGGTACGTGGCTATTGGCGAGTCTCGGTAGAGCCGTATCGGCAATAGTACGTATCTGTGCTCCGGTATCAGTGGAACTCCCGTGGTCCCCATAGATTGCTATTACAGAATTTGCATATAGTCCATCGGCCTTGAGCTCCTCAATGAATGTCCCCAACGCTGCGTCTGTGTAATGGATGCTATGCAGATAATTCTTCTGACGATTAGTGAGTGTAGAGTCGTCCGGAAATTGCAAGCTTTGATATTTTTCAGGAATAAGAAACGGCGTGTGAGAACTTAGTGTGATGATGGTCGCCATGAATGGGTCTTGGAACATGGCCATTTTCTGTGCGGACTCCGACAAGAAGTCGTCATCTGGCATGGTTTCAAATTCAGTTTCTGTCGCGGTGAAATCATCTTTGCTTATTTGCTTTTCATAGCCGAGCGCCGGATATATATTGGCGCGATTCCAGAAGTTGGGCACGTCGCCATGAAGTGAGTATGTGTGGTAGCCGTTTTTGATGAGTAAGCCTGGCAGTGAGCTGTATGTGTTGTGGGCGAAGTCGATAAATGCCACGGTGTTCGTGAGCGGATAAAGCGAGTTGAGCGTGACGAACTCAGTGTCTGCAGTATTGCCTGGTCCTATTTGTGTGTAGTAATTGTCGAAATATAATCCTTCATTGGAAAGCTTATTCAGTGTTGGTGTTATTTCCTGGTCTCCAATCTTCTGGCCAATGACTGCGTAATCGAGGGATTCTACTTGTATAAATATGGCGTTGTCACCGCGTGCCATGCCGAAGTGGGTGCCTCTGGTCAGGGACGGTTTTTCTGCAAGAAGGCTCTGCACGAATACCATGTCATCTTCTGTGATTGGTATAGAGCGAAGAAGAGTACCTATAATATCTCCGATGTAGTAGTTGCAGATACCGACTTCACGGATGGTCTGGTCTGGCGAGAATGTGAAGCTGTGCATTTCGCGGAGTGTCTGGGACGGGTGTGCAATCTTCTGCCAGCCATTCCCGCTAGAGATGATTAGTAGCCCATACCCTGATATGACCATGCTGGCACCGATGATTCCTGAGATCACTTTCTCGCGTTTGAGCAGTCGTATGCTGGGGAACCTGCCTTTCCGAGGAACTAGGGCGGCAATCATCACCGCAAAAATATTTAGAAGAAACACGATGATGTGAGGTGAGAGCAGCGTAGCGATTGTGCTCCATTCAGCGCTTATCTGTCCTGCGTATCGGAGCGCGGAGGCTTGCAGGAATCCACCATAAAAAGAGAAGTACAGATATTGCGATATGAAGACGAGTGATACTGCAGTCGAGACGCCGAAGAGGTATGTGTAGCGTAGCCGCCCATGCAGCAGGACAGCTGGACCATAGAGAAGTATGCCAAGCGTGAAGCTCTCGAATATGAGGAATAGAAACTCTTGGCTAGGAGAAAGGTGCACCCAGGAGTTGAAAATCGTATTCTGCAGTATGAAGATTACCGTCAGCAATAACGGAAGACGCGTTGCAGACAGATAGTAAAGAAGACGTGTTGCGTGGCGCATGTCTTCATAGTAATAGAACAGCGCCCAGTCCGCTATAAAGTCGCTTGTCTAGGTGTAGTGCTATTGACGCCTGTTGTGCTACCATGGCGCCAGGTAATTGGGCAGATCTTTGTAAAACCAACAATTCCAATGGGGGTGGGAGCCATGGACATAACCAGGATAGTCAAAGAAATATCCACATTGAAAAAAGGTATGGAGGTGCAAATCAATACGCCAGAGCAGGCTGAAGTGATGATGGAATTAGAGTGTCTTTTATCGTCCTATGCCAGGGCGATGTGTTTCCCTCGGAAGTGTCTTTACATGCATATTCTCGAGAATTACATGCTTTTGTTCTCAGAGAATGACATGTTTTACAGCATCCGTCGTGAGCTTTTGATGGCATCATTGGGGGTAGTCGTTGGGCTCGCCGTAGCGTCGGCTGTATTAAGTGAAGCATCGCTTTCTCCTGCAGAGTATGAAGAGCGCAGGAGCAGTGAGCGCGAGAGACTGGTTAATCTGGCTGTGGCATGGCTTGTCTCCATTGCGCCAGTAGATTTTCTTTCCGGATTGAGACACCTGGTCTTTCGTGGAAGGAGGAAGGGAATCATCCTTGACCTCTTGAGAATGTTCAAAATGTAGAGTTTTTTCGAATCGTCCGCCAACAAAAGCCGTTGGAGGGCGATTTTTGTTTCCATTTCATACTAACTAGTCTGTATTGACATCCTAGTTTGGCATGCTAAGCTACTGGCAGATATTTAGCAGGTCTTTACATGCAATCTCAAACGTCAATCAAAATGGAGGAGTGGCTATGCAAACACATTGCGCTAGTGAAGTAAGGGTAGGTGAGAAGCCGGAAGAATCGGTGGTGAGGACAACTGGGAAGGCTATACTGGCGAGATTCGAGGATCTTATCAAATCTTACGATAGCGCGAACGGACACAAGAGTCGGCATTTTCACACACACGCCCTAGAAGGTGTACTTCTCGATTACCTAGAAAAGCATCCGTGGTACATGGGTTTAAATCACAGGTATCTCATCGGAGCGCTCGGTGTCGCTGCTAGCCTTGTGGTTGCAGATACAGTGTCTGGTGAGTGGCAAATGCCAATGAGTAATCGTGAGAAGCTAAGGAGTAAGGCACGAGAGAAGTCAATTGATGAGTCGGTTGCATGGCTCGTGTCCATGGAGCCGCCGAAATTCCTCTTATTTTTTAATCGCGGGAAGAGCCCCGAGGAGGTTAAGGTGTCTCTTCTTGATATGTTGCGGTTGCTCAGGATCTGATAGGGTGCAATTTACTTAATCGTCCGCCAACAAAAACCGTTGGAGGGCGGTTTTTGTTTTAAAAACTAAATAGAGACTATATTTAGGATTTCCAGTATAATAAAAATACTATGCAAACACACGCAAACACAAGCAAAATAAAGAGATTTTTCAAGTCGAAATGGGTGACTGGCGCAATGGTGCTCATCGCTCTGGTGGCTGGTTATTATATTTTCCATAGTAAGAGCGCACCATATCAATTCATAACGGTCACTCAGGGAACTATCACAGAGACTGTCTCTGTCACAGGAAACACGACGCCGATGAAGAGTGTGTCTATCGGGTTCCAGAACTCTGGTACGATCGGGCGCACGAACTACAATCTCGGTGATTATGTGAATGCAGGGGCGGTAATCGCAGAGCTCACTACGGGGAATCTATACGCATCGCTTCAGCAAGCACAGGCGAGTCTCTCGATTGCAGAAGCTAATCTGGCGGCACTCACCGTCGGTACGCGACAGGAGCAGCTAGTTATAGATCAGAATGCCGTCACCCAGGCGCAATCGGCGCTCTCTAACGCTATTGCCAGTGCCTATGTCGCTTCTGACAGTGCGGTGCACGTGACAGCTGATCAGTTTTTCACCAACCCTAGGACAGCGAGTGCAGCAATCACGTTCGTAGTGCCGGACGTGGAGCTCGCAAACAATCTCGTGCAGAAACGCATAGAGCTCGAGCCAGCGCTCTCTTATTGGGGCGCGCAGGTGTCATCTCCATCTTTCGGATCAAGCGACCCGATGGCACCTGCGACGCAGGCGGTACAAAACCTGGCGGCTGTCAGCGCCTTCTTAAATGATGCAGCAGCCGCTCTAGCTAAGACCTCTCCGTCTAGCAGTGTGCCGGCAGCGACTCTGGCCACATATGAATCAAATGTAGCTGCGGCTCGTGCAAGCATCGCAACTGCGCTCACAGCGCTCACTAGTGCGAAGACGGCACTGGTAACTGCTTCGGGAACGCTTACTCTAGCGCGAGCTGGATCGACTGCTGAGAGTATTGCCGCACAACGTGCTCAGGTGGAGCAGGCACGAGCTGGCGTCGCTAATGCTCTTGCGAACCTGAGAGGATCGCAAATTATATCTCCGATAAGTGGCGTGGTAACGCAGCAGGACGCGAAGGTTGGGCAGCTCGCGTCTCCAGGAACGCCGCTCGTATCTGTCATAGGTTCCAGCGGATTTGAAATAGACGCAGGAGTGTCTGAGACGGATGTCGGGAAATTGGCCGTCGGAAATCCTGTGACGATGTCGCTCGACGCGTTCCCCAACGAGACATTCATGGGTACAGTGTTCTATATAGCTCCAGCACAGAAGAACACGCAGGGCGTGATCAGCTATCAGATTAAGATCTCATTCAGTAAGGCAGACCCTCGATTGAAGAGCGGGCTCACGGCGAATGTCGATATACAGACGAAAAAGAAAGAAAATGTCCTGATTCTCCCTCAATACGCGATACTGCAAAATGATAGCGGTACTTTCGTCGAGACGCTTGCTGGAAGGGTCTCTACGACCAGCCCGGTAAGGCTAGGCATCCAAGATCAGAAAGGGAACGTTGAAATAATCTCTGGCGTCACGCTTGGTGAGAAGGTAATCAACATCGGGCTGAAATAAGAAATCCAATGATCGAGATACACGATTTACAGAAGGAATATATAGAGGAAGAGACGCCGACGAAAGCTCTGCGCGGTGTGACTTTCACTGTCAATAAGGGAGAGTTTATCTCTATTATGGGCCCGTCCGGTTCCGGAAAGTCTACACTCCTGCAGATACTCAGCTTTCTCGATCGGCCTACTGGCGGCACATACACATTTCAGGGCAAGAGTATCGATGAAATGACAGACCAAGAGCTCGCGCACGTACGCAACAAAGACATGGGCTTCGTGTTCCAGTCATTCAATCTGCTCTCGCGACTGTCGGTATATGACAATGTCGAAATACCTCTGCTATATTCTGACGTTTTACCAGCTAAGCGTCGCACATTCATAGAAGAAGCAGTGCGCTCGGTCGGCCTCGAAGAGAAGCTGCACACCGAGGCGGGCAAGCTTTCTGGAGGGCAGAAACAGCGTGTCGCTATAGCACGTGCGCTCGTGACCGAGCCGAACGTCATCTTCGCCGATGAACCGACAGGCAACCTGGACTCAAAATCTGGATTGCAGATCATGGAGATATTGAAATCTCTGCACGAGCGTGGACGCACCGTGATCCTGGTGACGCACGAGACGCAGACTGCGGAGTTCGCCGACCGTATCATCAGGATGAAGGATGGTCGTGTGGAGAGCGACACAATCGTGATGGAGCGCACCGTGCGCGACACGCTGAAATAATATGCTAGTACGAGACGCATTCAAGACAGCCACAAGAAGCCTCGCACATGGAAAGATGCGCTCGGTGCTGACGATGCTTGGTATTATAATCGGCATATCTTCGGTCATCGTGCTCATGTCGATAGGGCAGTCGGCCCAGAATTTGATACTGGGCCAAGTTCAAAGCATAGGTTCAAACCTCATCGTCATCACACCTGGCGCGCCAAGCGGCAGCGGTTTCTCAGCCCCTGCTTCTGCGCAAGGAATAGTAATTACGAGCTTGAAGCAGCGGGATGTCGACGCTCTGTCGCGTGAGCCGTCGGTCGACTACGCGGTGCCTGAAGTGCGCGGGCAAGCGGAGGTAGTATATGGCAATACAAATAAAACAATAAGCTACACTGGTAGCACAGCAGATGTCTTCACTGTAAGTAATTTGACGAAAGTATCGGCAGGTCAGACGTTCTCGAAGAGCGATGTAGAGTCGGGGAATCACGTGGTAGTAATCGGCCCAGATCTCGCCAAGACGCTGTTTGGTCCGAACATAAATCCGATAAATAAGAGCATCCGTGTGAAAGATATTTCCTTCAGGGTGGTTGGCGTCTTAAGCAAGGGCGGGACGGGAGCTTTCGGGGTCGACATCGGCAATCTGGTCATGATGCCTATAAGTGTGGCACAGAAGCAGCTTCTTGGAATCAACTATTTTAATGTAATAATCGTGCAGGCTGACAACACGTACAACATTGATTTCGTGAAGTCGCGCATATCGTTCGTCTTGCTGCAGAATCATGGCATCACGGACTCAACCAAAGAAGACTTCAATATACAGACGCAGGCAGACATACTCTCCATTCTCGGCACTATCACTTCGACGTTCACGCTCTTCTTGGCCGCGATAGCATCTATCTCGCTTCTTGTGGGCGGTATCGGCATCATGAATATCATGCTCGTCTCGGTCACGGAGCGCACACGCGAGATCGGCTTGCGTAAGGCAGTCGGCGCGACGGATGGCGACATCTTGCAGCAATTCCTAATCGAGGCAGTCATGCTTACTTTCGCTGGCGGTGTGATAGGTATCTTGCTCGGCGCTGCGGCCGTCGGGGCTGTGTATCTCGGTGTGAGCACATTCGCTCCTGCGCTCGGCTGGACGTTTGCATTTCCTATTTCTGCAGTCATCCTTGGGCTCGCGGTATCGGGCATCTCCGGTATAGCTTTCGGCATCTACCCGGCGCGCCAGGCAGGGCGCAAGAACCCGATTGAGGCCCTCCGCTACGAATAACTAATTCTAAGGTCCGACCTTAGAATTATGCTCGATGCTGAACATAAGTTTCATGGAGTGGACTTTTTGGCGTGCCGTGCTACAGTCTATGCGGGTTTGTCATCTGTCGCGCATCGTGTGCGGCGGAGGTTGAAATATAAAAATCAGATAGAAGGGGAGGTGGAGATTTGAAGAGAATAATCGCAATGATAGTTGTACTGTTGGGTATCCTATCCGGCGTTGCTGTATCGAGCGCTGCAGAAGGTGATTTGGAGCTCGGTTTCAAAGTAGACGATGGACAGTTAATGATATCTATCATTAACTGGGACAAATCTGGGTACACAGTAACTCCACGAGCCGAAAAGCATCATTATGCAGTCAGGGATGTGTACATCTCAGGCGGTACGGTAGCAGTGCAGACCGAATTGGTGCCGAAGGTAGTGGACATGTTCCACTACCAGAAGGACACCGTCCAGACACTTGGAGTGAAGCTCTATCCTGGGTACTTGATTGACGTGACGGATGAACACGAGCTCGTGGAGCTAGGAGAACCTGAGTTTTTCTGGTTTCCGATTTTCTGTGTCATCGCAATTGTCTCATTGATTGTATTGTCTATGAGGAAGAATTTCTCGTCTTCATTGGCAATCATTGCTTTTGTATGCACGATGTCTGCCTTTGCGGCTATGGCTGATGTTGCTAGCGAAAGTGCCACTTTATGCGCTATGTTTGCGACTCTTCTAATTGTCGTCTTGGCAATCAACAATGGCAAAGACAAAGTAAATACGATTTTGTCCAAATGTGTTTGTATGGCGTCGACGTTATTACTGGCAGTCGCCGCAATGCTCACTTACTTCCCGCTTTCCTTCTGATTTTTTTCGGCTCCTTAAACTAAATCGCCGCGGCTTCCAAGCCGCGGCGATTTTTGTTTCGTGCTCTTGATTATCTAACGTTTCTTTGTGGTTTTCTTCGCGACTTTCTTAGCTGGAGCTTTGCTCACGATGCGCTTTGGGGCGACTTTTGCTACCTTCTTCGCGACGACTTTCGCCTGTGAGACAGTCTTGCGAACGACGCGCTTGGTGGCAGCCTCGGCACGCGAGACTTCTTTCTTCACAGCAGCTTCTACTTTTTTCGCCACTTTTACTACATCTTTGCGATGCTTCTTCGCGTTCTTACTGCCGTATAAATAGTAGCCTGCCGCTGCCGCTGCACCAGCTGCAGCAAGACCGGCTCCTACCTCAGCTGCGACTTTCCCAGCACTCATTTTCTTTGCCATATGTATATATTCCGATTAATAAGACCACTGATAAGTGTAGCACCTACTCTGCACTCTTTGTCGCACGTTTCTTCGCTTTGTTGAAAAAGCCAAGCACTGATTTCAGCAGCCCTTTGCCGCGACGGATGTCGGAGCGCACACTGGCGAGGTCGCGCCGCACCTCGTCGCTCTCTAGAGATGCCTGCTCAGAAATATGGTCGATATTCTTGAGTATGCGAGCAAGACGCCACAGCACTACTGCACCTAGAATAGCTAGAAGGACTACAACTATGGTCGTTACGAAAAAGAAGATGTCCATCTTGAGGAATTCGCTCATATGATTGTAGGATAGCACGCCGTGCCTAGTGCTAGGCTCTTGTCTAAGAGACTGTGTTTACAGGAGACCCTTCAGTGAAATGCTGGATGTTCTCTATCGTGGTGTCTAGTATACGAGTGACGGCCTCTGCCGTGTTGAATGCGATGTGCGGGGTGACAATGACGCGCGGGTGCTCTATGAGGTAATGGTTCTCGAGTGTCACCCTGAGTTCTGCTTCGTTCGGGTGCGCTGACGCTAGGAGAGACATCTCGTCAGCGAGATCGCCTTCTTCTTCGAGCACATCGAGCCCTGCGCCTGCGAGTGTGCCGTTCTGGAGTGCTTCCACGAGTGCATCAGTCTCGACGACTGCACCGCGCGAGGTATTGATTAGATACGCGCCTTTCTTGATAGTTCCGATATTCTCTTTGTTGATGAGGTGGTGCGTGTGCGGGCTGTAGGGGACGTGGAGCGTGATTATGTCTGATTGCGCAAGCAGTTCATCGAGTGATACAAAACTGAAGTTATTTGCGCGAGCCCGTTCTTCGTCGGGGTGCGTCTCGAAGCCGATGATTCTCATGCCGAAACCATTCGCCATGCGGATGACGTGCATACCTATGTGCCCGCACCCGATGACGCCGAGTGTTTTGCCTGCGAGGTCGAATCCGCGAAGGCCTGTGGGGGAGAATCCGCCAGCTTTTACGTGTGCTTCTGCCTCAGGAATCCGTCGTGATAAGGATAGAAGTAAAGCAAAAGCAAATTCAGCAACAGTGTTCTCGCCATAGAATGGTACTGTCACGACAGTGATGTTGCGGGCTTTCGCTGCGGCCATGTCGATGTGGTCGAAACCAGTCGAGCGTGTGGCTATGAGCTTCACAGCAGGGAAGCGTGATAGCTCGGTTTCGCCGATGGTTGAGTCTATGAAGACGCAGAGTGCTTCAGCATTTTCATCTTTCAGATCAGGGAAGGCAGAGAGAGATCCTTCGTGGAATGTGATCGCATCGCTCGGCAATTTACCTTTCACATATTCCTCTTCCCATTTCTCGCTCGCAAAATAATGGATGTTCATGCAGGTATTTTACACCATGTAAGGACACTGTGCTCAACGTGTGTATGGAAATAGAAACCGCCCGCGAAGCGAGCGGCTTCGTGGGCGGAAAGATAATGCCAAGCCCTTACGCGTCTAGAGAGGCATATCTCGTGATTGCCTCTGTGATGCTGAGGAATGACGCCCTACCGTTGTCTTGTCTCCTAATAACCCACAAGACCATAGTTGTGCAGGTGCCGCCCATCGGGCCAACACCTACGACAGTACTCTCAAATATGTCGCATATCTCGACGATGTGTTCCCCATGCTTGAAACCGAATGGGCGACACGCCTCATCCGAGATGTCTACCAGGAATGGTCTACCGTGGCACGGGGTAACCAAGGTCTCCTGAGCATTGATATGACCTAGCGTAGGGCATTGCTCAAGGGTGTAACACGAGACGTAGTTGTCGGTATCGAGCCTCACCCACAGGACTAGTGGATGCTTCAATATGATGCTTTCATCTGTGGGTGGTCCGACACCTATGACAGTTCCGGTAACTGGACCGAGCGCGCCACTATCCCCGTGATCAATGAATCGGTCTCCGTGATTGAGTCGTCCGCTGAAAGCGATGACCGCTTCAGATGTGTCTACATTAAAGACCTGTCCCGCACGCGCGGTGACTTCCATTGTTTTACTCATGACGCCCTCCTTCTATCTATTCTGGTTTAAGGAACTGTTATTGATGGTTTAGGAACTCTTCAGAGAACCTAGCATATTCCGTGGTCTTTTCAATGAGTGGCCTCTTCCTCTATTGCTACGAGGCGCTCGTATTTCTCGAGGCGCTCGCGCTGGCCGAGCCCTCCCGCTTTGATGCCGAACGCGCCGACACCATATGCAAAGTCGGCGATGAAAGTGTCGTCTGTCTCTCCAGAGCGGTGCGACGCGACAGTCTTCAGGCCGGCTGCGTGAGTCATCTGCACTGCCTCGATAGCCTCTTTCACTGATCCAATCTGGTTCGGCTTTATGAGTACAGAGTTTATTTCTTTGTGAGCGATTGCGTCCTTGATGCGCTCAGGATTGGTGACGGTGAGATCGTCTCCTATTATCGTGACGTGGTCGCCGACTGTAGAAGTGATATGAGCGAAGTCGCTGGCAGAATCTTCGGCAAACGGGTCCTCGATGCTATGCAGTGGAAATTGCATGACTAGGTTTTCATACAAGCGAGATAGCTCATCGGCGGAATAGGTCTTACCGAGCAGTGTATAGAAACCATCTCGATAGAGCTCGCTCGCTGCGGCGTCTATGGCGATCGATGTTCCTGGGAATTCTGCTACTAGATTGGAGAGGATCTCGAATGGTTCCTCTAGTGCCTCGAATGTCGGCGCGTAGCCGCCCTCATCGCCCATCGGAAGATCTGTTGCGGAGGTTAAACCTCCCTCATGGTTAGGGAGGTTTAACCTCCGCAATGTTTCGCCGAGCTTAGTGAATGCTTCGTGTGCAATCGGTAGAGCGTCACCCATTTTGCCTCCGACGACGAGGATGTATTCTTGAAAGGGAAGTTTGAAGTCTGCATGTGCTCCGCCGTTCATGAAGTTGAGGTAGAGTCGCGGAGCCGCAGGCGCCGAGTGGGCGCGCTCCGCAATTGATTTCCAGAGTGGAATACCCGCAAGAAGCGCCGATAGCCGCTGTGCAGCGATTGAGACCGAGAGGATCGCATTAGCACCGAGGCGCGATTTATTTGGCGTGCCATCTAGCTCGATTAGGAATGTATCGAGCTCGTCTAGCGAGCTGAACTGGCGCCCGGCTAGCGCACGAGCTATTTCTCCGTTCACGTTTGCAATCGCCGTAGCGACACTTCCGTCGGCGTCGCGGAGCTCTAGCGCTTCGTGCGAGCCAGTGCTCTTGCCAGATGGAACAGACGCAGTGGCTTCTAAGGCCCGACCTTGAGAATTCGTGTCTAATGTAGAAATCGTAGTCTCGATGGTCGGGCGTCCGCGCGTGTCGAGAATCTGTCTGGCCGATAGAAAGTCGATCTGCATATTAACGAGCAAGTTTTTCTTCGAGTTCAGCGATGTGTTCGAGCGTTTTCACGACTGAGTCTGGGTTGAGCGACATGCTTGGGATTCCCTCGCGTACTAGGAACTCGGCGAAGTCGGGCAGGTCGGACGGGCCCTGGCCGCAGATGCCTAGATATTTCCCGCGCGCCGCACACTTGCGGATGACCTGGCTGATGAGTGCTCGCACAGCTTCGTCGTTCTCATTGCTGACGTGGCTCACAATGCCGGAATCGCGGTCGAGACCTAGTGTGAGTTGTGTGAGATCATTACTGCCGATCGACATGCCGTCGAATAGATCTAGGAACTCCTCTGCGAGAAGTATGTTGCTTGGGATTTCACACATCATGTACACGGGAGTCATCGACGTGGAAGTCTGACTTCCTGTCGATAGTGATTTCGCAACAAGACCATTCTCTGCCATTATCGCGAGAACTTGCTCTGCTTCGTGCACCGTACGGCAGAAGGGAATCATTGGGATTACATTGTCTAGACCCATCTCCTCGCGCACTTTCACGAGAGCCCGACACTCGAGCACGAACGCGTCCTTGAATTTCGGGTCATAGTAGCGGGAAGCTCCGCGCCAGCCGAGCATCGGGTTCTCCTCATTTGGTTCGTAGGCTTCACCGCCAAGGAGTGTGCGGTATTCGTTCGTTTTGAAATCGGAGAATCGCACGATGACTGGCCGTGGCGCGAATGCGGCACCTATCTTCGCGATACCATACGCAAGATTGTCGACATAGTATTCGACAGGATCGCTCCAGCCAGCCATCTTCTCCTGTATGGCTACTCGCACTTTCGGTGTCTGTTTCTTAAAATTGAGTATGGCGAGTGGGTGCACTCCGATGTTCGATGCGATTATGAATTCCTCGCGTGCTAGCCCGACACCCTTAACCGGAAGGAAGGAATCTTCGAATGCAATCTCCGGCGAAGCGATATTCACCATGATTTTCGTCTTCGTGTCTGGGAGCTTTCCGAGCTCTTGCTCGTGCACGGTTATCTTAGCTTCTCCAGCAGTTACCACGCCGGCACTGCCTGTAGTATCTATTGTTACCATCATGCCATTCTTGAGCACTTTTGTTGCGTTGCCAGAGCCTACAATCGCAGGGAGCCCTAGCTCGCGCGATACGATAGCAGCATGGCTCGTGCGCCCGCCCTTGTCGGTGACTATTGCACTAGCCATCTTCATGATCGGTTCCCAATCAGGGTCGGTCATAGTGGTGACTAGTATCTCGCCCTTCTTGAATTCTCGTATCTGTTTCGGATTGAGGATTATATGTGCCTTACCTGTCGCTACTTTCGAGCCGACCGAGATGCCACGCACAAGCTCTTTGCCCTGACCGCTGACTGTATATTCGATAAGCTTCGTGAAGTCGCGCCCGGCCTGCACGGTCTCTGGGCGCGCTTGAACTATGAAGAGCTCGCCAGAAATACCATCTTTCGCCCATTCCATATCCATCGGTGTCCATTTCTTCGCACGCTCAGAATAATGCTCTTCGATAGTCGCGCCCCATGTGGCCATTGTCACAATCTCATCGTCTGTGAGCACGAATCGCTTGGTGTCGGCTACTTGTGTGTCGACGACCTTGGTCTGCTGGACAGCACTCTTGCCTGTATCATAGATCATCTTCTTCGCATTTTTGCCGAGCTTCTTCCAGATAATAGGCGATTTAACTTTGCCGATGCGCGATTTCGATACGAGATATTCATCGGGTGTGACTTGTCCCTGTACTATAAGCTCGCCGAGGCCGTAAGTGGCGTTCACGACTACTACGTCGCGGAATCCGCTCTCTGTATCGACAGTGAACATGACTCCAGAAGATCCCTTGTCGGAGCGGACCATCTTCTGAACGCCAACTGAGAGGGCCACCTTCATGTGGTCGAACCCGCGATCTGCGCGGTATGAGATAGCGCGATCAGTGAAGAGAGAGGCCATAGTCCAGATAGCTGCGCGCACGACAGCTTTCCCTCCGCGAATGTTGAGGTATGTTTCTTGCTCACCAGCGAATGATGCTCCCGGCAAGTCCTCGGCGGTCGCGGAAGAGCGCACGGCGACATCTGTATCTTTGCCGTACTGGGTTTCCATCCTTGCGTATGCATCGAGGATTGCCGCCTCTAGGTCTTCTGGAACTCTCGTGGAGCGCATTTTCTCTCGGATTAGCTTCGCGCATCGTGAGAGCTCTTTCAGGTTTTTCGTATCAAGCCCTTTGAGTGTCTGTTCTATGAAAACATCGAGGCCAGTTTCCTTGAGGTAGTGATAGTAGGCGGCGGCGGTCACCGCGAATCCGTGCGGGATGCGTACCCCCTTCGGCTCGACTGCTCGGATTAGCTCTCCTAGTGATGCGTTCTTGCCGCCGACCTGCGCGACATTATCCATGCTGATATCTTCGAACCATAGAATGAGGGAATCGTTCATGTTAATTTTTTATAGCGATAATAATGTCTGAAACATTAGAACCAGTATAGCCTGTGATGAGTGCATCGCCGGTTACAGTGAAGAAGTCGTATGAATTATGGGCAGCGAAACAGTCTTCAATAGATATGTGTTTCAGAGCCGCGTGCTCGCGGGTTGTAGTATCTGCAATCGCCCCAGCATGATCGCTATTGTCGTGCCCGTCAGAGGCGATAGGAAGGAGTAGTTCATCGTCGTGTAGGTCTGTGAGAACGGCTAGTGCCATTTCTTGATTGCGCCCACCATTCCCATGTGTGTTGCCGAGTTTTACTGTCGCCTCTCCACCGTAGAGCAAGACCGTGTGAGGAGCGGCATCGTGCAATTGTTGGATTATTCCGAGCCCAACTTCTCTAGCCTCTCCTGAGAAGTGGTCGCTCATAATCGTCGCTGTGTAGCCGCGCCGCTCTGCCTCGCTCTTTATTGCAATCAAAGCATCTTGATTCGATAGGAAGAGAGTGTTGGTTACTCGTTCAAAATATTTCTGATCCTTCGGTGTTTCTGTGAACGTATATTCTGCACGTGGTTCTATATTGTATCTGGCGAGAACTGCTTGAGCATCATCTATGGTTGATGTGTCTCGTACTGTTGGGCCCGAGGCGATATATCCAATATCATTCCCTGGTACGTCAGAGATGATGAGTGAGATGACCTCTGCTGGGTAGGCTGCTTGTGCAAGCCCGCCGCCACGCAGGGGTGATGTGTGCTTACGTACAGTGTTGATATCTTGTATCGAGGCTCCTTGTGCAGAAAGAGCGCTCCAGAGTGTACCCTCGTCTGCGCAAGTCATCGGTTTTTTGGGTAGGCAGATGAGAGTTGAGCCACCCCCTGAAATGAGGATTAAGATCTAGTCGTCTTCGCTGCACGTAGAAAGTAGTTCGATAATATGAGCGCTCGCGCGTTCATTTGCCTCGCTTGGGAGCGGGTGAGTCCCGACGTAGGCTTCTGTTGTCTTCAGCGGATATGATGTGGGAGCAGACACATCGAGTGCGATGCCGGTCGTGAGCCGATCCCCAAACAATTGCTCAATGGCATGCGCAGCAACGATTGCGCACTTGCCGATGCCTATGAAGAAAATCCGCCTCCCGGCCAGATGATAGGTGGCATCATTGATGTGGAGCTCGTCGTTCTCGATATGGAGTTTTTGCATGAGCGATGCACTTACGTCAATGGCAGCGTAGCCTGCCTCGGCAAGAGCGAGCGCATCAGTGCGTAAGGTATTTTCAGCAAGTTCCTTGAAATTCTGTATTATTCGGCGTCCCATATCTTCTACTATACTACCCAGCCATGCCGAGAATTAGAGCATTGTCTGATAGAGGTGTATTTGCTACTGTTTCTGTATCGCCGGTATATGTAGGCATATGCCGGCTCGTTCGGGCGACATGAGAACATTATGAATACATAATTTCTCATGTACCCTCACTTCGCCGGTATAGCTCAGTTGGTTAGAGCACAGCATTCATAAAGCTGAGGTCGCAGGTTCAAATCCTGCTACCGGCACACGAGCGGATTATTCCTGACCAAATCCAGTAGAGGACATTTTGCGGAGAATTTGGTAGGATAGGGAACGAGCGGTTGCGACTGTATGGATTACCATACAACCGCGGCGTTCGGCGAAACGGTGCCCGTGGCACCGGCTTGCTCGACTGGCATAAAAATCATTTTAGCCCAACGATTTTTCGCCACTCTCGCAAGCCGCGCTTCGCGCTTGTTTGCCTCACTTTGCGGCTGTAAGTAAAACTTGCATCCGCTGCATTCGGCAAATATGAGAATATAAGATATTCTCATATTGTGCCTCATTTGCGGCTGTAGCTCAACGGTAGAGCGCTACCCTGTCACGGTAGAGGTCGTGGGATCATCACCCATCAGCCGCGCAAAAAAGACCCCGAGAGTGGTCTTACGTTTATTAGAAACTATTTTCGCCCGTAGCGGTCTTCGAGCCGATGAATGTCATTTTCGTCGAAATCACCAAATGATATTTCTAGGAATACTGTCCCACTAGGGCCGCCTGAGATGCGATGTTCTGAGTGACGCGGGCAGAAAAACGTCTCGCCTTCGTGAGCGTCATGGTCAGCACCGCCTATATGTATAGTGCCCGACCCCCTGAGAACTCGCCAGAATTCGTCGCGATTCTCATGCGTCTGCAGGCTGGTCGATTCGTTGCTGTCGACAGTTATTATCTTCACGGTCGATTTCTCGTTGAGCGTGAAGCGCTCGAAGTTGCCCCACGGGCGTATTTCTCTCTCATAGTTTGATAGTCCTTCCATGGGGTTCAGTATACAACGAAACGCCGACGCCTTCCGAGCGGTCGTGGAGCCTACCGTAGTGTTAGCTTTGAAAGAATGTGGAAAGTCCGCTAGTATGGGGAAGTGCGATACGCCGGGATAGCTCAGCTGGTAGAGCACCACCATGGTAAGGTGGGGGTCGTCGGTTCAATCCCGACTCCCGGCTCGCCGAAGTAGCTCAGTTGGTAGAGCAACCCCTTCGTAAGGGGTAGGTCGTCGGTCCGAATCCGACCTTCGGCTCAGAGAGTAAACGCGCGACCCGCAGGGTCGCGCGTTTTGCTATACTCACCATATGGATGAGAAAAGCAAAGAACGCCTGGAAGAGCTCGAAGTGATGATGTCGTCGCCCGACTTCTGGGCAGACAAGGACGCAGCGCAGGCTGCGGTGCAGGAGTATCAGGCGCTGAAGGAAGGCGGCTCTGGCGATCCTCATGACCGAGGAGACGCAACACTCGCAATACTAGCAGGCGCTGGCGGCGACGACGCCGAAGACTTCGCACGTATGCTTCGCGGCATGTATGAGGGCTATGTCGATAAGAAAGGCTGGCGCGTGCGCGAGCTTCATGCCAATGAGAATACGCAGGGCGGATATAGGAACGTATTGCTCGAGATCTCAGGCTCCGGTGCTTATGGCCGATTGAAGCACGAGGCGGGAGTGCATCGCTTGGTGCGGCAGTCGCCGTTTAATGCAAACGCTAAGCGTCAGACGAGCTTCGCTCTCGTCGAGGTATTACCTGCGCTCGTCGCGAGCGACGCGGTTGAGCTCAATCCGGCAGACGTGGAGATAGCCTTCGCGCGTTCGGGAGGAGCTGGCGGGCAGAATGTGAACAAGGTCGAGACGGCAGTGCGCCTGGTGCACAAGCCCACCGGCCTCGCAGTGCATGTCTCAAGCGAGCGTAGCCAGCTAGCGAACCGCGAGAAGGCGTTTGAGCTATTGAAGTCGAAGATATTTGCCAGAGAAGAGGCGGAGCGCGAAGCGGCGGCGAAAGGGCGCTCTATCGCCGCGACGACCGCGAACGAGTGGGGGAGCCAGATTCGCTCATATGTGCTCCACCCATACAAGATGGTCAAAGACCATCGCACTGGCCACGAGTCAGGCAATCCAGACAAAGTCCTCGCCGGAGATTTAGACGGCTTTATAGATGCCTCGATTGAGGCTGCTTAGATAGTGCCATTTAGCAGGTCCCAGTCTTTTTTGAAGAACTTTTTTGCTATCACGAAGATGGTGAAGGTTATGAAAAAAGCAGATGCTACGTCTATCGAGTAGTGCAAGTGACCGAGCAAGACGACAATAGAGAATAGTACGGAAAATCCGAGAAATATCGTACGCAGAAGGACATCATCCCAGAAGATGAGAGCTAGAAGGAACGGCAGACCTGCATGCCCTGAGAAGAAGAGATCATCTCCCATGAAGATTGATGGGAACAAGGAAGTGAAGATGTTTGTGCCGATGGCTGCGTGCATTGGGAACGGGCTGATGTGTGTGAGTGATAGAAAAAATGAACGTATGACGACAAACAAGCTGGCACTCTTCAAGATGAACGGGGTTCTCTCCAATCTAATAAGACATAGTGTGATGATTATAAGTACAAGTAGTGCTGCGCCATACACGAACGTACCATCCACATCATAAGCTTGTGTGTTGCTCAGTACTATGTCAGTTACAGAATTGCTGGCTGTGCGGTTCGCATAGGTGACTGCATACGAATTGATAATGATTGCCAGGAATAGGAAAAGAGAACCGAGCAGGGTGGAGACGACGAAATATTTGTCTTTGAGGTATCGCATATCAGATAGTAATCACAATATAGCATCAGATGCCAGCTTTCTGGACTTGTGTCGCAAGTATGGGGTACAATGGTAGTCGAAGCATGATTTATTTCGACAAGGTGACGAAACG
>JBAYJU010000009.1:0-25626 GCA_041664865.1 Minisyncoccota bacterium
CGAGATTAAGGCGCTTCTCGAGACAGGCGTAGCACGAAGTCTCGACCATAAAGCGTTTATGCATTTTATGCGTCTATCAGATGTTGTCGGGCCATCTACATTATTTCAGGATGTGAAAAAACTCCCACCAGCTCACTATGCTGTCGTTAAAAATGGAACAGTAACTCCTATAAAGTATTGGGAAATAAATCTTGAACACAAAGAGCACTTGAGTGCCGATGTGTGGCAGGACCGCATACGCTCTACGCTTGATGCTGCAGTCTCGCGACAGCTTGTCTCTGATCGCCCGGTAGGAGTATTTCTCTCTGGAGGCATTGATTCGAGTGCTGTGCTTGCAAGCGTTATCCGTGCGCAAGGATCAGCGCGTACCTACACGACTCGTTTCGAAACTGCAACTCAAGAAGAAAGCGAATATTTCAATCGAGATGCGGAATTAGCGCGACAAACAGCTTCATTTTTCGGTACACATCATACTGAGGTAACCTTACACCAGAAAGATATCGTGCCGCTCTTTGAGCAGTCTGTGTGGCATCTTGATGAGCCGAGTGGAAGTGCCACCGCACTCGCGCAATTGGCTCTCGCTCGTGAGACAGTCCGCGACGTCGCGGTAGTGCTCGGAGGTGATGGAGGCGATGAATTATTTGGGGGGTATGAGCGATACCGGCTCAGCCGCATCATGGACTTGTATCAACGCCTTCCAGAGGCACTGCGTGAGCGCGCATCGGCGTATTCTAAAATGGCGAAACTCAATACCCCTCCAGGTATCGCACGTCTCGCGCTCTTCCATTTCACGAAACAGCCAGGTTTGAATCGAGTGCTTGCAGAACCTTTCCGTGATGATCGCACCACCGCATTTTTTGCAGAACGATTCTTTTCTGATTCAAATATCCCATTTCTCGAGGCTCTCATGGATGCAGATCTCAAATTGCTAGCTGACGGCTCTCTACTCCGTACAGATAAGCTCTCTATGGCGGCTGGGCTTGAGGCGCGCGTACCTATACTTGATCTTGAGATGATCGAGCTTGCGTCGCGCATACCAGCGGAGCAAAAGGTAAGTTTGTTCACGACGAAGAAGCTTTTCAAGGACGCTGTGAGAGACCGCTTGCCCGAGTATCTATTCAGAGAGCCGAAGCGCGGGTGGTCTGCACCAGCGAGCGCATGGCTTCAGCAGCCTGATATGCATGCATATGCAAAAGAAGTGTTGAGCCCATCATATTACGCGCCAACGGCTGAAATGTTCGATTGGGATGGCATCATGTCAGTACTTGATGCCCATTTCAATAAAACCGAGTCGCACCGAGCCCTCATATGGACTCTCCTGTCGTTCCAGGTGTGGGCTCGCCGCTTCGGCATCACGCTCTAATTATGAAGAAGAAAGTCTATTACGTCGCCAATTTCTACATGCCGTACGAGAAGGCATACGGCATCCAGGTCGCGAAGATGTGCGAGGCTCTAGTAGAAGCCGGCGTGGATATCACTCTCATCGTGCCGAGTCGCGGCCCACAGGGTTCGCTGAAGAAGTTCTACGGTCTGCGGGTGGAGATACCGACCCTCTGGCTCCCGACGCTCGATTTGGAGGAATATGACCGGTTCGGTTATGTCTTCATGGCACTCACGTTCAGTATCTCGTATTTCTTTTTCCTTTGGTACAAATGGCTGCTTGGGGAGCGGTTTGTGCTCTACACTATCGACGCTGACCAGTATTCTTCTTCTGCGCTAGCTCTGATACCTGTGCCGCTTTTTTCCGAGATGCATGGCGGGAAGCTGAACACTTGTGCCACACGTCTTCTATTCTCTCGTCTGCGCGGTGTGATGGCCATAAACAGGATAATAATCTCTGAATTGAAAGATACATTCCCGCATTCTCCAGCTCGTTATATCGCAGAGCCAAACGGTGTAGACCTAGCTATGTTCTCTCCGCAGGAGAAGTCGCAGGCGCGCATTAAGCTCGGACTGTCGCTTGAGGAACCAATCATGCTGTATATCGGCAGATTTTACGAATGGAAAGGTCTTGAGATTATTCCGCGTGCTGCAGCTCTCTCGCCAATGATCCGCTGGCAGATGGTGGGGGATACGCGAGAGAGATTCGCAGACGTGGTGAAAGAATCGCTTCCAGAAAATCTGCATTTTGCGGGAGGTCGGCCATATGGCGAGATGCCGACATGGATAGCCGCTGCGGATGCGGTGCTCGTGCTCGGGACCAAACGCGATGAGCAGTCGTATCGATGGACGTCTCCCATGAAGCTCTTTGAGTGCCTGGCAACCGGTCGCCCGATAGTCGCAAGCGCCACGCCAGCTATAAAGGACGCGATTGCCACAGGTGCTGCGCTTCTCTATGAGCCAGATAATGCAGAAGACCTAGCAGACAAGGCGCGACAGGCCGTCACACCAAGCGCCCAGACTATTGCGCTAGTGAATGAAGCATTGCATATCGCGCCAGCTCATACGTGGAGCGGCAGAGCTAAGCGTGTGGTACATTTTATCGAGTCGACACTCAATGAACACATCTCCTAACAGCATGAATCTTCTCGATTACCGTAATGATGTCACTTCCTCTGCGGGTGAGGATGGCATCATTACTAAGATATTCGAGATAATCGGAGAAGAGTCTCGCTGGTGCGTAGAGCTCGGCGCATTGAATGGCACGCACGACAGCAATGTGTGGAATCTCATCCGTAACAAGAAGTGGTCTGGCGTGCTTATCGAGGCAGATCAGACTTATTTTGAAAAACTCCAAGCCGAATACGCACACGATGCGGGCGCAGTGTGCGTGAATGAATTCGTGTCGTTCGAGGGTGAACATTCTCTCGATGCTATCTTTGCGCGTACGAAAATCCCGAAAACTTTTGACCTTTTTGTGCTCGACATTGATGGTAATGAATATCATGTGTGGGAATCACTCCGCGAATATCGACCACGTGTGATGGTAGTAGAGTTCAACCCGACTATTCCAAATGATGTCGCGTTTGTGCAATCGCGTGACATGTCTGTGTACCAGGGCTCGTCACTGCGCTCGTTCGTAGATCTCGGCAAGCAGAAGGGATACGAGCTCGTCGCGGCAAATGAAGTGAATGCTTTTTTTGTATTGAAAGAATTGTTCCCAAAATTCGGTATTGCCGACAACTCGGTTGATACCACACATACCGACCATACATACGAGACGAAGCTGTTTCAGCTCTACGATGGGACGCTTAAGATTGCCGGGTATGGCAAACTCATGTGGCACGGACTGCCGATAGACGAAGAAGATCTGCAGGTCTTGCCTATGCGCAGGCGCGTCTATCCCGCAATGATTAGCCCGAGTCCTTTGGTGCGTGCGGCGAAGTATCTGGCACGTAAATTGCCGTTCTACAGATTCGTGCAGAGTTTGAGAAAATGATATGCAGAATACCATCAAGACATTCACGACCCCATACGGGGAACTTACCATAGACACTGTTGCCGATGCGAAAATGGCAGCAGTCTTCGCTCGCGGTGAATATCATCAGCATGACACCATCGAGCTCATATCTGCCTTTGTGACGCCGCAGAGCATATTCGTAGACGGAGGGGCGCACGTCGGTACGATTACTATTCCGATCGCTAACAAAGCAGCGCGCGCTGTCGCGTATGAAGCAGATGCCGCGACATGCGATATCTTGCGGCATAATGTAGAGAGGAATCACATCTCGACAGATGTGCGGCAGAAGGGACTCGGCGAAGAAGCTGGTCGCGGAGAGATGAGGTCTGTGCACGCAGACAATGCTGGGTCACATACGCTTGAGGTCGGCGATGGGTGTGTTGAGATTGTGACTCTTGATGCGGAGCTTGAGAGGTTTGATGTGCTGAAACTTGATGTCGAGGGCATGGAGCTTTCAGTCTTGCACGGGGCTAGGCGCATAATCGAAGAGGTGCACCCAGTAATGTTGTTCGAAGTGAATCTGTCGCAATTGCGAGCACACAGCACGACGCTATCTGCTCTAGGGTCATTTCTCACGAGACGAAACTATCGCCTATATCTGCCGTTCCATCTGCATGGCGAGCTAGTGCTCGGCTCTGTACCGAGCATCTCTCTTGTCGCACTGCTCATGTACCCAGGTGCATATTTATTACACCGCACAAGCTCGGTTTTCGACATCCTAGCTTTGCCGGAAGGGAAGCCAGTGATACTTCCAGTAGTGTCTGCGTGGCGTACGGTGGCGTATATACTGGGTGAAAATCTGCGTGACAAAATGCGCCGGATACAGAAATTCTTTGCATGAAGGGAATCCGCAAAGCTCTGACGTTCCGCGCCTCATCTATAGGCGACTGTTTGATGGGGAAGTATTTGCTCGAAAATATCCACGCGCAATTTCCTGATGCACGACTCGGCATCGTAGTGGCGAGCCGCGGTGCCATGATCCGCGACTTGCTCGCAGCGTATCCGTGGATTGAGGTTATCGAGGCGAATCGTCGAAGCCCTGGGGCACTTTTCTCATTTTTAAAAGACTTCTATGGTAGCGACTTGGTGGTGACTCAGTATGCCGGCAAGCATGGCGGGAGTTTCGGCTTAGCGAGTAAATTTGTCGCACGTCTGCTCGCCAAGCGAGGTAGTCTTATCGGCTTCAAAGATGTATCGAAATGGAATACGGCGCTTTATGACCATCTGCTGCCTGTACGGTCTGGCGAAGCTGTCGCCGAGCACGAACGCGAGACTCTGCGCGCTGCAGGGCTGTCAGTCGCGCTCCCATTTCCCAAGCTCGAATGTGTACGAAGCGAGGCGGCGCTCTCTAAGTTTGGTCTGGAGACGGGGAAATACATGTTGGTGCATTTCTTCGCGGGGAATACTGGCCGCAGTCTTTCTCCGGAGAAATCACGAGAAATTATTTCAGCATTGCATGCGAGTCTTCCAGATATGCAGTTGGTCATAACCGGCGGCGTAGGGGATAAGGAATCTGCATTAGCTATCGCACACGGCTTGCCAGCTACCGTCATCGCGGGGGATGCCTCTTTGCAGGAAATGATGAATCTCATATCACAGAGTGCCTGTGTCGTATCGGTAGACACAGGTATGGCACACATGGCTGCACAGCTAGGGAAGCAGCTCGTAGTATTGCGCACCTGCCTAGGCCCGAATTGGTGGTTCGTAGAGCAATACGGCAAAGACGCACCCATCACGGTGCTTTCTTGCGACACCGCATGCGCGACTGGCCACCGTACCACTAATGGCTACGCAGACTGCATCAATGGGATCAGTGTTGGAGAAGTCGTGTCTCATGTGGCGTAGGCAATGCTGTAGAATCATCCGTATGACAATTCATTTCTTTACTTTTAGCGACGAGAGGGGTGGGTCTTCTCGGCAAAGAGCTTTTCGCATAGCAGAGGAGCTGCATAAGCGCGGTATCAGCGTTGTCATACAGAAGCCTCCCGTACTCTTCATTTCGAATACGCCATGGCCAAGGAAATTCTTGCTAATCGCGCAGCTCATTCGTTCACTCTTCCTAATAAAGAAAGGAGATATTGTATATCTGCAGAGGGCTATTGCGAACAAGTATTTCTTCGCCATCATGGTCGTGTATCTCAAACTTTTCCACCGGAAGATGATCTTTGATTTCGATGATCCGGTCTATGTGCACACACCCTTCAAGACAAGAATATTTACGCAGATGGCAGACGCTGTGGTCGTATGTACGCACGGGCAGAAAGAGTGGGCGTTAAAGTACAATCCAAACGTACACATCTTTCACATTGTCGTTGATTTCCACGCATATCAGAAGTTCACTAAAGAATATGGAAAAGAACAGAGTCCAACCACTATCGGGTGGGTGGGCACAGGGCCTGAGCATGTCCGCAACCTAGAAATCCTTTCAAGAGTCTTCAATAGGCTAGTCAAAAAGACAGAAGCTCCTTTCAAATTCGTCCTCATCGGCTCACTCGGAAACCAGAAGGTATATAGTCTCTTCCAGAACATCCCTGGATTGCGGGTAGAGTTCATCGACGAGCTCGACTGGAAGAATCCCGAGAGCGTTCCGCGCGAAATACAGAAATTCGACATTGGAGTCTTGCCGCATCGAAGCGATGGTGAGTGGAATCAGAACAAGACTTCACTCAAGATACTTGAATACATGGCATGCGGTGTGCCGGTGGTCGTAAGTGCATTCGGAGAAATGCCATACATCATTCAAGACGGAGTAAATGGATACCTCGCTGGTACCGATGATGAGTGGGTGAAAAAACTCGAGAAACTACTTTCCGATTCCGCATTGCGTGCAAGACTTGGTCGCGCTGGACAGAAAACAGTGCAGGATGCGTATAGTCATGATGTGCTTATGCCGAAATATATAGATCTCATAGAGTCCCTCAAGAGATAATATTCTCGTTTCAAATTACTACCATGATTTTTTATTCAAAAATAAGAAAAGCAATAAATGAAGGTGGCATTCAGCTCGTGTTGAGGCGGGCACACATGAAGATAAAAAGTCAGTTTGCTCGTATAGGATACATACAAAACGTTACGCATAGGCTTACTGGGCATCTCCCCAGTGTAGACGTACATTTCTCACCCCTAACGCAAGTATCTCAAAATGACATCCGTATAGCAGAGCGCATTCTACGCGCCTTCAGAAAGGCACAGAAAGATGAATGTAAAAATATAACTGGTGATTTGTGGGACAACATACAGCGCGAACAGCATAGTGATTTTTATGCCATCTGCGATGACCCGACAAAAGTTGCAGAGTACATGAATAACATGAATCAGCACGGTATAACTTTCGGCATGTCGTCTGGCACTCTTCCAGAGTATCTGGCGATGGTCAAGAATCCTGTCATACGCCAAGAATGGGGTGTCTATGTCAAAGATACGATGGTTTGTCTTGCCGAAGCGGTCGGGGCCATTCCTAGGAATATAGACGGCGGCAATCTCTACTTAGATGAAAAGATTCTTTTGAAGAGCATTGAGGAAAAGATTGGAATATCTATCATTCCATCAGAAATCGAAGGAGGTTTATATACGCTTAGAATAAATAATCGGTCTTTCGGTAGTCGTGATTTCTGGTCAGTATATATCGCCTGGAAAGTGCATCAAATCGGCGGTTCTGATGCTTCAGTTGCTGAAATAGGGGGTGGAATTGGTAAAACGGCTTTATACGCGAATCAATTTGGCATCAAGAATTATTCTATTTATGACTTGCCGATAATAAATCTCGTACAAGCATGGTTTCTAATTAAAAGCGGAATAGACGTGGTGTTGTGTGGAGAAGGTGGAAATGGCATGAAAATCATGCCGTATTGGGAATTCGAAAAAGGATCTTTTGATGTAACTCTAAATGCTGATTCGTTCCCCGAGATGGATGGCTCAATAGTTGCCGGATATCTAAAGACTATCAGGAAAAATACTAGGAAATATCTCTTGAGTATCAATCGAGAAAATGGTGGAGAATATGGAGATGGCCATACGCATATACGAGTGCCTGATATTGTAGAAGATGTCGGTGGGCTGAGACGTATTCATCGTTCTCCATTCTGGTTTTTATGGAATTATGTTGAAGAGCTATATGAAGTAAATTATATCTCTAAAAGACCTCTGACTTGAGGTTATAAATGTGCGACGAGCTGCTCGATAATCGCCTTGTGCTCTTCTAGCATTGGTTCGGGAAGTGCGTTGGCATTGAACCATCGTCGCTTTTCATGAGTAGCAATCGCTTTTGATGGAACGCGTGTTATGTATAGGAGAGAAAGTCCGCTATATCCGTTTGTTGAGTATTCCTCATGACCTATAGGGCGCAACTCTACTTCTGTGCCGATTTCGCCATCTATAAGCCACTCGCGATTATTTCTTGCAATCTTTTCAAAAATTGCGAAAGCTGCAGTGCGATTCTCTTCAGTCCACAGCTCAACCATGGTCTTATTTCATCAGGCTTGGGCGCATTTCACAATGTGCACTAGAGTTGATTAACTCAGTGCCTGGGAGTACCATCGGGTGATGCAAAGTTTCGGCAACACGACTATTTTAGTATTCGGCGGGGCTGGCTTTATCGGATCCAATTTCATACGGAAGGTGCTATCTGAAAACCCGAAGGTTTCCGTAGTCTGCGTCGACGTGCTCACCTATGCTGGCAATAAAGAAAATCTAAAAGGGCTACCGAAGGATCGCTTCACGTTCATAAAGGGAGACATCACTGATGCGGTGCACATGAAGCGGATATTCAAGAAATATGCGCCGGTATATGTCATCAATTTTGCGGCTGAGTCGCATGTCGACAGGAGCATCCATGGCGGAGCTGAAGAATTCGTCCGGACGAACGTGCTTGGCACGTCGGTGTTGCTTGATGCACTTCGACAGACGCCCTCGGTGAAGAAATTCGTACAAGTGAGTACAGACGAGGTCTACGGTGCATTGTCGCTCAACTCGAAAAAGAAATTCACAGAGCAGTCGCCACTCGCTCCGAACTCGCCCTATGCTGCCTCGAAGACCTCAGCTGATCTTGTCGCGCACGCATACTTCACTACATATGTGCTACCTATCGTGATCACTCGTTGTTCTAATAACTATGGCCCATACCAGCACCCGGAGAAGCTCATACCATTCTCGATAACACGGCTTATGGAAGGGAAGCCTATTGCGATATATGGAGACGGTCGATATGTGCGTGACTGGATTCACGTCGAGGACCATTGTTCTGCTCTAGTTCTAGCACTCTTGAAGGGCGTTCCGGGCGAGGTCTACAACATAGGTGCAGATGACGAGGTAGATAATCTAACGCTCGCGAAGCGTATGCTCAAACATTTCAAAAAGGATGCGTCCGAAATCGTATTCGTGAAAGACAGGCCTGGTCATGATCGACGGTATGCTATCGACGCTTCGAAGATAAAGAATGAATTAGGATGGAAACCGAAACACTCATTCCACACATCGTTTGAACCTACAATCGCGTGGTATGTCGAGAACGTCGGCTGGGTGCGCCGTGCGCTCGTGCGCGCGGGCGCAGCGAATACCCACATATGAAAGGTGTCATTCTAGCTGGCGGGCTCGGCACGCGGCTGTACCCGCTCACCAAAATAACCAACAAACATCTCTTGCCGGTGTATGACAAGCCGATGATCCTATACCCGCTCGACACGCTAAAAAATTCCGGGATTACAGATATCATGATCGTGTGCGGGAGAGAGCACGTTGGGCATTTCATGAAATTTCTCGGATCAGGTAAGGAGTTTGGAGTGCATCTGTCATATGCGCTCCAAGATGTGAATAATGGCGGTATTGCAGATGCACTGTCATATGCAGAAGACTTCGCTGGCGGTGAACCGATAGCGGTCATACTCGGAGACAACATCTTCGAGCATTCTTTTGAAAAAGCGGTGAAAGAGTTTGGGTCTGGTGCCGTCGCGTTCTTCAAGAAAGTACCGGATCCGAAACGGTTCGGCGTCCCCGTGTTCTCAAAAGATGGAAAGAAGTTATTGCGTATCGAGGAGAAGCCGAATAAGCCGAAGTCTTCGTATGCGCAGACCGGGTTCTGGATTCTTGATGCTGCTATCTTCTCAATCATAAAAACCATCAAGCCTTCAGCGCGCGGTGAGCTCGAGATGACCGACGTGATAAACAAGTATCTCAACGACGGAACACTTTCCTTCGATTTTGCTAAGGGCGCATGGCTCGACGCGGGAACCTTCGAGTCCTTGTTCAAAGCTACGGCATTTTTCCATGCTATAAAGAAATAATATATGGAAAAATTCAACACACATAAACTCTATGAATGACTATATTCACAAGACTACCTGCCGTGTGTGCGAAGGGACTGATCTAGTGAAGGTGCTTGATCTCGGTTCCACCCCGCCGGCAAATGCCTACCTCAAGGAGGAAGACTTGGAGAAGTCGGAACAGGCTTTCCCTTTGGCCTTGTACTACTGCAGGACATGCTCTCTCGCACAGCTACTCGATGTCGTGGACCCGGAGATTCTCTTCAAGAACTACCACTTCTTGACGGGTGCCAGTACGCCGTCAATTGAACACTTCAAGAAGTATGCTGAAGAGGTAATTAAGCCACTCATCTCGTCGAAAGATGATTTGGTAATCGACATTGGTGGCAACGACGGCGTGCTGCTGAGCTTCGTGAAAGACTACGCGCGCGTATTGAATGTAGACCCGGCAGATAATCTCGCGCCGATTTCCGAAGGGAATGGAGTGCCTTTCTATCCGGCGTTCTTCACTTCGCAGACGGCTGACGACCTAATCGAGAAATATGGTCAAGCAAAAGTGGTGGTGGCGAATAACGTGTTCGCTCATACCGATCCGTTGCGAGACGTATTCAAGGGGGTCGCGAAACTTATCGACGAAGACGGCGTCTTCGTCTTCGAAGTGCATTGGCAGAAGCATTTGATTGAAGAAGGGGCATTTGATCAGATTTATCATGAACATCTCTGCTTCCATTCGCTACATGCGCTGAAACATTTGGTCGAGTCTGCGGGCATGAATATATTTGATGTAGAGATCGTGCCGATGCAGGGTAAGTCGCTACGAGTGTTCGCTTCGAAAAATAGAACGCCATCCATCAACGTCGAGCGCATTCTGACCGAGGAAAGAGAAGCTGGTCTTACCGATGAAGCGACACATCACGCATTCGCAGAAAAGGTCGAGCAGAATAAACAGAAACTGCTCGCGCTCCTCGCCGAGCTCAAGTCTGCAGGTAAGAAAATAGTCGGATATGGTGCACCAGCCAAGGGCAATACACTTCTAAACTACTACGGCATCGGCCCAGATGTACTGGATTATCTTACTGATACCACGACCCTAAAACAGGGTCTCTATAGCCCTGGAATGCATATACCGATTGTCTCGCCAGAGAAGCTCCTAACCGACACGCCAGACTACATCTTCCTTCTAGCCTGGAACTTCAAAGATGCGATTCTAGAAAAAGAAAAAGTGCTTCGTGAGAATGGGGTTAAGTTTATCGTAACAGTACCGCGCGTTGAAATTTTGTGATAAATGTAATTGTCACTCTAATATGAACGAATTTAAGGAAGTTAATATTTTATGTTGATCATGAAAAAACCTGACATTTCTATAGTTGTCTCTAATTGGAATTCCTCCGACATTCTTGAAGAAGCGTTGGACTCGATAGTGTCGACAGGTAATGACTTAAATTTTGATGTCACTGTTATTGATGACGCGTCTACTGATGGTGGAATAGCAGAAATTGCAGAACGATTTAAGGATGATGACCGCTTCACGTTTATCGTAAACAAAATTAATGTAGGACAAGCGGCTCTTAATATCATGCTTGAGAGCACGCAGGCAAAATATATCGTTACTCTCGACTCTGACGCGCGTCTCAAGCCAGGCGCGCTACAGGCAATGTTCGCTTTCATGGAAACGCATCCAGAGGCAGGTGCTGTTACTGCGAATCTTCTGAATCCTGATGGTTCAACCCAATTTTACTATCGCCGAATATTGACGCCATCTCTATATTTTTTCACTACGCCGATAGGAAGATTCTTTGACAAGTATTTTCTTGGATTGCGGAATATGAAACAATATCATTATGATGATTTAGATCTATCGCATGATCCGGAATTGGAACAACCGCCCATCGCCTGTCTTATGTTGAGACACGAAGCTCTTGGACCGTATATTTTTGACCCTATATTTCGCCTATTTATGCTTGACGTTGATTTGTCTAAACGCTTATACGATCATGGATATAAGGTATTTTTAGTATCTGATGCGAAAGTAATTCATCTAAAAACAGTATCTGCAAGCAAGAGGGGAAAAGTATGGCTAGACCGTGAATTAAATCGTAGCTTCTTTTTGTATCTAAAGAAGAACTATCCGTACTCTACGCTAGCGATGTGGTTCGTATGGATGCTTGATCGTGTATTGCGCACAATCCTACTTCGTACGATCGGGCATGAGCCTATGCGGTAACATTTCTCGTGTTTTTCAAGTTTAAATAATAGAAAGCATGAAAACAGCTATCATTTTGTACGAATTGCAGCAACTAGTCTCTCTTGATGAAATGCTGGCACGGTTGATTTCCCAGGGAGAAATACCTGAGATAGTCTCGCTTGATGCGGAGATAGATTATGCATTGGAGAAACGCGGGATTTTATTTATTTCTGGAAAGACTCTTCAAAATAGAGATGCACCAGCGTCCTATTTAAAGGCAGATGAAATTACGAGAGAGATGTGCGATAGCGAAGCGATGTCTTTTTTGAAGTATCGGAATGTATCTTTACTTAAGCCATTACGTCTTTCCATTCAAATTTATTTCATAAATTTTCTATATTATGTAGACATCATCGCCAGTCTAGTTGAGAACCATAAGAGCATCAAACGAATTGTAGTGCTGGCCCCGAGTAATCATGTTTCAAAAACTAGCAGTTTCCTAGCAACGTATGGAGTATTTGTTGTGGTCGATGCTGCACGAAAGATTGCGGAAAGTCATGGTATAGCATTTGAAATGGTTCAGAATGTTTCTGTCTCCGAGCGTTTCGGCAAAAAGCTCCGTGAACTAATCTTTTCCTTCAAGAGAGCGTCATTTGGTGCGAGCCTCTCCATCCTGAATGCATGTATTGCACTTCGTCCGCGCCGCGCCGTGCGCATCATAGCGAGCGATTATTGGCGCAATATCGCTCCGATTATGCACGAACTGCCAGAAGCAGAGCTATTTCTTATCGACAGGAGTGAAATCTCCAAAATTGGAATCTCGAACGTCTGGCGCCATAAGGTGCGATTTGTGCACGCTGATCATTTTATTTCCATACGAGCTAGGAAAGAGGCTCTGCGATATGCTAGTGAGTGTCTAAATAAATGGCTGTCTGTACGAGCAGATTCTTGGGATACAGAAAGCATAAAGTTCCGTGGAGTATTACTTGCACCTTTGTGTGAAGAGGTCATGACGCACCTTATAAAGCACGCTGTTCCGCAAGTAGCCTGTGGCATAGCAAGTACATACGCGATGTATGAACACCTTTCTCCAGATGTTGTGCTTTTGCGAGCAAGCGTAAGCGAGCAGTTGCACTTCTCGATATTGCCACTCGTCGCACAGTCGATTGGCATACCGGCACTCGAAGTCCAGCACGGAGGGGAGTACCTGGGTCCTGGCTCGGCGACAAGACAACATACTGCGCACTTTTTTGCAGCGTATGGGCCACTTGTCTGCGACGAGTTCCGCGCACTCGGCTACGCAAATGATAGGCTAATATCGGCTGGTTCGCCGCGCTTCGATGCATATGTAAAAAGCAGGAAAGAAATGGCTACTGCTGGGACATTTGGCGTATCGATTCTGAGCAACACGCCCACGATGAGCATTGGGGAGCGCTATGGCACTCACTCTGTTGAGGAATATTACAAGGCGCTTGGGGAAGCTGTGTGCACGATTCCTGGCGCGCGTCTAGCTGTCGCATCGCGCTCGACTTCTGTGCGCGGCGGTTTCTTGGAAGAAGCACGGGAGCGCGGGCTGCGCGGAGTGCCGTATGAGAGCGTCGGTGCAACTCCGCTACGAGAGCTTTTCTCTAAGGCAGATATCTTCATCTGTAGCCACTCCACTGTTGCATACGAAGCGCTACTTTGCCGCCTACCTGTAATCATCGCTTCGTTCGCTCCTGTCGAGAGGATGATGACCGACTTTCATTTTGGCCATTTCAAAGAAGCTGGTGCGCTCGCTATCGCTCATACGCCTGAGGAATTGTGCGAGAAAGCAGCGGAGCTTGCGTCCGATTCTGTAGCTCGAGAAAAGATGAGCGCCGCTGGGGAGATTTTTATGAAAGAACACTTCTCTTTTGACGGGCATGCCGCAGAGCGGATTGCTACGCAGATACGAGCTTGGGCTGCAATCAAAGGCTAGAGCGCAATCTACGGAGCTTGTCTTCGGCGATGTTCCAATCTTCCTGCGTGTTTATATCGCCGTCAAAGATTTCATCCATCTTGTATAGATCGACTTTGTCTCCATATAGATTGCATGGGGTCTGGTAGAGGTTCGAAGGCTTGAGTACATAGGCGATGTCGTTGCGGAAGTATGATACTGGAAGGTGGTCACTTCTTCTGGGAATGTCTTTCAGGCTGCCGCCGGTAAACAGACTTGCTCCTCGCTCTTGATCCTCAACGAGCATCCAATGAGGGTTATGATTCCCGAGCGCCTTGCATACGGTAATTGTCGAGTCTGCGCCGCTCTGCTCGAATTGTGCGATAGCCGCATCGAGATGATCAGGGAGGCGGAGCGGGCTGGTCGTCTGCAGCAGTACGACCGCATCTGGTACATATCCCTCATTCTTTCTGAGCCACTCCACTGCGTATAGGAGCAGACCTTCGATGTCTCCGCCGCCAGCAGATATCTCTAGTGGCTCCATGTATGGAACCTCTGCGCCGGCTTCTCGAGCCATCTGCGCTATCTCTTCGTCTTGGGTGCTCACAATAACACGGTCAATCTTCTGGCTTGCTTTCGCTGCTTCTATCGCCCACACAGGGAGAGGCTTCCCGAGCATCGTAATGAGGTTCTTCCGCGGTAAGCGTTTGGAGTCTGCCTTAGCTGGAATGATAGCAACTACTTTCATTTTATCTTGGTTATACAGTACTATAACACTCTATGATTTCCTTAGGTCTCGTCCAGGGGCGCCTCACTCCGAGTAATGGTAGGGGCATACAATTCTTCCCGCACGGGCCAGGGGAATGGGAGCGGGAATTCGAGCTGGCACCAGCTGCTGGCATCTCGCACATAGAGTGGGTGTGCGAGCCGGACAGTCTCCTATTCACGACAGAAGGACAGGAGGCTGTCCGGAATATAATGGCGAGAACTGGAGTCACTGTGCGCAATATGGACTTGCATGAATTGCTAACCAAGACAGATATCGCTACGCACACGGATGAGCTATTTGAGAAGATCTGTTCCAGCATAGCCGCGATTAATGGCGGGGCGGTCGAGTTGCCTATGATGGACGCATCATCTCTTCTTGATGTAGAGAACTACGAGTCGAGAGTAGCGGCACTGCGCAGATTTGTGACTATAGCGAAGAAATACAATACGCCTGTTGCAGTCGAGACTGACTTGGGTCCATCTGCGCTCGCAGCTCTCGTGGCGGAGGTGCCGGACATTACCGTGGTATATGACAGTGGTAATAGTGCAGGTTTTGGGTATGATGTCGGCGAAGAGCTGTCTGCATATGGCCAGTACATCTCGAATGTCCACATAAAAGATAAACCAGTCGGTGGGGCGACAGTCCCGCTCGGCACTGGCAGCGTTGATTTCCCCAGACTGTTCTCGCTGCTTCACAAGATGCACTATACTGGTGCAGTGACGATCCAGGCGGCGCGAGGCGAGGATGGGAAAGAGGTTGAAACTATTGCTCATTACGTCAGTTTTATACAAGAACGGTGGGAAGCCGCTAACCATTCATAATCCATGAAAAATCTTTTCGATATACAGGGCAGAGTAATCATCGTTACTGGTGCGGGCGGGTACCTGGGGCGTGGCTACTGCAAGACGCTCACGGAGGCGGGAGCGACTGTCATCGGCTGGGATAATCGACCAAGCGAGGGTGTAGAGCAAGTCGATATCACCGATGAGGCACAGGTCGAGAAGGCTGTCGCAGCTATCGTAGAGAAATATGGCCGCATCGATGGGCTCGTGAACAATGCAGCGATGAATCCATGTCCAGGCGATCCTGATGCGGATAAGCAATTCGTCCCATATGAGGAATATCCAATCGCGCTCTTCCGCAAAGAAGTGGATGTAAACCTCACGGGAATGATGATCGTGATGAAGCACGTCGCATCTATCATGATGAAACAAGGGAAGGGTTCGATAGTGAATGTCGCATCAGAGGCTGGAGTGGCGGCGCATGACCACCGCGTGTATCAGAGCCCTGGGCGATACAAGTCTCCGGCATACACCGCGAGCAAGACTGCCATCATCGGGCTCACGCGGCAGTGGGCTGCGCGCGCAGGCGAGCATGGCGTGCGCGTCAATTCTTTCTCGCCTGGCGGTGTCTATAATTCGGCAATGCCAGAAGATTTCATGAAGCGTTTCGGAGCTATGAACATGCTCGGCAGAATGGCACAGCCAGGCGAATACGAGGCGACGATGCAGTACCTCTTGTCGGACGCGAGCTCGTTTATGACCGCGGCGAACGTGGTCATGGACGGCGGCAAGACTGCTTGGTAATCGCATGGACGTATCATTACAAACTCTCGCACAGAAGATAAAAGTTTTCTTCTGTGATTCTGATGGTGTGCTTTTCCCAAATACCGTGCTTATGGGAGCGCCATACAAGGCGAAATATCGCAGCTACCAGGATGGTCTCGGTCTTCTTTTCTTGCGCGAGCTCGGTATACGCGTCGTGTTCATTACGAATGAAAAAGGTGAGAGTGCGGCAGCACTTCGCGAGACTGTAGATAAGCTGAACAGCCTGCCATCGTCCAAACCGCAGAAAGCCGATGGGTGGGAACCAATTGTCGTGTACGAGGGTCGTAATGGCCCGAACAAACTCGCTACGGCGGAAGAATTTCTTACTGAAAATGGTCTTACGTTCGCAGAGGCGGCGTATATGGGCGATGACCTCATCGACGTGCCGCTCCTGCGCGCAGTATCGCTCTCGTCGGCTCCAGCTCAAGCAGAGAAAATAGTAAAAGGCATTTGCACATTCGTCGCTGAGAGAGAAGGCGGTGCTGGTGCTATCCGCGATTTTGCGAACATGGTGGTGGAGTCGCGCGAGATTGATCCATTCAGTTTACCGACTCAATAAGGAAGACCGCCATAAGGAGGTCTTCCTTGGCGGTCTTGGTGACTAGTCTTGGTGTGAGAGTGCTGTTTGCGAACTCAACTCAGGTAGGGAATGAACTCAAGCTGGGTTTGTTCGGATTCAAGTCGAACATGGACCTCGACATGGAACTCTTCCGAGAGTCTGTTGGCAATATCCATGAATAGCTCGACATGTTCTCGACCGAACACTTCAATCAACCATTTCTTATGAGTCACCCTTCGCGCCTCATTGGAGAACCAAAGGTTTCCAATAAGTGTGCGTGGTGAGTATCGATCAAACAGGTAATCGATGAAGCCAGGTTCCCGATGGTTCGGGTCGTCAACCAGGAATCCGTACGAATTCGTTTCATTGGGACCGTAAGGTTCATTACCGCTGCAATTGGATAGCAGTAGCCCCAGCTTCATTTTTTGTATGAATTTACCAGCTTTAAGTCCAGTGATCTTGATTGATTCAGCGTAGTAAACAGGTGTCCGTTGTGTCTCGTTAGGTGTCTTCATCTCAATTCTCCTTGCAATGTACTGTGTCACGATGCACTCGTGTATGACTGGCGAATCCTCGCTCAGTAGGTGCACAATAGAGTATCTGACTTGACGTGTCAAGTCCAGATATTGCTTTTTGTACGGGTGTGTGAGTTAATAATACACGGAAGCACGGTCTGAAAAACGACCGAAAAAATCAACCATATCAGGAGGTTACGTTAATGAAACACGCCAAGACAGCGCTTGTGCTCGGCTCCTCTCGGGGAGTCGGAAAGGCCATTGCGGAAGAACTCCGCAAGGCTGGAATTGTCACTCCGACGATCTCGAGTAAAGAGGTCGACACGTCAGACCAAGCATCTGTGCTTGCGTTTGCGCGGAAACATCCATCGGCGGATGTGCTGGTATTCAATACCGGCGGACCGCCCAAAAAGGATTTCGCAGACATCACACCCGAGGATTGGGGGAAGTATCACCAACAGCTGTTCCTAAGCTTCGTGACATTGCTGCAGCAGATCGAGGTGCGCGACGGCGGATACATCTTCATCGTTTCCTCGCATCTCGTGAAGGAGCCGAAGGCAGACATGACTCTGTCTGTGGCGTATCGAGTAGCCGCTTGGGCAGTGCTCAAGGCGCTCTCGAAGAAATTCGCTGCGCGAGGGGTGAGCTGCATCAACATTGCGCTTGGGCCCATCCTCACCGATCGGCTTCGCGACCTCACTGCTGATCTTCCCGCTCTTGAGGCTAAACTGCCGATGAAGCGGGCAGGGAAGCCAGAAGAGGTCGGGAAGTTCGTGGGCGCTATTGTGAACGGCAATATCAAGTACCTAACCGGAGTGAGCATTACGCTCGATGGCGGGATGTCGAACGGCATCCTATAACCCAAAACGAAAGGAGTATAGCCATGAATGAATATACGAAGCCTCTCATCATTGCTGAAATCGGCATGAACCACATGGGCGACGAGGAGTACGCCAATCAATATATTGAGTCTCTCGTCGTCGCACGCCCATATGGTCTGACTTTCCAAGTGCGCGAAAAGGAGTATTACGCCAAACAGGAAAAGGGCACGTCGCCACTCCTCACGGACGAGTACTATCAGTCCGCGGTATTGCGAACGAATGAGTTGCGGATGCGGTTCGGTGTCGGGCTCTGTGATGTTGAGAAAGTCCCGTTCTTCGAAGAAATTGGAACGGATTTCTACAAGATCTTGAGCAAGGATATCGGCAATCAGGAATTGGTCGCTGCCGTCCTCGAGACGGGTAAGCCAGTCTACGTCTCTACCGGAATGTCGAGTGAGGATGAGGTAGATTCGTTTCTCGCAGGGCTCGGCAATCCGACGAATCTGTCGCTCATCCACACCCAGCTCTCGTATGACGATGCGGACACCAACCTGAGCGCCATCTCGAGACTCCGTGAAATATTCGGCGTCCCAGTCGCTTTTGGTTCTCATTCGACGGATGTGCACGCATTGTATGCATCTCTCGGCTTCTCGCCATCGGCACTCTTCTTCTATGTGAAAGGGGATCGCCCTATCAAGCACAAGGATGAAGCGCACGCGATACCGCTTGCGCAGTGTGCAACCGTCGTAGCGGAAATCCGTCGACTGGAAACCATGATTGGGGACGGGGTGAAGCAGAAGATGCAAAATCGCATCAAGGATCAGAGCAAGTAAAAGCAAGTAATTTGCTTCAACGTCTCGCCCGGCACTTACACTGCCGGGCGATTTTTATACAGCTGTAACTTCGAGCAGTGTGCCTGGGTTCTAAAAAGGAGAAGTGCTTGTACATTCTGTAAATATATGTTTTCCTATCAACGGAAGTATGGGCTAATATCGTGCCAAAAAATCAACCAGAAAGGGAGGTATCGTCGTGAAGACAATCGCAATTGGTAGCAAAAAGGTCGGGGCAGGGAATCCCTGCTTCATAATCGCCGAAATCGGTATAAACCATAACGGAAGCGTGGAGATCACTAAACAGTTGATCGACCTCGCAGTGAAGACTGGATGCGACGCAGTTAAGTTTCAGAAGAGGACGATCGGCGTTGTCTACACTGCCGAGGAGCTCGCTAAGCCACGGTCATTCGATCCAAGTTTTCTCACCCACGCTTTTGGGCGGATTGACAAGTACGGTTACGATGCTCTGCCGGAAGAAGCACAGGCTCGCCTTGCGGCGAATCCTGAAGCGACCACGAACGGTGACCTGAAGTACGCGCTCGAGTTCAACGAGCCGGAATACCGAGAGATTAACCGGTACTGCCGCGAGAAGGGCATCATGTGGACGGCATCACCTTGGGATATCGAGAGCGTAGGCTTTCTGGCCCAATTCGATGTGCCGTTCTACAAGATCGCTTCAGCCTCGCTGACAGACACGGGACTTCTTCGTGCTGTGGCGCAGACAGGCAAGCCGGTAATTCTCGCGACAGGCATGTCTACTTTGGGTCAAGTGCATACTGCGGTCGGCATACTGGGTTCTGTTCCGTTGGCGCTCTTGCATTGCGTGAGCACTTACCCGGCGAAGGATGAAGATCTCAATCTGTTGGCCATCAAGACTCTGCAGAATGAGTTTCCGAATCTGACTGTCGGGTACAGCGGTCATGAAAACGGTTCGACACTTGCCGTATGTGCTGCCGCACTTGGTGCTAGCATCGTCGAGCGTCACATCACTCTCAACCGTACGATGCCAGGCAGTGATCAACCAGCGAGTCTTGAACCGTTCCGGCTCGATCTCATGACCAGCAACATCCGCCGTCTCGAGTGCGCACTTGGCGATGGTAGCCGTCTCGAGGTCATTCCTGCTGAAGTTGCCGTAGCGAATAAGCTCCGTCGTGTATGTGACTTCTAATCAATTATAATGTCCTTTCTAACTAGGGCGGTGGGGTAACCCACCGCCCTTTCTTTTGGGTTATACTTGTGGTACTAAGATTATGAATACGTCCCAGGCTCTCTCGTTCAAGAATATAGTGGTGCTTTGGAACACCTTCAGGAACTATCACTGGCAGATCATTACCCTGATTGTGCTCGGTATTCTCGGAGCGGCACTTGATGGTATCGGCATCAACGCGGTCATACCTCTCATTTCCTTCTACACGAACGCTAGCAGTGGGCCGACCGATTTCATATCTAAATCGATACAGTCGTTCTTTTCCCTCATACATGTCCCGTTCTCATTTCGCTATCTACTAGCTTTCATCGGCGGTCTTTTCTTCCTGCGAGCGATTGTCGTCACTATTTCCGGCTATGTCCGCGGGTGGATCAGCGCTGATTTCTTAGGGAAGGAGAGCGAGTCGATGTTGAAGCGTATGCTCCGCGCTTCATGGCCATTCTTGCTCAGGCAGAAGATAGGGACGCTTCAGGCGACATTGGTGCGTGATATTCAAAGAAGCGAGAACTTGCTTCAAGTCTTCGGGCAGATAATTCAGTCATTCAGCGGTTTCTTTATCTATCTATTGATTGCGTTCAACATCTCACCCACGATGACATTCTGGACGCTCGTGGCCGGCACGTTCTTGCTGCTTGTAGTGCGCCCATTCTTGTCACGTTCGCAAGTAACTGCAAACATCCTTGTGGCGACTGAAAAAAGCTATACGCATTTCCTGAGCGAGCATATTAGCGGAATAAAGGCAGTGAAAGCAGCGGGTGTAGAGGAGCGCGCTCTCAAGAGCGGTGGCGCTCTCTTGAGGACGATGCGCGGGCTCTCTATTCGCATGGCGCTCTTCCGCTCCATGAGCGCGAGTCTATTCCAGCCGTTCAGTCTCATATTCGTCATAGTGCTCTTCTCTATAACGTATCGCCAACCGGATTTCAGTATGATTTCCTTCGCCGCTGCTTTGTATTTGATACAAAAGATTTTTACTTATCTTGAATCAGGGCAGGGCGCGTTGCACTCTGTGCGAGAGACGGTGCCGTATGTGCAGAATGTCGAAGAGTTCAAGAAGATGCTCGATGAGCATAAGGAAGACTATGTGAGAAGTGCGACACCTTTCTACTTCGACCACGACATCTCATTCAAAGACGTCTCATTCTCTTATGAAGAAGGGAAGGATGTCCTGTCTGGTGTGACATTCTCTATCGCCAAAGGGGAGACTGTGGGTATTATCGGCCCGTCTGGGGCAGGGAAGACATCAGTGGCAGATCTTATGTTGCGCTTGTTCGTACAGAACGATGGCGGTATTTCTATCGACGGGAATCCCATAACAGATATCTCTACAGAATCGTGGCGTAGGCACATCGGATATGTTGCACAAGATGTATTCCTCCTAAACGCAAGCATAGAGGACAATATCCGTTTCTATCGTTCAGACTTGTCCAAAGACGAGATCATCACGGCGACAAAGCAAGCGAATATTTATGATTTCATACAAGAGTTGCCGGAAGGATTTGATACGAAGACTGGCGACAAAGGTGTCATGCTATCGGGTGGGCAGCGCCAGCGTATCGCTCTTGCGCGCGCGCTTGCCGGGAAGCCGGACATTCTAATTCTCGATGAGGCGACAAGCGCACTTGATTCTGCATCCGAGAAACTCATACAAGAATCTATACATTCACTGCGTGGCTCGGTCACGGTAATCATCATTGCTCACAGGCTGAGCACTATCGAGCACGCTGACCGCCTGCTGGTGTTAGATCATGGGAAGATTGTCGAAGATGGGGCTCCTGCCGAGCTACTCTTGCGCCAGGACTCTTATTTCTCAAAGCATCACAGCAGTCATAAGGGCTAATAAATAGCCCTGTGCATCGCAACAGTGTGTGTGGTATCGTCTCCGTAGTCCGCTCTTTGATTCAGTAGTTAAGACCAATTCAATCGTAAGGAGGCTCTATTATGAGCAAAAAAATGCTGTTAGTAGCTCGGTACTATAGTATCGAGCCCCTTGGAATTCTGTATCTAGCAGGAGCAGTTAGAGACATGCTCGGCTGGGAATGCAGAGTCGTACTCATCAGTGAGTGCGACTTCCGACCGCTCTATGAAGTAGTACGTGACTGGAAGCCTGATCTTGTCGGGTTTCAGGTGTGGACTGGTTACCATGGGCCTGTGTTTGGTGCGTGTGATTATGTGCGGGCTCTCGGTATTCCGGTTGTCATAGGCGGGCCGCACGCGACGTATTATCACGAAAATTGTGCAATACATGCGGACTGGGTAATCAGGGGCAGTGGGTTTGGTCTCTTCCGGAGATTGCTCGAGGGTGTTTTGCCGAAAGGCGTGCACTTCGACAAGGCTGGAAGAGAAGAGCCGTTTCCACTGCCTGACCGCGAAATTGTGTATCGGGAATATCCGGAGCTCGGAGCAAGCCCTATCAAGAGCATATTCGCTTCGGTAGGCTGTCCGTTCTTCTGCACGTATTGCTACGCTTCGTCTTTCAATCAGATGCACGGAGGGTTCAAGCTCTCTGTACGCCCGGTTGGCGAGATTATAGCGGAGGCACAAGACATGCTTAGTCGCTGGCCACTCAAGATGGTGTATTTCCAGGACGACATATTCGGGTATGACATCAAATGGCTAGAGGAGTTTGCGCGGATGTGGAAGGCAAGAGTGGGGATTCCTTTCCACTGTCAGATTCGTCTGGAACTCGTCAATCATAGCTCGGGAGATCGGCGACTTGACCTGTTCAAGAATGCAGGATGTACGGGCATCACGCTCGCAATCGAGAGCGGGAACGAGTTTCTACGAGATCATGTGCTCTTCCGGCATATGCACGGAGAAGTTATCGAAGATGGGTGCCGTAAGGTGCTCAGTCGCGGTATGACGTTGCGGACGGAGCAGATCCTGGCGGTGCCCTTTAGCGATACCGCGACAGACTTGGCTACGCTCGGTCTCAACAATCGCATCGGTCCGACGATGGCATGGACATCTATTCTTGTTCCTTATGGAGGAACGAACATGGGAACCATCGTGAATAACTTCGGATTATACGATGGTAATAACGATGATTTGGCGGAGACATTCTTTAATCGTAGCGTATTGCGTCATGTCGCTGGCGGTCCTCGCGATATCGAGAGTGCGATATCTAAGTCTGAGCTTGATCCGAGGAGTCGTGCGTTGCTGGAGATGCGGGCTGTAAAGACAGCGGGAGAAGGCAATGCGAAAATCATTCACGAAGAGAAGGGTGTCGTCGGTGCACTGCAGTATCTAGATGAGGTTGCGAATCAGCGCTACTGCGATGACACCGTTCGTCTCCAACGCCACTTCATGTGGCTTGCGAAAGTTCCAGGTGCAGAATTGCTTGGGAGAAAACTTCTTGCTGTACCGGAGCATGAATGGTCTTGGAAGGTTATGGGAAAAATTACGGAGGAACATTTGCGTCATGTCGGTATCAAGTCCGATCGACTCGATCGGTGGAAGAAAGAGCTCGCTTCGCAAATGGGGCTTCCTGGTGTGGGGCAGTTCCCGCAACTGGTTTCAGATAATCCGTGGTATTTCGTTTTCTTCCCCGAGACATCTGTCCTTATAGACAGCCTTATCAGTCAAAGGGTTTTCGAGGAAGCGGATTTTACCGAGACGCAAAAAAGGCTTGGTTCCATAATGCGGCGGCATTTGTTCCATTACGGCCTCTACCAGATTGAAAAAGCGAAAAGCCCCATCGTCCATGCTCCTTGATTTTCAGTTGTTTGTTCCAGAGACCGCCATAAAAGGCGGCCTCTTTTTTATTGATAACGCAAGATTAGGTTTTACGTGGTCGCACTACTCGGGTTGTGGGCACCATGAGAGTATATACTGTATGCATACTCGTAATTTGCAAAAGATTCATATGAAAAAACATATGTACGGTGTTGGGGCAGTTGCACTGGCGCTCGCTATGAGCGGGTTGCCAGCAATCGTGCTTGCTGAGGGCAACGGGAACACTGAAGGGCAGCAGGACGGCGCGCAGGTGACAGCACAAGTGAATGCAAGCGTGGGCAATCAGGAGAGTGGCGTAGTTAGCTCTGATGCTGAGGATGGAAGCGAAACGGATCAGGCGTCCTCGACAGAGGAGGTCCAGGATGATGCCGAATGGGCTCAAGAGGCAACCCAGCGTGCTGCTGAAAAAGCTCAGGAAGGTGCAAGGCATGCGGCAGAGAAAACTCTCGAGATGATGAAGGAAGGTGTTCCGTTCTTGCTCGAGAGCACTACAACATCAGCCATGTCTTTCAAACAGCTCAAGCGTCTTATCGAGCAACGAAAAGAAGAGCTCGATCAAGAGGAGGCAAGCTCTTCGCCTGAAACGCATGACATCATGAAGAACGCGAACCCAGTACGGCTTGCAGTGCACTCGCTTCTAGTGTCGAAAGATTTGCTCGGAGGTATTGGCAGTCAGGTGTCAGAGATTGCGAAGCATATGAATGATTCAGTCGCTACGACGACGAAAGCCGAGGCGCAGATTAAGTCGCGCGGATTCTTCGCGCGGCTATTCTTCGGCGGTGATGCGACCTCTGCTGATGTAATCGCGTATGAGGCGGCACAGAATCAGCGTCGTATAGATGAGTTGTCCGCACTTCTCGGTCAAGCAAGCACCACAGTAGCAGTCAAAGCTACCTTGAGCGAGCAGATAACGGCGCTCAAGGATGCGCAGGCTCGTTTGCAAGATATCGCTCAGAAGGAGAAGTCGGCATGGGGTCTCTTCAGTTGGCGGTTCTAGTGTAGTCAAAAATCCGCATCAAGTGGGTGCGGTGCCAGACACGCGAACGCCCGCCAACAGGCGGGCGTTCGCGTGTCTGGTTTGTGTTATAGTTTCCGCATTATGCAAAACAACAGCACTGCGAAGATGATTGTCAGGTGTGTAGCGCTCGGAGCGCTGTTTCTTGTTTCGCTTACGCCGCTTGTGGTCGCGAACACGTATTTCTTCCCGTTCATCACGGGTAAGGCGTTCTTCTTCCGGATCCTTATCGAGATCGCAGTGTGCGCGTGGGTGGCGCTCGCATTTCTCGACAAGGAGTATCGCCCGCGCATATCGCAGATCGGTATTACGGCAATAGCATTTGTCGCGTGGATGTTTATCGCAGACTTGTTCGCAATAAATGTTGCAAAAGCTTTCTGGAGCAATTTTGAGCGCATGGAGGGATGGGTTCTGCTCGTGCATTTGCTCGGGTTCTTCTTCGCAGCTAGCTCCGTGCTGCGAGTAGAGAAGAAATGGCGCGCATGGTTCCTTACATCTCTCGGCGTCTCGGCGATTGTGTCAGCGTATGCGCTCTTCCAGCTAGGCGGTACATTCGCGATACATCAGGGCTCTTCGCGCATTGATGCGACGTTTGGTAATTCTGCATATCTAGCAATCTATTTCCTATTTAATGTGTTCATCGCGCTATGGCTTGCGCTCACAGAGAAGCGAGTGTGGCTTAAGTGGGTTCTGATTGCGCTCGCTGTGCTCGAGGGAGTCCTGCTGTTCTTCACTGAGACGCGCGGTACTGTGCTAGGGCTTGTGATAGCGCTCGCTCTCGCTGCTGTTCTTACTGCAGTTACAGCAG
>JBAYJU010000010.1:0-23808 GCA_041664865.1 Minisyncoccota bacterium
ACAAGAAACGGCAAATAATAGTGACTGTCCCCATTACTCCATTACTCTAAAAATGAAAGACAAATGTCAGTTTCTTGTAAACGCAATATCTTCAAGGGAAACTATTTGTGTATCATCCACTACTCCGTCTGGTGTATATATCACATTGCCAATCAACTCGGTGCCTCCATGGGAAACTCGAAGAAGGAAAGATCCTACACCCGTTCTGTCCTTTCGTTCGGCGGTATAAGTAAGTAAAAGATAATTATCCTTTACCACGCCCTGCACTTTGTAGTAGTTTACGTACTCTTCTTTCTCTTCGCGCTTATCAGTCTTTGCTTGAAATTTCCCGGATAAACGATGGGCTTTTTGTTCCAATTCCATTCTAATTTCAAATATCTGCTTCGTGGATTCGTTCTTATATATCCAATTTCCACTAACGTTTACACCTTTGTACACAAATTCTTCGAGCCAAGGAAAGAAAGCTTTCCTGAGAAGGATGTTCAACAACCCGAGCAGCGCAGCTGCAATAATACCGCTTGCGATCCCAACAAGGATAGAGATGACGGTACCTGAAATTACCATGCTGCGATGTTAGGTCTGGTACCAAGTTAAGTGAGCCATTTCAAGGGTATTGTAGCACCGGATACCCCAAACTTTCGACCCGTCTAGGTCGCCAATTTCGAAGGAGACTTTTCTTACTTTTCGCACCGAAATTCACAATTTGATTAAAGTGAAGAAAAGCCTCAGACAAGAGGATTTTGTTTAACCCTCATATTTATGTCTTTCTTGAGGATTATTCTTTAGCCACTCTTCTCTCTGTCGTTCGTATCGTTTGTAGTAGGCCTTCTTGTCTTTCAAATTAATAACAAATTGATCAGGGATGTCCTTTGAACCGACATAGATTGCCTGTTCATATGCAGCAGTGGCTATAAGACTCAGTAATGTGGGATACTTGTTGCCTACTTCTTTAGTTCTCCCATCTTTTAATTCCTTAATATCTTTTGCGAGTTCAAGTTCGAGTTCCTTCTTAAGCAAAGATTCTGCATTCCAGCGTTTCGGTGCTTTATTAACGAGAATAAACCGAATGGCCCTGAATTCTCCCTTTAGAGATAGTGAGTGCAGTTGATCTTGAGCAATTGGAACAACCATGGAGTCGAATATCTCTTCCATTTTCCTTTTGAACGCCGGGCTTTTACGCATGTGATTATAGACTGATCGCGGATCAATACCCGCATTTTGCGCTGCCAATTTTACCGAACCATAATTTTCTCCGAGACATGCCAAAAACCGGTCCCATGTTTTCTGAGGTGTTTTTCTGCCTTGAGACATAAGCTTTTTGCTTAGCCAATAAGGCAGGGCTCTCATGCTCAGTGAGCAAGGTGAAAGTTCTCCTGCGGGTTTCCTTTCTTCACCTTAGGAGCAATCGGTCGACGCTTGCGCGGATTGTCGAGTGCTTGCGGGCTCAGGTATCCGAGTTATCCGACTTTCATTTCATTATACTCTTATCTCTCTGGTTGCAAGCCATGGCTGTGGAAACAGGCGTCATAACTAAACTTATAATCGGCATCCCTATCAGAGATCGAATAAAAGGACGGCGACGTACTTCTCTTGTTCACCCAGTCCAACGCCACCTTATTGCACGCCGTTCGCACCTCTTTTGGAACCACAACCATCTGATGGTACGCGAACGCTAATACAACCAAAGCGAGTAGGCCGGTTAACACTTTCCCCGCTGGTATTAGAATTTTTTTCATATGCAGATCTCCTCCTTAATCTGAGCAACGAGAGATTTAATTTGAGTGTCGAGAACTGCAATTTGCGCTTTATCTACATCAACTTTTTGCTTCACTTCAGTAAGAATCCTCTGTTGATCTTCCATACTGACAGCAATTTCTCCCGTTCCATTATTTTTTAATGAGACCAGTTCCATCTTAAGTTTTTGTTCCTGATCCTGTAGCGACAAAAGCTGCGCTTTTAGATTTACACAAATTATCGAGTCTGTTTGTACCTTTGGAGATACAGGCGATTCAGCTGACGATGAACTTGTAGAAACAACCTGCTCTGATTTTGCTTCTTCTTCCTGAGCAGACTCGATAGAGTTCAAACGAGTGGTCAGAGATTCGATTTGAGCCGCTAAAATACTAATGGCTTCACTCGGCGTCTTTCCTTCGACGAGAGAATATGTAAATGAACTGCCGAAAGCGATAGTCGGTATACCGATCAGTACACCAAGCACGATTCCTAAAATTCGAGTCTTCATAAGCGCCGGATTAGTGAAGGAATAATCCGGTAGCGGGTAGCACAAAACCCGCCACCAGGAGCCCTTGCGGGCCTATAGGAGTTTCCCCCTATAACGCATCGAACGCCCTGATGACGGGTTTTCTAGGTTCGATGCGATTTTCGACCATGCCGCCGACCGGAGTCGAGGGTTTAGGCCATTTTTATTCAGTTGTCGCACGGGTGATGCCCAGAAAGGCACCACAGGTAAAGTGTAGCTTGGATGGGACGATTTGTGTAATCAATGTGGATAACTAATTTTCTGGAGAGTTCGCGCACCATCTACTCCATAGTCCAGGATGTGTAGAACATGTATCGTGATTAGTTATGTCAAATCCCTTCTTTTGGAGCTCAGAGGATATCTCTGATATCTTCTCCATGTGTAAATCAAGTTCTTGTTTGATTTGTTCTACTGATCTCGAGCCGATGTCATTACCTTCTGTATAGAAATTAATGTATGCAACTTGTTCAAAAAGACCAAGAATAGGGGCGTTGGGAAAGATGCTGTAGGCGATAGCATATTTCTGCGCGCCTTCGATGAATTTACTATGCAAAGTAAGCATTTTTCCCCAAAACATATATATAACGGGATTATTGGAGTCTGACTTATTTAGCCATTCAAAAAAAGAATTGTAATCGAAATTTTCATTGATTCGGTTGTAATCAATTAGAGCAAAGAAAAGACTTATATAAATCGACTGCGGTGTAATATTATCAATATAGCCATTTCTCCTGATATTAACTAGGAAATCATCCTCGTTTGGGACTTCGCCATTCAAACTCTGAAAGTATTCCTTTTCGAAAGAGCCTAGTATGTCTTCATATGACTTTGAGACTTTGAAGCTATCACGGAACGCGTCTCTTAGACTGTTTTCTGCATCTGAGAAGTCGCCGTTGTCAGCATAGGTGTAATGTTTCAGATAATCGGACTCAATCATCCACATTGAATAGTCGTCCCGTATATATCCGATGGCTTTCTGACGCTGTGAACTGTCAGGGATTTTACTAGCCTGAGTTAGGAGATATCCATTGAGCTTCTCGATTTCAGCTTTACCAAGTTCGATAACGGCAAGAGAATCTTTTATGTCCCCTTGATTTGAATAAAACGCAGCATTCATCGATTCTAGTAATGCTTTATATATTCTTCCCATATACACACCTTTTGATTCGTTCGTTTCAAGAACGTGCAAAAAGACTAGTCGATTGAAACGATCTTTCACATTAAAGGCGGAATCAAAATCCGTATTTGAGATTAAAAATGGGAGCGTATTTGATACATGAACATCCACTAAATAACCATTGCTATCAAACTCCAGCCAGTTAATTACGCCGCTACAGGTGTGAATGTTCCACGCCAAATGTTCTGAGTCCGTCTTTTTTATGGAATTAAAGTTAAGAAGGTACTGAGGAAAGTCTTCGACACGAACCGATTCCCGGTCATTGGTCGTAGTCGCAATATCATTCGCACCTATTGGTTCCATAAGTATACTGGAAAGTCCTTTGCCAATCTCTCTAGCCATCACATTCGAAGTCGTGTAATTGCCGGAAGAGTCGATCACTATTGGTTCGAAATAAGTTAAAGTTCTTATCTGTTGCAACTCACAACTTGAATGTTTGAAAAACAAAAAGATTCCCAGCCCAGCAGAAACTAAAATCAGAATTAGCATTAATGATTTTCCGATCGGATTTAATTTGCTGAAGAAACGGTTTCTGGAAAAGACAAAGTGTACAAATATTCCCGTACAGACCAAAACCGCAATGGAGAGGCTGTGTGGAATAACGAAATTGTAGAAAGAAAAAACCAAAATGTACCAAACTGCCGTGAGTGGATTCGTAAAAATTAACGTCAAAGCGGCATAAAGAATCGAAGCAGTAACTGTTACCAAAATACTGGTGATAACTGCTCGGTTTTTAATAAAAATAGACTTCATATCTTTGCTAGTACTATACAACCTAAGTCGCCAGATTGTATAAAATCGGCTTATCTCCTCCTCGCCCGCTAGACTTCGTGGCCGTTCCCGGTATGTTCGTGTGTGTATGGAAAACACAACCCTTTATGGAGCCCAGATAGCCGCTCCGACACCCCAAGCCGCAATAACTATCCGTTACTGCTTGTATGCGCGTAAATCGAGCGAGGCAGAGGAGAAACAGGCTCTCTCGATAGATTCCCAGCTTAACGAGATGCTGGCCCTAGCGCAACGAGATGGGCTCAATGTGGTGGACATGTACCGCGAGTCGCATTCTGCCAAGGACTGCGGGCAAAGACCTGTCTTCAACCAACTCCTGACTGATATAAGGTCTGGAAAATTTGACGGCATCCTCGTCTGGCACCCAGACCGCCTGAGCCGCAACGCTGGTGATCTTGGCGCTCTCGTAGACCTTTTCGACCAAAAGCGACTTGTTGAAATTCGAACGCACAGCCAACGATTCACCAACAACCCGAATGAGAAGTTTCTACTGATGATCCTCGGAAGTCAGGCGAAGCTCGAGAATGATAATAAAAGTATCAATGTGAAGCGTGGACTCAAGACGAAGTGCGAAATGGGTCTGTGGCCGTCAGTAGCACCAACCGGGTACCTCAACTCTAAAAACAAAGATCAAAAGGGAGTGGTGTTCGTCGATCCAGAACGATCCGTCGTCATCAAAGAGATGTTTACCAAGGCAGGTTACGAGGGGTGGAGTGGAAGAAAGATCTATCGGTGGCTCAAGGAAGTAAAGTTTGTAACAAAGAGTGGCAAGCCTTTAACTCTCAGTAATGTGTATGTGATCCTGAATAATCACTTCTATAACGGTACATTCGAATACCCGAAAAAGAGCGGCAGATGGTTTCAGGGTAAACATACTCCGCTGATTACTAAGGAACTATTTGATGAGGTGCAGAAACAACTCCACCTTCAGATAAAACGAAACGGTCAGAACAAAGAGTTTGCGTTCACTAGGCTTCTATTCTGCGGGAAATGTGGCTCAGGAGTAACAGCCCAAGAGAAGTACAAAACTCTCAAAGATGGGAGCGTGTCCAAGTACATCTATTACGGTTGTACGCGTGCAAGGGATATTAATTGCAAGGAAGGATATACGGAAGAGAAAGTTCTCATTGCCCAATTGCTTGAGCTCATCGATCGGGTGGATTTAGATAAATCTGGACTCCGCAAGAAACTCGAAGCTGAAATAGAACGGCATAAGAAGTTTCAGTTCAATATTATGGGTAAGAAGGAGGAGGAATATCGTGCAAAAGATGTAGATATACGCAACTATGCGAAGTACCTCCTTACAGAAGGATCGATTTTTGAGAAGCGAGACCTACTGGTTTGCCTTAAGACAAAATTACTTGTGAAAGAGAAAAGACTTCTTGTCTCAGTAAACTAGAAGGGGTAGATAAAAATCTGTTTGTAAATATTTTTGTAATTTTGTGTTATTTCCGCGTGTTCGGGACGATGAATATCGTTGAGGTTCTCAGGCCAATATTGTCTTTCGCCCCAAGTTACGACTAACAGTTTCTTTTTAGACTTCCTCAGGATCTCTTCAACGAAACTCTTCTTTAGATAAAGGATGTTCTCATGTGTGCCATATTGATCTCCAGAGGTAACAGGTTTACCTACTATCTCTCCTGTTTTAGTAACAAAGTCAAAGGTTCCAGAAGCGCAGTGGAGTTTATGACTCTTCATCAGGCTCTTGCTCAAGATGTGGAGTCCCGTAGTATCGTCATCTCGCCCAAGATAGGCATAGTCTTTTGTCGCGAACCATCTAGCTATACGTTGCACAGAGACATTTTCATAAACAGTTTCTGTTTTGAATTCGGGTGGCGTTTGAATGTCCTTAACTACGAGCTCGTCGTCTGGTTTACCGAAAATAGAATAAGAAATTCGGAGATTGTAAAAGTCTTTTTCCTGTTGTGTAAGAGGTCTTTGTACCTCACCTCTTTTTATTTTTACTTCAAGTGAAGGTTCTGCGCTGTTCCTTTCCCTCCATCCAAGCTCACCAGCAAAAACCTCCCGAGTATCAGGCAACGAAGGCAGCTCACTGTTTCCAGGGAATGGGACACCTGCCAAGAACTCGTGCACTTTCTCAACATCTTTCTCATCGACTAAAAGCCCATAAATAAAAGTGGTGATCTTGCGAGCCTCTTTTGTATTCTTCTCACCAATAATCCCGTCAACAAGGATCCACGGACCCTTATTTCCGTCAATTTCTTCGACTTCTAAGCGTGGGGTGATATTGGGGGGATTTTTCTGCGTCATCCACTTTTTTATATCCTTAGGGCCGGATGTAAGTTTCATGGAAAAGATTTTCTGACGCTTAACAGACTGAGGAAAACTTGGGTCTACTTCAAACTCACCGTCTCTTCCATCTTCCGTTATCCATGTACGCTCATACTCTTTCTTATCCATTTTCAATCCGAATATTTCTCGATAAGCAATTAGAGTGTATTTTTCACCATATCTTTCCACCTCACCTGCATAATGCGGACTTCTGTCGTAACGAAAATTGCGTGCAATTTCTTTATCGATATTACCGAACTTATCCAGAGAATAACCGAGCTGATAAAGTCGCCACATCATGTTTTCCTTTAGGCGAATATAATTCTTATCCTCATTGTCGTAAGCATTACTACCGACGAGATGCCTAAGTGTGTCTTTCTCGAACTCCCACCCAAAAGGTGAGTTGCCATCTCGATACTTGCCGTCATCCTTATCAGCACTACGACCCCAACGACGGTTACCACCATCCTCGTAAGGAGGTCGGATTCTCTTTATCTGTGCAGGAGACAATAATTTTTTATCGTGATGTAGGGCAACTTCAATAATGCCTCGAGCATAATCTCTGATTAGGATATTTGTAGTGGATAATTCGGCCCCTTTTTTGAAAAATAGGGAGTAAATCTTTTTGGCACTTGGCAATAAAACCTTCGATATATGCCTTTTGTCTAAATCGCTAAAGGCCATAGCAACCCCGTAGCCTGCAGCCAAAACTCTTTCGCGAATATAGGGGTCATCAACTTGAATCATTTCCAACAAAGATTTGAAAAGTTCCTCAGGATGAATCTTCCCAACAATGAACAAACACCGGGTAGATCTGTTTCTCAATAATTTGACTGTCGTGCCTAAGGTCCAACTTAAAACTGCAAGTACGCAGGCCGCCTGTTCGGCAGTTATCTTTTCCAGCGATTGATTTTCTATCCAGGAAATCAACTTGTATATACTTCCTGAACCATATTGTTTCCTCATATACTCTGACCAAAACAAGTCTCTACCGGTAAGAGTAAAGCCCAACAAGTAATTATTCAGCCGTTTTGAATTAAGAGGATGAAGGGGTTTTGTGGCTGTCGAGACAAACAGATTTAGTAGTTCTTTATATGAATTCTCATATCGTAGGAGGGTACTATTTATGTAATCAATAATGGACTTCTTGATAAGTTTTTTATCGTTCAAGAAATTCTCGGGTTTCCTCCAATACAAACTCTCAACAAAGGCGGACATTACCTGAGGTTCGGATCTAAGTGATTTTGGAATATAATCAATCAGGTCCTTATCAGTGAATTTTTTGTTTTTCTTCACGCTCTCAGGAAATTCAACCATTAGCGCCTCGATCAAATCGATGTTCCTGAGAATGTTTTGATCGCCTGCGAACAAATTACCCAAAGAGGTTGGGGCGCTGAGACTTTGTTTCACTTCCTTGCTGTCAAACAGGCTTTTGTCATAGAGTAAATTCCTCGCAATGATGTGGTCGCTAAACTTGTGGAAAGAGAACTTTAATACATCGTAATACTTCTTAGCTTGATCATCCCACGCAGCATCTCTAATAAGAATCCCTTCTTCGATCAAAATCTTTAATACTTTTGCGCATGTGGCCAAAGTATATTTATTGGCGGACAAGTCTTTAATAACTTGTAACACCTCGCTTTCAAAGAGATGTCTTCGGCCATTTGCTGCCATAACCTTTGCAATCTTTTTTACCAAGCAATCATTACCAGATTTATTCCAGATCCAGGATTGTTTTATCAGAGTTTTAAATTTTGACGAATGCTTTTTCGTAATCCATTCCTCCTTTGAGATATAAAAATCTTCTAGAATTTTGGTCATTCCTACCTGACCCAAAGCAAGATCGTTAATCCCTTTTGCCACCTTTGGCTTACCACCTTTAATGTCTCTTGCTGTCTTACAGAAGCAACTCAGGAACAGCGGGCTGCTAAATTCAGATATCAATAGCGGCACCTGAGGTAGAGATAAACCATAGAAGTTAAAATAAGCTGTCATTGCCTCAAGTTCGTTATCTTGGAAGCCTTGATGATGCTCTGTTATCATTTTCATTCTCTTTGGGAGATAGAGAAATTGAAAAGGAATCCTACATGTCATTACCAACCCTACCCATGGGTACTTTTTAATCTCTTTGATCAGGCTACGAATACTAGATTTCCAGCCCTGTCTATCCGCCTCGTTTATTGCGTCGACAATGATCAAAGACCTCCTGTTTGCTTTTTTACCTGCTGCATTTAACTCGGCCAGTATCTTTTTCTTAGGGGCGTTTATTGATACTGCTTTAAATATTGCCCCCAGAGAATCTTGAATGTCCAAGAGTTTTTCCCCCAAAACAATTACGGTCGGAGGAAGCCCGTTCTTTAGACGATCTTTCGTGATGTCACATACCAAATGTGTCTTGCCCATTCCCGCTTGCCCCAAAATAAGCAATAAAGGGTCATTCAAGAGCCTGGCCTTATGGCTCTTTGCGAAATAATCAATATTTCTAATACTTCTGCTAAATGTTCTGAGACTATTCTCTAAGCCTTTCAACTCCCTGAGCTCTTCGGACTGACCATGACCAAGATATTCACGACCTTCTGCTTTCGCTTTTTCTCTTTGCCCATCATCTTCTTTTCTTTCAAAATCCCAGATATAACGATTGATAGGAGAAAAATAGGGAGATATTTTATTTGTTGCTTGAATAATCGACTTCAAATCGATTTCTTTAGACTGGTCACTACCAAACATCTCAGCGGTAGCTAGAAAAGACTTTCCATAAGTTTGAATCTTTTTAAGACCCTTTCTAACATCAACATCTTTGTACCCAAGGGGCTTTAAATAGCCGATTGTCCTGTAAGCATCACGGAGTTCTTTTCTAAGGTCCTCGATTTCCTCAAAGATCTTCTCGGTCCTGCCAATACCGTCAAATACCTCCTTTATCGGGAGCTCTACATTGATATCGCTGGTATAACGGGGTCCAGCCGCATTCTTTGCTTCTTTCCAAATGCGTTTTTCCTCCTTTTGACTTATCAGTTTTTTGTTACCAGACATTGCGTACATTATCCCGCAATTGAACCCGAATTACACGGGCAGCGAAATCCACGAGGACTCAAGACCCACCTAGGTCGTTCGATACTAAACCTTGTTGCTGCGGGACCTGGACTCGAACCAAGATAACGACCTTCAGAGGGTCGCGTCCTACCATTAGACGATCCCGCAATTGACGTGTGCAATACGTCTATATTGCTGGTCGTCTAATGGGAGGTTTCCTACTACCAAGCGAGCCGAGTGACAAAGCGTGTCTGCACGCATTTGTCCGAGGCAAGCGCAGGGAGGAAGACGTATGGGCTTACTACCAAGCGAGCCGAGTCATGAGCGTATGTCTGCATATGCTCATGCGAGGCGAGCGCTGGCAGAAAGCCCGAAGGGCTTACCATTAGACGATCCAGCAATATTGTGAACAACACACAATGGCTACCAGAAGTAGCTATATGCACTGTACCAAATTTGACGATTTTTGCATCTTTGAGTTTGCTTGGCGGGTGATATACTTCGACCTATGAGAGAATCAGATCCGCGGCACTATTTCCTGGTGGTTCTTATTATAGGAATGACTGCGCTCGTGAGTGCGGTCTTTCTGCCATTCTTGAAAACTCTGGCGCTTGCTGTGGTATTCGCCGTGGTGCTGGAAAGACTCTACACCAGAATCTCCAAGATCCTTGGCGGGTGGGAGAGCGTGTCTGCTCTTATGACGGTACTTATCGGAATCTTTTTCATAGCACTTCCGCTCTCTCTGGTGGGAGTACTTGTGGGAAATGAAGCCCATTCGCTCTACATATCGCTCGAGACGGAGCAGGGGCAGGGCGCTCTGACTGAGAACCTAGTTCGTATCGGTGATACTTATGATCGGGTAATCCCGGGGATTAAGAATCTTTTGGTCGGGGTGTCGACAGATATAGATATGTATTTGAAAGAAGCGTTGCGATGGATAGCTGGTCATGCAAGTGAGATATTCTCGAGTGTCTCCCAGTTTTTCCTATCGTTTCTTGTATTCCTAATCGCGCTCTATTATCTTCTCCGCGATGGGAAGCGCGCGCGGGAAGTGCTCGTACGTATTTCCCCGCTTCCAAATCACGAGGATGGGGTGGTGCTCGATAAGCTTGAGCGCGCAGTGAATTCGATTATCAAGGGCGACCTCACACTAGCTCTGATACAGGGACTTCTTACGACACTTGGTTTCCTAATCTTCGGCGTGCCTGGTGCGGTCTTGTGGGGGACGGTCGCCGCGGTCGCTGCTCTTATACCAGGAATCGGAACGTCGATAGTTATAGCGCCAGCCGTTATCTATCTCTTCAGTATAGGTAATGTCCCTGAATCACTCGGGCTCCTGGCGTGGGGCGCTATCGGCGTCGGTCTTATCGATAATCTACTAGGACCGAAGCTCATCGGGAATGGCATGCGTCTGCATCCGCTTCTCGTGCTCTTGGCAGTCTTGGGCGGGATCTTGTTCTTCGGCCCGAGCGGCGTCTTCCTGGGCCCACTGTCCCTCAGTTTCCTATTCGCACTCTTATCGATTTACAGTATCGACCGGGCGTAGTTATTTTTATATTGAGTGATGTACAATGAGGCAATGATAGAGACACGAATCGAAGAAGAGGGGCTCCAGCACTTGGAGCACATAGAGCAGGAGCTCGAAGAGATAAAAGACCGCAGCACGCCCACCCATAGCGGGTCATTCATCAATGGCGTGTGGCAGGGAGCTGGAGCGCTCGTCGGGAGCATCATCGCGCTGGCGCTACTCGGCTGGGTGCTGTCGCTCTTCGGAGTCATCCCTGGACTTGGTGCGATTGCCACATATATGCAGAGCATCGTAGCCGCGTTTCATAAATAAGATTTCCACGTCGATGGCGTGAGGTTTGCATGATTTGAGAAAGTGTGGTATCTTGAGATTTAATTACAACATATGAAAGATTTCAAGAAAACATACAGTGCTGGCAAGAGAGACTTCGGCGCGAAGCGCGGGCCATCTTTTGGTCATGGATATGACCGGTCAGACGAGCCGCACAAGACTACTTGCGACGGGTGCCACGCGATGTGCGAAGTACCATTCGTCCCGAATGGTAAAAAGCCGGTCTATTGCCGCAATTGTTATAAGGGCAAGGATACTACAACTTCTTTCACAGGACAGCCGTTCTCTCAGCCTACTGACTTCAGCGCGGGAGATGCTGGCGCGAACGATTTGAAGAAGCAGTTCAGCATTCTAAACACGAAGCTAGATAGGCTCATCTCTGCTATCGAAGCTCAGACGCGCGTACTTTCTGGTCGGGAGTAGAGACTGGGAATAGCGGATATGAAGTCTGCTTCTCGCTATGACGTAATCGTAATCGGTGGCGGAGCCTCCGGTATGATGGCGGCTGGGCGGGCGGCGGCGCTGGGGAAGCAGGTTCTCTTGCTCGAGAAAAATGAAAAGCTCGGCGCGAAGCTCGCTATCACTGGTGGCGGCCGCTGCAATATTACGAATGCCGAAGAAGACACGCGACTTCTTCTTTCAAAGTATGGAAAGGCTACGAAGTTTTTACATTCTGCGTTTGCGCAATTCGGCGTACAGGACACATTTTCATTTTTTGAATCACGCGGCCTCGCGCTCAAGATAGAGGCATACAAGCGAGCGTTCCCTAAGACGGAGCGCGCGACAGATGTAGTCGCAGTGCTCGCGCAGTATCTAGCAAAAGGAAGAGTCGATGTGCGCACTGGCGTGACTGTCACGCAGATTGTCGCGAAGGATGGGAAGATAGAGAAAGTACATACGAACACCGGAGTTTTTTCTGCGCGTTCATTCATCCTTGCTACTGGTGGTGTCTCGCATCCAGAGACCGGTTCGACCGGTGACGGATTCAAGTGGCTCGCTAATATCGGACACGTCGTGGAGAAGCCGACACCGACACTCGTTCCGCTCAAGGTGAAAGAGGGGTGGGTGAAAAAACTGTCTGGTGTATCAATACCTATGATGAAGATCACCTTCTTTTCGCATGGCGAGAAGAAGTTTTCGCATTCTGGTCCGCTCCTCTTCACGCACTTCGGAATATCGGGCCCAACAGTTCTAAATAGCTCTGGGAAGGTCGCGGACTTGCTTCATGGTGGGAGTGTGCGAGCCTACATCGATTTATTCCCAAATCTCGATCAGGGCGCACTCGGTAAGAAAATCACAGAGCTTTTTGATGCGAATAAAAATAAGCAGCTCAAGAACGTGTTGAAAGATATCGTGCCGCCAGGGACATCGGAATCATTCCTCGCGCTTGTGCCAAGCATTGACCCGGAGGTGAAAGTGCACAGTGTGACGAAAGAGCATAGGCACGAGCTCGTAGCACTTCTGAAGCGTATCCCGATGCTCGTGAACGGGCTCATGGGTCTCGATAAGGCAGTGGTCGCCGACGGAGGGCTCCCGCTCACCGAGGTGGACATGCGCACGATGCGCAGTGTGCACCACCAGAATCTTTTTGTGACTGGTGATCTGCTCAACATCACCCGCCCCTCTGGTGGCTACTCGCTCCAGCTCTGCTGGACGACAGGCTTTGTGGCTGGAAGTCACGCATCGTAAGAAAGCGCCGAGTAAGGTACCATACAACTAATCGCTTTTATGAAAATCACATCAGCAGAATTCTTGAAGGGCATCACAGGGACAGATGTCATCCTAACTGATGGTGTGCCAGAGATTGCCTTCGTCGGGCGCTCTAACGTCGGCAAGTCGAGCGTCATCAATTCGCTCGTCAATCGCAAGGAGCTGGTGAAGACTAGTAACCGACCCGGCAAGACCACCGAAATTAATTTATTCGGTATCAATAATAAGAAGTGCTACCTAGTCGATTTACCTGGTTACGGATACGCGAAGAGGTCGCCGAAAGAAAAAGACAAAATCGAAAAGCTAATCTTGTGGTACCTGATGTATTCAGAAGCTACTGTCGCTAAAGTAGTGCTTATACTCGATGCGAAGGCAGGCCTGACAGCATTCGACGAAGAGATGATCCGCGTGCTACGCGAGCATGGTCACCCGCTTACAGTCGTGATGAACAAAGTCGATAAGGTCAATCAGAAGGAGATGTCGGCTCAATTACGCGCAATTAAAGAGTTTTCGCATGAGGCAATAGTGGTGCCATATTCTGCGACAGAGGCGACGCCGAAAGAGCGCGACGCGCTTCTGCGGAATATCTTCGAAGATTAATCTATTTCATCCCGATTTGGGATAGGAAGGTCTCGAGCTCTTCGCCCTTGATTGGGCGCGTAGCATTCGGATGCAAGCCATCTAGGCGGATATTGAGTATGCGCACCCGCTCTAGGTCTGCGACCTGGTTGTGGAGTGCAGCGACCATACGGCGTATCTGGTGCTTCTTGCCCTCGGTGAGGGTGATGTTGAAAGTGTTCGGCCCTGTCTTGCGCACCTTGCATGGAGCTGTGAGGTAGCCCTCGATGTCTACACCGGACTCCATGTATTTCTTGAAGCTATCGCGAATCGGGTCGAGAGTGCGCACGCGGTACTCCTTGTCGTGATCGTAGTCTGGATTTAGGAGCCGGTCGGTCACACGTCCGTCGTTGGTTAGGATAATGAGCCCGTGCGAATCCTTGTCGAGACGGCCTATAGGGAAGACGTCGCTCATCTCGCTCTTCTCTGGGCCGCCTTTCTTCGTGATGCTCTGCTTTATGTCTTTCTCTCCGAGCTGTGGCGAATGAGTGATGACACCGAGAGGCTTGTTGTATGCGAAATAGAGATATTTCTTCGGAGTAATCGTGCCAGCGAGCTCGACTCTATCTGATTCACTTACCTTGTCGCCTAGCACGGCGATGCGGCCGTTGATGAGCACTTTCTTCTTCTCGATCAGATCATCGGCCCCGCGTCGCGTCGCGATGCCTTCGTGGGCGAGGTATTTGTTGATGCGCATTGGATAGGCGCTTTTTGCGGGTACTGGAGGCTTGGACATGTCTTCACTATACATTATTGCTCGCAAAAGTCGAGTGCTCTGGACATCTCCTACCATTAGGTGCATAACTATGAGCGGAAGGAGTTCTATATCAAACCAGTCAATATCAACCTATACCTAAGTAAGAAGGAGGTGCGCCATGATGCGTAATCCGTTACTAGACGGAATCAAGAGAATTCGTCGCCTGGAGGCGACGTACACGAGTGAGTATGAGGAACGCATGAGAGAGCTTGCTATCCACAAGGAACAGCTCCGAAGTTATGTTCTGGCCGGTGAATCGACCGGTGACGCCATCACGGATTACTTCTTACGCGGGTACAGTGTCATCGATTCGAGCGTTGCTCTTCCTCTCAGAGAGCTTGAGGAGAAGATGAGGGGGAAGGTTGGGGAACTGTTTCTTGTTACTCAATCTTGGCGCAATCGGTGGAATCATGGCCCCGGAGGAGAGGATGAGTACCTCTTTCAGAAAAGTTACATCACTGGGGTGTTGTGTGGTGGCGCTCTCATTTTTGTTGGGTCTCGGTATGGTCTTCCGACTAAGGCGTTCTTAGTGTTGGGTAGTCAGGGGATTGTTCTTATGGATGGGCCTTTTTTGTTTCCGATTGCAAGCGGGATTCATGCACCGAACACGATCAAAATTGGCACGCAACAGGAAACGGAGTTTGAGGTGGTTGTTGGTGATACTGAAGTTTTTGAATGTGTACCGAAAACTATTGGTATCGCGACGTTTACGAGGATTCGCCGAGAGTATGGAAAAGTATTTTAAGTCGCGCCCATCACGGGCGACCGGGGCACTGCGATAGCAGTGCCCCGTTTCTATTTCAACAGAAATAAGATAAGGTGTCTTGATGGCACGCGAAGAGAGCATTATAAATTTCGACGAGGTTTCGTTCGAATATGGGCACAATAAGCCGATTCTAGAGGAGGTGAGCTTCACGCTGCGCCGTGGGATGAAGATGGCTGTGATGGGCCAGAACGGTGCTGGCAAGTCTACGCTCTTCGCGCTCATGACTGGTGCACTCAAGCCAGAGAGTGGCGAGATACACATCTCGCACGGCATGAGGGTCGCAATCGCATCGCAGGTGATTCCGCGCGAGAAGATGGAGCTAACTGTGCGTGAATTCTTTCAATCCTATTTCGATACGAAGGTGTATGACATCGATCCGAAGATTGACGCTGTACTTGAGGTGGTGAATCTCAAACATCATGAAAGTCTCCATGAGAGAATCATGAAAAGCTTTTCCGGAGGCCAGCAGGCGCGGCTTCTGCTCGCATCGGCACTCATTCAGGACCCAGATTTGCTCCTCTTGGACGAGCCTACGAACAACCTCGACAAGGCTGGCATCGAGCACCTCACACAGTTTCTAGTGGACTACGACAAGACAGTCGTAGTGATTTCTCACGATGCTGAGTTCCTCAATGCATTTACTACAGGTGTGCTATATCTCGATGTGTTCACACGCAAGATCGAGCAATACCCTGGTAACTATCTAGACGTGCAGCGCGACATCCTGATCCGCATAGAGAAGGAGAATAGGAAGAATGCGCAGCTCGCCAAGAAGATACAAGAGAACAAAGACAAAGCGAACTTCTTCGCGCAGAAGGGCGGCAAGATGCGCCTCGTCGCCAAGAAGATGCGCACCGAAGCCGAGGAGATGGAAGAAGCGAAGGTAGCAGTACGCAAAGAAGACAAGACAATCCGACCGTTTGTGATACCGGCGCAGGAGGACTTGAGTGGAGTAGTCTTCTCGCTCACGTCGTATTCGGTATTGTCTGCAAAAGGGAAGCCAGTCGTGAAGAAGGCAAATATCTCGCTTCGCAAACACGACCACCTGCTGTTGCGCGGACCAAACGGCATCGGCAAGAGCACACTGCTCGAAGCAATCGCAAAGGGTGTCGCGGAGGGAGCGTCAATCACCGAGGGCGTGAAGGTCGGCTACTATCGCCAAGATTTCTCTACGCTCGACTTCGACCAGAATGTCTTTGATGCGCTTATGTCTGTGATGGGCAAGCCAGACGAACAACGATTGCGCGCAGTAGCCGCAAGCTTCTTGATAACTGGCGACGTGATCCATACGAAGATAGGCAGTCTTTCTGAGGGGCAGAAGGGTCTTGTGGCGTTCGCCTCGCTCGTGCTCGAGAGGCCAGGACTGCTGATACTCGATGAGCCTACGAACCATATCAACTTCCGTCACCTACCGCTCATCGCCAAGGCGCTCAGTGCGTATGAGGGCGCCATGATCCTAGTCTCTCACGTGCCAGAGTTCGTCGCCCAGATCCGCATCGACGACATCTTGGATTTGGAGAAATAACAGTCAGAACGTGATATAATTCGAACATTATGAACAAGCCTTACACTACGCTGTTTCTGTTGGTGTCAGTGGATGGAAAGATTTCCACGGGTGACACAGATAAAATGGATGTGGATACAGACTTCCCAAATATCGATGGAATCAAAGAGGGGTTGGGTCAATATTACGATATAGAAAAGGAAACGGATCCCTTCTCTCTCAATACCGGACGAGTCTTCAAAAAGATAGGAATAAATGAGAAAACCGATGAACCGGAGAAGCAAGACGTTTCTTTTATCGTGGTAGATAATGAGCCGCATCTAACAGAGCGAGGTGTTTCGTATCTCGCGAAGAAAACGAAAAATCTTATTATTATTACTACAAACAATGACCATCCAGCGGTAGCTCTCAAAAGAGATTTCGGTAATATTCACATTCTTGAGTACGATGGCGTCGTGGATTTTGGAGATGCCTTTTCAAGACTGAAGATTGAGTACGGTGTCGACAGGCTGACTGTTCAGTCTGGCGGCTCGCTAAACGCGGTTCTTATACGCGAAGGGCTAATAGATCGTGTTTTGCTGGTGGTAGCGCCAGCCCTTGTTGGTGGAGGAGACACGTCAACATTAATGGATGGGGAGTCATTGCACACGACGGATGAACTGAACAAGATCAAGACTCTTGACTTGGTAGAAGCCAGGCCTCTTCAAAATTCGTATCTTCTTTTAGAGTATCGAGTGAGGAATTGATTGTAGTGAGAGTCTAAAGCTCTCTCTGTGTTGAAGGCATTTTGGATTTGGAGAAATAACAGTCAGGTTGTGGTATAATCCTATTTATGAAAAGCATCATTCAATATCGCATCTTCAGAGGTGACGACTATTATATCGCTGAGGGTTTAGATTTGCCAGTAGTGACTCAGGGAAAGACGCTCGACGAACTCGCGAAGAATATCCAGGAAGCGACTGAACTTTGCTTGGATGGGGAAAATCCGGCAGATTTCGGACTCGCGCCAGCGTCGCCGCTGCTCGTTAATTTCGAGCTCCCGCGCGCGCTCGTTCATGCCTAAACCGAGAGTCTTAAATGGTCAAGAGATAGTGCGCATTTTCGAGGGTTTTGGATTTTCCATAGTAGACCAACACGGAAGTCATATAAAATTGCGTCGTGTTGCTTGGGGCAACGTGCGCGAGACACTCACTGTACCAAATCATAAAGAGCTCGATCGTGGCACGGTCGTCTCGATTTTCAAACAAGCTTCGCGATATATTTCGGAGTCAGAGCTTCGCGAGTATTTCTATTCAGAATGATCCGCATCGACGACATTTTGGATTTGGAAAAATAAGGGCTAGGAGCGGGGTATACTTAATGTGTGGAAAATAAAAAGAAAACTCGATTCGGGAGGCTGATGCGTATTTTCGGGCCAGGATTGATTACTGGCGCGGTTGATGATGATCCTTCCGGAATCGCCACATACTCACAGACTGGAGCCCAATTCGGTTTCGGCATGCTGTGGACTGCTTTGTATCAATTGCCGCTTATTATTGCGGTGCAAGAAGCGTGCGCGCGCATCGGTGCTGTCACGGGTAAAGGGCTAGCTGGGGTGGTGAAGGAACACTATTCCAAAAAATTACTCACAGCAGTTGTACTTCTAGTCGTCGTCGCGAATACGATTAATATCGGCGCTGACATTGGCGCTATCGCCAGCGCGGCCCAACTGGTTTTCGATCTGCCGTTTGCGTTGTACGCAATAGTGGCAGTGATAGTGAGCATATCGCTGGAAGTATTTGTAAGTTATAAGAATTACGCGAGATTTTTGAAATTCTTGGCACTGTCACTTCTTGCGTACCCGGTTACCGCGCTTATTGTGAGCGAACCATGGGGGCAGATTATTATGGCGACCGTCATTCCGCACATAGAATTCTCGTTTACGTTCTTCTTTATTGCTGTTGGCGTCTTCGGCACGACCATTACGCCGTACATGTTCTTCTGGCAGGCATCCGGCGAGGTCGAAGAAGAAATAGCACATCATCATCTTGCTCAGAAGGGTGGTACGCCTAGCGGAGTGAAGAAGTTTCTAAAAGATGTACGCATCGACACATCCGTCGGCATGTTCGCTGCAGAATTGGGGCAGTGGTTTATCATAATTACCACAGCAACTGTACTTTTCAGTCATGGTGTCACCAACATCACAAGTGCTGCTGATGCTGCGAAGGCGCTGGAGCCGCTCGTAAGCTCGTTTCCTAATTCTGGGCAACTTGCCAAGTACATATTCTCATTTGGTGTCATTGGGCTCGGGCTTCTTGCTGTACCAGTTCTTGCAGGTTCAACCGCATATGCCATGTCTGAGGCGTTCGGTTGGCGCCAAGGGCTTTATCATAAATTCAAAAAGGCGAAGGGTTTTTATGGGATTATTATCGTGTCAACATTAATCGGGTTGCTGATGAATTTTGTAGGCATCAATCCGATAAAGGCACTCGTATTTGCGGCGGTGTTCAATGGTGTAACGGCGGTTCCACTTCTCTTTATGATTAATAAAATCAATGCAGATGAGAAGATCTTGGGTGTATATAGGGGCGGCACGTTGTCGCAGGCGGTTATATGGATAACCTTCGTAATCATGGGTCTCGGCTCCATAGGTATGTTCTACACGCTTCTTGTCGGCTAGCTCGATCTGGCGAGGCACTTTGCACTATTCGAAATAGTATTGTATATTAAATTCACCAGCCGCAAGGCTTTTTATTTTTATGGAAATCCGCAATATCGCTATCATCGCGCACGTTGACCACGGGAAGACCGCGCTCACTGACGCCATCCTCAAACAGACGGGATCATCGCCTGAGGGCACGTCTATGGACTCTAACGCGCTCGAGCAGGAGCGCGGCATCACCATCTACGCCAAGAACGCGGCGGTCGAGTACAAGGGTACCAAGATCAACATCGTCGATACACCAGGGCACGCAGACTTCGGCAGCGAGGTAGAGCGTGTGTTGCGCTCGATTGACTCTGTCTTGCTAGTCGTCGATGCACAGGAGGGTCCGATGCCGCAGACGCGTTTCGTATTGAAGAAGTCGCTTGAGCTAGGTCTCAAGCCAATCGTCGTGCTTAATAAAATCGACAAGCCTGCCGCAGACCCTGTACGCGCGCACGACCAAGTGCTCGAGCTCTTCATGGAGCTCGGTGCTTCTGACGAGCAGTGCGATTTCCCAGTTATCTATTCGATTGGCCGCGATGGCTTCGCGATGAAGAATCTCGAAGATGAGCGCAAAGATCTCACGCCATTGCTCGACATGATTCTCGATAAAGTTCCTGCGGCAAATGCAGATGCCGATTCCGACGGGCCGCTCATGCTCCAGCCATTCAATCTAGCTTATGACAACTTCATGGGTCGACTTGCAGTCGGTCGTTTGTATTCCGGCACGGTCAAGGCTAACCAAACCGTTTTCATAAAGAAGCCGGACGGTGAGACGCGCACGGGCCGTATCACCAAGATTTTCACTTTTAAGGGGCTTGAGAGAGTCGAGGCAGAAAGCGCGAGTGCGGGAGATATCGCACTTATTGCGGGCCTACCAGATATCTACATCGGCGAGACCGTCACGACAGATGAGTCTGCTACACCGCTCCCGGCCATCGCGGTGGACGAGCCGACGATCTCGCTCAACTTCCTAGTCAACAACTCTCCGTTTGCCGGTCGCGAGGGAAAGTATGTGACCAGCCGCCAGATCCGCGACCGTCTAGAGAAAGAGCTCGAGGTGAACGTCGGGCTCAAGGTAGACTTCGGGAACGCAGACACTTTCCGTGTATCTGGCCGTGGCGAGCTCCACATCGCCGTATTGCTCGAGAACATGCGTCGCGAGGGCTACGAGATGCAGATCTCTCAGCCGCAGGTAATCACTCGTGAGGAGAATGGCGTGAAGATGGAACCGTTTGAAGAAGTAATTATTGATACGCCGTCAGAATTTCAAGGTGCAGTTATAGAGAAGCTCGGCACGCGCGCGTTCGTGCTACAGAATCTCGAGCAAGAGGGAAACCTCGTGCGCCTCACGATGCTTGGACCTACTCGCGGACTGCTCGGCTACAAGAACATGTTTGTCGTCGACACCAAGGGCGAGGGCATCCTCTCGTCGCGTTTCGTAGGCTTCAAGCCGTACGCTGGCGAAATTAAGAAGCGCCAGGTCGGATCAATGATCTCGATGGCGGCTGGTAAAGCGCTCGGCTATTCGCTCTGGAGTCTTCAGGATCGTGGCCAGCTCTACATCAAGCCGGCGATGGAAGTGTATGAGGGTATGGTAATCGGCAACACAAGCAAGGGCGAAGAGATGATGGCGAACCCGACGAAGGGCAAGAATCAGTCGAACGTGCGTTCTTCTGGCATGGACGAAGCGCTTACACTTGTCCCGATATTCGATCTCACGATTGAGCGCGGCATGGAAATCATGACCGATAACGAGTATCTCGAAATCACACCGAAATCAGTCCGCTTGCGTAAACAGTACCTCTCTGAGAACGATCGCACCAAAGCGCGTCGCTAATTTTTGATAATTATTTGGATATAATGTTGGCGTATGGTATCCGCACACAGGTTTATTGAAGATACACTCAAGAAAGCGGATGTGACTATTGGTGGTGACCGCCCGCAAGATATCACGGTGCATGATGAACGACTTTATAATCGCGTCATTCGCTACGGCACGCTCGGTCTAGGTGAGGCTTACATGGATGGGTGGTGGGACGCGAACGAGCTCGACGTATTTATAGAAAAGGTGCTAGCGGCACGTCTCGATAAATCGATCGAGAAAAATATCGCCGCAGCATTGATTGTCGCGAAGGCGTTTCTTTTCAATCTCCAGTCAAGCAAACGCGCTTTCGACATCGGCGAGGCGCACTACGACCTCGGCAACGACCTCTACGAAGCGATGCTCGACAAGCGCATGGTCTATACGTGTGGGTATTGGAAGGATGCAACTACGCTCGATGAGGCGCAAGAAGCGAAGCTCGACATGGTATGCAAGAAGATAGGGCTGAAGAATGGCGATCGCATCTTAGACATCGGCTGCGGGTGGGGAAGCTTCGCGAAGTTTGCGGCTGAGAAGTATGGCGCCTCTGTCGTCGGTATCACGGTTTCTAAAGAGCAGGCTGTGCTTGCGCGTGAGCGATGTGCTGGGTTGCCAGTAGAAATCCGAGTGCAGGATTATCGCGAGGTGCATGAGGAGTTCGACCATATCGTCTCGCTCGGAATGTTTGAACATGTGGGGATCAAGAATTATCAGACGTACTTCGAGATGGCTCGACGATGCCTGAAGGACGGAGGACTCTTCTTGCTGCACACGATCGGCCAGAGCGCACCTCATTTCCAGGTGGATCCATGGGTCGACAAATATATTTTCCCAGGAGGTGTGATTCCTTCGTCGGCACAAATAAGCACAGCCTCTGAAGATTCCTTTGTGATAGAAGATTGGCACAACTTCGGCCCTGATTATGATAAAACTCTCATGGAGTGGTTCAGAAATTTCGATGCAGCGTGGCCGACTCTTCGCGAGAAATATGGCGACAGGTTCTATCGTATGTGGAAATATTATCTCCTCACTTGTGCGGGCTCATTCCGTGCGCGACACATACAGCTCTGGCAGATCGTCTTTTCCAAGGATGGTGTGAAGGGTGGGTACACGAGCGTGCGATAAAAACTGCAGATCAATCACGAGAAGAGCCGCCAAGGATGGCGGCTTTTCTCGTGATTGTGGAGGTGCGGGGAATTGAGCCCCGGTCCGAATCTGGCTATGAAAGCGAGTCTACGACGCATAGTCAGCGTTATGGTTTAAGGCAGGATGCGAGGAACGCTGGCGAAACCATTCCTACCCGATCCCTTATTTAGATAATCTCAGCGGGAGGTGAGACATCGATTCTTCAGATAATTCCGCCCATACCCTCGACTGAAGAAACTCGGGGATATAGACGTCGCTCGGCGAGTCGCGGTTAGGCGAATGCAGGAACGAACGCGAAGTCAGGCATACCGAAGTATGGGGACTTCACGCTTGCAAGAGTGTTCTTTGCAAGTATGTTTTCTCGCTAGATTTAAGTGATAGGCGAGAGTGCACTGCGTCGCACGTTTTTCAAAGTACAGACCGTCAAAGCCGGTCACCCCCCTAGAACATATCTTATCTCTAAGCTGTGCTTTAGGCGAATGATCTGCGTACGCCCTTCGCCGGCAATCCGAAAAAGAGTGCGTTCCGGGTCACTAAGGCCAAGTCTTTACCCTCTTTTTGCGAATTGCCGGCGAAGGGCTAGCGATTTTTCAAAACACGCTCAGTCTCGCGCGAGGCGTCGCGCTTCTTCAAGTCTTCGCGGCGGTCGGCTTTGCCTTTGCCACGGACTATTGCGATGCGAGCCTTCACGAGTCTGCCAGCAGTATACAACTCAAGTGGGATAATTGTCAACCCTTTCTTCGATTCTTCGATGAGGAGTGTGTTGAGCTCTTTCTTGGTGAGTAGGAGTCGGCGCGGGCGCTCTGGGTCATAGTCTTTCGGTGTGTTCGCGCTCTGGTATGGCGGTATGGTCATGCCCACGATGAACGCTTCGCCACCGCGCACCACGACGCGCGCTCCGTCGAGCGAGCCGAGTTTATTACGCAAGGATTTCACTTCGCCACCGAATAACTCTAGCCCAGCCGAGAATGTCTCGACTGGCGCGAACTTCAGAAGTGCTTTTTTGTATTCGACGAGAGCCATACATATATAGTATAGTATTTTCATGGCACCTGCATCTTCGAAGAAGTCAAAGGAGAAGAAAAGCGCCGCGCCGAAGGCGCGGCGCGGGGCGCGTGGGCTCTTCGGTGGCCCGTCTTTCCTAGGCAATCTCATAACTACAATACTCATCTTCCTTTTCCTGATGAGCGCATACTCGATTGTAGAGAGCCTCATCAAGCCTAGTACCACTATTCCGATCTCAACTGTCGCGTCTGATGTGATAGGTGGGAAGGTTAAGTCAATCACAGTAAGTGGTGATTCGCTTGATATCACATATACAGATGATGTCGTGAAGACGTCTCAAAAAGACCCA